>CAZOYA010000272.1:0-3809 GCA_964583815.1 uncultured Gemmatimonadaceae bacterium | reverse complement strand
GAAGACACGGTGCATAAGGCATGTGACGCTTCATCGTAGGCCGTGAAGTGTCAAATGCCCTCGGCCGGATTCCCTCCCGGACGGCCTCACTCGCGCTGCCGAATTCCATCCGGCCTATCGGGCGATCCAGGTCGATGCGGAGGGCCGCGTCTGGCTTCAAGCCGGAGGACCCGCGGCAGACGGTCTGCTCGAGTGGCGTGTGCTCTCGGATCGAGGTATGAAGATCGAGGCGCTCCTCTTGCCCGAAACGTCACGGATCCTCGATGCTGCGGGAGACCGTCTCCTGATCCTCGAACGGAACGAGCTGGACGTGGAGACGGTGGTGCTCCGGAGACTGGAGGGATTGGGACGATAGCCATCGTTCGAGCATGGGCTCGGGCAGCGGCGGTACCGTCGGCGCCTGCATCGTGTGCCAACGCTCCGGGTGCGCCCTATCATGACCATCGTGTGGGCACCACTCCGCGCCCCCGCGGGGAGGACGAACCATGGCACCATCCGAATCTCCGAGAGACGCCTGGGAGAGCGCCGACGCCTACGAGCGCTTCATGGGCCGGTGGAGTCGCGAGCTGGCTCGCTCCTTCGTCCTGTGGCTGGACGTCCCCGTGGGCCGACACTGGCTCGAGGTCGGGTGCGGAACGGGCGCCCTGACCTCGCGGATCCTCGAGATCGGGCTTCCGGCTTCGGTGGTGTCGACGGACCCTTCCCCGCAGTTCATCGCGTACGCTCGCGCCACGCATCCGGACGACCGGGTCGAGTTTTTCGTTGCGGGCGTTGATGATTTGCCGTCCAGGTCGGCCGGCTACGACGTCGTGCTTTCCTCGCTCGTCCTGAACTTCCTTCCGGATCCGACCAAGGCGCTCCGCGAGATGGGGTCACGCGCGACCGAAGACGGCATGGTGGCGGCCTGCGTCTGGGATTACGCGGGAGGCATGGAGTTCCTCCGCCGCTTCTGGGACGCCGCGGTCGAGCTCGACCCGGCCGCACGCCGGCACGACGAGGGCGCGCGCTTCCCCATCTGCTCGCCCGCCGCGCTGGAAGCCGCGTTCCGGGCGGCGGGCTTCCCCCGCGTGAAGGTGGAGGCGCTCGAAATCCCGACACCCTTCCGCGACTTCGACGACTACTGGATGCCCTTCGTGGGTGGACCCGGTCCGGCACCAGGGTATCTGGCGTCCCTCCCCGAGCAGAAGCAGCAAGAGCTCGCGAGGCGACTCTCGGACACGCTGCCTCGCCACGCGGACGGCTCGATCCTCTTGAATGCGAGAGCGTGGGCGGCACGAGCCGAACGCCGGATCCGCGCGTAACCGACGCTCATTCTACCCTACTCGCGGCCACATGACATCCGTTCCGTACCGATCCCTTCGTCGCGTGCATTGGCCCGCGACAGTCCTCGTGGCCGCCACCTTCACGATCGCCTGCGCGGGTGATGCCCCCCGGGGCGAGCCCGAGCGCGTCCCTCCGGTGGTCGACGCCGTCTCTCCACCACGCCCAGCCGCGGACGCGAAGGAACCCCGGCCGCCGCTCCCGGAGCGTGTGGAGCCACCACAGGTCCCCGTCGATCTACCCGAAGCCCCGGCCGACATGCCGCGTCGCCTGAGGGATCATTGTCCGTTCGAGCTCGGCTGCCATTTCGGCGAATGGCTGATCGTCGACGAGGTACCCGTTTACGCACGCTTCGATGACCGTTCCAGCCAGATGGGCGTGCTCGGCCCGGACGAATGCGTGGAGACTGTGCGCGCGGACATGGTGGTCGACGAGGCCGGCCTCGTCGTCATGAAACAGGCATCACGGCCGTTCGAAGCGGGTGATACGATCTGGGTCTTGAGCTACGCCGGGGAGGGTTCGTTCATCGTCTGGTCGCGTGGACGGATATGGGACGTTCTCGGCGACTGGCCTCAGGACGTCGGAGAGTCCGATCGTGCGCGCACGCTCCGCCTCCAGGCGACCACCTGGTGGATCGAGCTCGCCAGCACGCCTCCCGCGTGGATCGCGCTCCGACACGGAGAGGGATATCCCTTCGATTACGACGTCGAGATGCGGGATCTCGCGCAAGGCATCGAGCCGTGCGGACCGAAATGACGCACGCGCGGGAACGTCGGGGTGGCGCAGCCGGGGACACCCGGCGAGCACGGTGGCATCCGCCCATCTCATGACGCGCTCCTGAGAGGGGGTTAACCTGGGCCGCTGTTCGGTCCGGTACCACCTCGAATCAACGGAGCGGTCATGATGCGCAGCCTGGCCAGGAGGTCGCTGGTCTTCGCCATTTTCGTGCTCGTCGCCGGGTGTCGTGGCGATCAGGGACCGATGGGGCCAGCGGGTCCCGAGGGAGCCACGGGTCCGGCAGGCCCGGCCGGTCCCGCGGGCCCCGCAGGACCGGAAGGCCCGGCAGGACCCGCCGGTGCGGACGGCGCCGAGGGACCCGCGGGGCCGGCGGGCCCCGAAGGGCCTCCCGGAACCGCGAACATCATCTCGGGTCGAGTGACGCTGACGGACGACGATTGGTCATCCGTCCTGATTCCGCACTACTTCGAGCACACCCCCAACGGAGCGTACGAGCGGGAGCGCGCCCGCTTCGCGAACGTCGACGTCCCCGAGATCTCCGCGGAGGTGCTCGAAGACGGGGCCGTGCTGACGTGGCTCGACACCGGTTTCGGCCAGACGAACTACCAGCCGCTTCCCGTCCGGTTCATCCGGGCGAACAACACGCCCTACACGTGGAGCTATCACGCGCAGATCACGGAGGGGCGCATCCGGCTCCTGTTCATGCACGAGCGTCTGGATCCCGCGGTGACTCCTCCGAGTCCCCTGGCGACGGTCCAGCCCGACCGGGTCCTTCGCTGGGTGATCATCCCGCCGGCGGTCACCGGCGTCACCGAGACCCTGCCGGTGCATCTCGGCGCGGAAGCCACGGTTCGCGCGCTCGTGGAGCACGGATTCGAGCTGTCGGGCCCGTGAGCTACGGAATGGCGGATCGGGGCGCATCCCCTCGATAGGTCCCCGGGGCAACTCCGTCTGGCGGGGCGCGCGGCTACCTACGCCACGCCCTGCCGGACGGAGGCCCTGTCCGCCCGGCTTCGCCTCCCCCATGGTTCGGCATGATCCGATTGGCCACGGGAGACGACGCGGAGGATATCCTCGAGATCTACGAGCCCATCGTCCGCGAGACCGCGATCTCGTTCGAAGGGGAGGTTCCCTCCCTTTCGGAGATCCGACGCCGGATCGAGGCGACCCTTTCCGACGGATATCCCTGGCTGGTGGCGGTCGAAGAAGGGCGTATCGTCGGATATGCCTACGCCGGGCGCTTCCGGGCGCGCGCGGCCTACGACTGGTGCGTGGAGGTATCCGTCTACGTCCGGCCCTCGCGCCACCGACGCGGCGTGGGCCGGACGCTCTACACGACCTTGTTGCGCCTCCTGGAGCGGCAGGGCTTCCGCGGCGCCTATGCCATGGCCACGGCACCCAATCCCGGCAGTGAAGGCCTGCACCGGGCGCTCGGCTTCGAGCTGGTCGGCCGCTTTCCCCGGGTCGGGTACAAGCACGGCGCGTGGCACGACGTGATCTGCTGGTACCGTTCGCTCGGCCCGCAGGACAGCGCTCCGGGAGCGATCCGTCGGTTGTTCCACGTGTGGGATGGAGCGAGCAGGGTAGGACGGACGCAGGGTTCTGACCGGCACGAGGAGGCTCTCTGAGACGCCTCTGGACGATCGTCGGCGTGCGCGACGTACCCGCCAGCTTCCGGTGGTACCAGTGGCTCCTTGGGCTGCCGGAGACGGAGCCTGCCCACGACCACTTCGGGCAGATCCTCGACTCGG
>CAZOYA010000271.1:0-3855 GCA_964583815.1 uncultured Gemmatimonadaceae bacterium | reverse complement strand
GAGCTCGGGCTCAAGGCCGTGTGGGACCGGGAGCGGGCGGTCTCCGACATCGAGTCCCAGGACGCGGAGATCCGGCGCCTGAAGGAGGAGATCACCCGCAAGGGCCAGGGATCGACCTACTTCGCGCGGATGCAGCTCGCGCGGCTCCTCGAGGCCGCGCTCGAGGAGCGGGCCCGACGGACGGTCGCCGACATCCACGACATGCTCCGGCCGCTCTCCGTGGCGCGACGGTCCAACAAGCTGATCGGCGACAACATGATCCTGAACGCCGCCTATCTCGTCGACCGGGCCCGGGAGGTGGAGTTCGACGGAGCGGTCGAGGCGCTCGGGGAGCGCTACCGGGGTCTGCTCGAGCTCAAGTACACGGGCCCGTGGCCGCCGTACAACTTCGTGAACATCCGCCTGAAGCTCGAGCGCGCGGACTGACCGGTGGGCGGCTTCCCCCGGCGCGTCGCCGCCGTGCGGTCCGTCCGCGTGAGGGCGATTCGGCGTTCCCTCGCGCCTCCGCACCCGCCGCCGCCCACACCTGCTTGACATCGGAGCGGAGCGCGGCGTACGGTACCGGCCCCCCTCGGTGGAATCCCGTTCACGACCGGGTGCCCCACGCATGGCTCGCCGAGCGACCGCCGGGTCGCCGAGCGGCCGCGTGCGCGTCGCCAGGAGGTGACGACCTTGGCCGAGGATCGGTGTCGGCTGGACGAGGGGCCGGACCATGCGTGGCTGAAGGCCACGCTCGAGCGCGGCGCGCGTCGTCGCGCGCCACGGGGGGCGGGGCCCGAGACCGAAGCGGTCTTCCTGGCGCGCCTGCAGCGCCGCTACGCGTTCGCCTCCTCGCTCGGGACCACCCTCGACGTGCTCGTCGCGGACGTCCGCAGTCGTTTCCCGTTCGAGCGCATCGTCGCCGCCGCCACGCATGCAGGGGGCGGAGCCGCGCGGGGCGCCGGCGTCCCGCGCGCGGAAGTCGACGCCTTCCTCGAGGAGTACCTCGGGTGCGGCGCGCAGCCGGAGACGGCGGGGGAAACCGCGCTCGTCCGGGCCCTGTCCTCCTGGAGAGCCGGCGTCGTCGTCCCGGCGACCACGTTCGGGGCGTCCTTCGCGGCGGTCGTCGCGGTGGACGTGGAGGCGCGCCACCCCGCGGTCGAGGACGTGCGGGCGGCGCTGGACGTCGCGGCTCCGTTCCTGGCCCGCGCGGCCGAGCTCGACGAGATGCGGGTCCGCCTCGAGGAGCGGGGGGCGACGAGCCGCCGTCTCGGGGGTGCGCTCGACGCCGTGCCGGATCCGGTGCTCGTCCTGGACGCCGAAGGCCGCGTCGGGCTCGCGAACCGGCGTGCGGCCGAGCTGTTCCTGTCGGATGCCGACGATCCCGAGTGGCACCACCGGGCCGTGCGCACGAACAACCTCTACCTGAGCGCGCACCGGGCCCGGGTGCTCCTTCACGACGCAGGCGGAACCTCCCCGGCGGGGGAGCTGGAGCTCCGCGACCCCGCGACGCGCGAGACGCTCCTGTTCGAGGTGCTGGCGGGCACGCTCGGGGACGGTGGCGCCGGCCCCGGGGAGACGGTCTTCGTGCTCCGCGACGTCACGACGCTCGGCACCACGGTCCAGGAGCTCGAGCGGGAGCTCGAGCGCTCCGCCGCGGCCGCGCGGGCCGCCCGGCAGGAGTCCGAGCACCTGCACGCCATCCTCGGGGACGTGGGCGTGCCGATCTTCGTCACGGACCCCTCCTCCCGGATCGTGCTCATGAACCGGGAGGCGGAGCGCCTTCTCGGGCTCGACGGACCCGGGGACGAGGGCGCCGGGCCGGCCACGCCGAACCGGGTGCGCCTCGGCGCGTTCGTGAGCGAATCCCTGCTCCGCGCCGAGCGTCGGCACGAGGCGGACGTCCTGCTCGAGCATCCGCGAGACCGCCGCCCTCTGCTGGCGCGCGCCGCGAGCACGAAGATCCTGGACGAGGAAGGCGAGCCGCGTGCGCTGGTGACGGTGCTGCACGACCGCACGCAGGAGATGGAGAACCGGCGCCTCGCCACGGACCTGAAGCGCCTGAACGCCGAGCTCGAGGAGCGGGTCGCGCACGCGACCGCCGACCTCGCCGCCCGGAACGAGGAGCTGGTGCTGCAGCGCGCCGAGCTCCTCCGGGCGTCGCGCCTGAAGAGCGACTTCCTCGCCACCATGAGCCACGAGCTGAGGACGCCCATCAACGCAATCCTCGGATACAACTCGCTGATGAGCGAGGGGATGTTCGGCGAGCTCACCGAGCGCCAGGAGGACGGGCTGCGGCGGATGCGCGCGGCGGCCGAGCACCTGCTGCTCATCGTGAACGACATCCTCGACCTCTCGAGGGTGGAAGCGGGCAAGCTGCAGCTCGTACCGGTCGACCTCGAGCTGGGGCGCTTCCTCGAGCGCGTGTGCGAGTCGATGCGCCTGATGGTGGACCAGAAGGGGCTCGAGTGCATCCTCGACGTCGACCCGGACACGCCGGCCGTGCGCACGGACCGGACGCGGCTGTGGCAGGTCGTGCTGAACCTCCTGTCCAACGCGGTCAAGTTCACCGACGAGGGCTGCGTGCAGGTCCGCGCGGGGCCGCTCCCCGACGGGACGAGGGTCTGGATCGAGGTCGAGGACACGGGGGTCGGGATTCCCGAGGAGTACCTCGACGTGATCTTCGAGGAGTTCCGGCAGGTGGGCCGGGAGCGCACGGGGCAGCGAGGCGGAAGCGGGCTCGGGCTCTCGATCAGCCGGAAGCTCGCCGGGCTGCTCGGAGGGACGCTCGCGGTGCGGAGCACGGTCGGGGCGGGCACGACCTTCCGGCTCGAGCTGCCCGTGCGGTTCGGGGGGGAGGAGGCGCCGGACTGAGCCCGGTCGGGCCGGGTGCCCGCGCGGGCACCCGGCTCCCCCGGATCAGGCTCCGGCCGCCGCGCCCGACTCGATCGCCGCCAGGCGTGCGGCGAGCTCGGGATGGCCCCGCTCGGTCGCCAGCGCCGAGGGAAGGCGGCCGTCGTCCATCGGCTCCGGCGCGGCGCCCGCGGCGAGCAGCACGTCCACCGCCCGCTCGTCCCCGCGCGAGGCGGCCAGGTGGAGCGGCGTCACCCCGAGCGCCTCCCGTGCCGCCGGGTCCGCGCCGTGCTCGAGCAGCGTGCGGACGACGTCGAGGTCCCGGCGCCCCGCCAGGGCCGCGTGCAGGGCGGTGTTGGCTTCGGCGGTCTTCGATCGCGTCTCCGGGCGGGCCCCGTGCTCGAGCAGCCACGTGGTGGCGGCGCTCCGGCCGTAGAAGGCGGCGAGGTGGAGCGGTGTCCAGCCCGTGGGGCCGGGCCCCTCGATCGAGCCGCCCTCCCGCGCCCGGACGTCCTCGAGCCGGTCGACGGCGCCGAGCGCCGCCGCCTCCGAGGGACCGAGCGCCGCACCCGCGCGGGCGAGGGCGCGCGCCACGTCCTCGTGGCCGTGGAAGAGGGCCAGGAGCACCGGAGAAACCGGACCCGAGGGGGCGTCCACCAGCCCCGGATCGTCCCGGAGCAGGCGCTCCACCTCGTCGAGGCGGCCGCCCTTCACCGCCTCGTGGAAGCCCGTCACCCCGTCGCCGTCGACCATCCCTGCCTCCTCGTCGAGGGACCCGTCTCGAGGACCCACCCGGCATCATGACGCCGTGCGGCCCGAGGGGCCAGGGCGCCGCCCGCGGGCCGCGTGCCGGTTTGCCCCGCCCTCTCCGCGGGTCTAGCTTCAGCGGAGCCGCCAGGGGCATCCCGTCCGGATGGACGGGGTTGAGACAGACCCTTGGAACCTGATCCGGTTGAGACCGGCGTAGGGAGCGCGGCACGGCGATCCCCGTCGGGGCTCGCCGGGATGCGGGACGGGGCGCCT
>CAZOYA010000270.1:0-3890 GCA_964583815.1 uncultured Gemmatimonadaceae bacterium | reverse complement strand
ACGAGGAGCACGGCCACCGTGAGGAGCCCGAGCCCGCGCCGGCTCCACCGGGTGCCGCGCGCGCCCAGGTCGCCGCTCAGGGTGCGGGCATCGAGGCCGCGCAGCGCGCGCGCCGTCGTCTCCGCGGCGTGCCCCGCCAGCGTGGCCGACACCCCGCGCGGCAGCGCGTTCCCGAGCTCGAGCGCGCCCCGGACCTCGCCCGTCCGGAGCCGGCCCGCCCGCTCCACCGCCGCGGCGACCCGGGCGTCGGCGAACCACCGCCGCATCGCCGCCGCGGTCCCCACCAGCGTGGCCCCGGCCCAGACCGCCATCAGGACGACGAGCACGAGCGGGGCCGCGCTCCCGGCGCGCCACCCCTCCGGGCCCGCGAGCAGCCAGGCGCCCGCGGCGAGCAGGAGCACCCCGGCGGCCGCCCACGAGGCCGCCGCGACGAGGGAGCGCCGCCCGAGGTGACGCCTCACCCGCTCCACGACCGCCCCGAGCCGCTCGGCGCCGGGGCTCACGACGGGACCTGCCCGAGCGCGTAGAGGAACAGGTTGATCCCCATCCGGAGCGCCGCCTCCCGCACCGCGGGCGGATCCCCGTGCACGCCCGGATCCTCCCAGCCGTCCCCGAGGTCGGACTCGTACGAGTAGAACACCGCGAGCCGCCCGTCGAGGAAGATCCCGAGCGCCTGCGGCGCCGCGCCGTCGTGCTCGTGGATCTTCGGCAGCCCTTCCGGCATCTCGTAGAGGACGTGGAACACGGGGTGATCCGGCGGGATCTCCGTGAGCTCGACCTCCGGGAAGATCTGCCGCATCTCCTCCCGGAAGCTCTCGTTCAGCCCGTAGTTGTCGTCCGCGTGCAGGAAGCCGCCGGAGCGTAGGTGCTCGCGCAGCGCCGCCCGCTCCGCCGGCGTGAAGCGGACGGTGCCGTGGCCGGTCATGTAGAGGTAGGGATGGTCCGGCAGCGTCGGGTCGCCGGGCGCGACCGTGCTCTCGCGGGACGCGACGGGAATCCCCGTGCGCTCGCGGATGGCGGCGAGGAGGTTCGGCAGCGACGAGGGGTTCGCGTACCAGTCGCCCCCGCCGCCGTAGCGGAGCCGGGAGATCGTGACGGAGTCCCCGGACGCGGCGGCCTGCGCCCGCGCCGGTGGCGCGAGCCAGAGCAGGAGGGCGAGCGCCGCCAGGAACCCGTGGATCAAGTCTCCGACTCCGCCTCGAGGTCGTGCACGATACGGTACGCGTCGTTTCGGGCGAGGGCGAGCCTGCCGGCGAGCTCCCGCGCGACGGCCGAAGGACGCATGCCCCCGTCGAGAAGCCGCCGCGCCGTGGCGCGGGCGGCCTCCGCCTCCGGGGCGGCGGGCGCCTCGGGGGCCGGCTCGATCACGACGGTCACCTCGCCGCGCGGCGGCGTCTCTCCGTAGTAGCGGAGCGCGTCCTCCAGGGTTCCGCGGTAGAACGACTCGTGCAGCTTCGTGAGCTCGCGCGCGACGGCCACGCGGCGGCCGGGTCCGCAGACCTCCGCGAGGTCGCGAAGGAGCTTCGCGAGCCGGACCGGCGACTCGAAGAGCACGACCGTCTCCGCGCTCCCCGCGACCCGCTCGAGGTCGGCGCGGCGCGCGGCTCCCTTCCGCTCCGGGAAGCCGAGGAAGGTGAAGCGGTCGGCGGGGAGGCCAGAGGCGACGAGCGCCGCGAGCACGGCGCTCGGCCCCGGCACGGGCACGACCTCGTGGCCCTCCTCGAGGACCGCCGCCACGAGGCGCGCGCCGGGGTCCGAGACCACGGGCGTGCCCGCGTCCGAGACGAGCGCGAGGCTCTCCCCCGCCGCCAGCCACCCGAGCACGCGCGCGGCGCGCTCCCGCTCGTTGTGCGCGTGAAGGGAGACGAGCGGCGCCGTCGCTCCGGCGTGGTCGGCCAGGACGCGCGTGCGCCGCGTATCCTCGGCCAGGATGCGCGAGACGCCCCGCAGCGTCTCACGCGCGCGGGGCGTCAGGTCCCCGAGGTTGCCGATCGGCGTGCTGACGACGTACAGCGTGCCCACCGCCGGCTCTCCCCGGTCCGGATCGCGCCGGAAGGCTACAGCAGCGCCCGCACCTTCTCCTCGAGGTGCGGCCGCGGGACGGCGCCGACGACCCGGTCCACGAGCTTCCCGTCCTTGAAGAACAGGATGCTCGGGATCGAGGTCACGTTGAACCGCGCCGTGGTGCTCGGGTTGCTGTCGACATCGAGCTTCCCGACCCTAAGTCCCTTGTCCTGGTACTCGTCGGCGAGCTCGCTCACGATCGGCGCGACCATCCGGCACGGTCCGCACCAGGTCGCCCAGAAGTCGATCATGTGCAGCCCGTCGCCCTGCTCCACCTCCGCGACGAAGTTGGCGTCCGTCACCTCGAGGATCGCGTCACTCGTTGCCATCTCCGATCTCCTTTAGCTTGTGCCGGCCGCGGGGGCCGGTTCCGCGCGCTGTCCACGCACAGGATTATCGATGTCGACGATGCCTCTCCCCACCGCCCTTCCCCTCGACCACGTGGCCGTCGCCGTCCCTTCTCTCGACGATGCACGCCGAGTCTTCGAACTCCTCACCGGCGAGGTCTGTTCCCCCCCGCTCGAGCTGCCCGAGCAGGGCGTGCGGGTCGCCTTCGTCGGCATGCTGGAGCTCCTCGAGCCGCTCGGTCCGGAGACCACGGTCGGACGCTTCCTGGAGCGCCGCGGCACCGCGCTCCACCACGTCGCGTACCGCACCGCGGACATCGAGGCGGAGCTCGACCGGCTCCGCGCCGCCGGCGTGCGGCTCGTCGACGAGCATCCCCGGCCCGGGGCGCACGGCCGGGTGGCGTTCATCCACCCGTCGAGCGCCGGCGGCATCCTCGTGGAGCTCGTCGAGCGCTCGGGGTGAGCCGGGCCCGGCCTCACCGGCCGCCGGCCATCACCCGGGCGAGGTCGATCTCCTGGACGAGCCAGCGCCCGTCCGATCCGTGCACGACCACGAACGGGACACCCTTGACCGTCCCTCCGTCCTGGGTGAGGTCGACCAGGAGGCGCGTGGTGGCGTGGGTGCGCCCCGCCACCCGCTGCTGGGCGGTCACGACGTAGTCCTGGTGCCGGAGGATCGACGCGATCGCGTCCATCCGCAGCTCCACGTCCCTCCGGTCGAGGCAGGCCTCGCCGCCGAACCAGGAGCCGATCTTCTTGAACGCGCATCCGAACGTGCTCCCGGTATCCCCGAGCGGGCCTTCGTGCGTTCCGAAGAGCCGCCCCATGGCGTCGAGGTCCCGGGTGTTCGCCGCCTGCAGGAACCGCTCGACCGAGAGCTGCGGCCCCACCGCCGTCGCGGGATCCACGACGACACGGGTGCTGCACGCCTGGGCGGAGATCAGCGCGAGGAGGAGCGCCGCGACTGCGTGGGCCTTCATCGGTCTCCCGGGTTCGAGGGCGCGTGGCACCACGAATCTCTGCCAAACCGCGCCCGGCCGGAAGGGTGACGTTCCGGGGCCTCACTCTCCCGCGCCGGCGTGCGAGGGCGCGGGCTCTTCCCTGCGCGTCCCGTCGCCCGTCCCGAGGGTGAGCCCGCCCGTCTCCGGATCCACGTCCACCACGATCCGCGTCCCCTCCGGCACCTCCTCGTCGAGCAGGTGGAGCGCCAGCGGGTCCTGCACCGAGCGCTGGATGGCCCGCTTGAGCGGCCGCGCGCCGAAGAGCGGGTCGTAGCCCTCCTCCGCGAGGGCGCGCCGCGCCGCGTCCGTGACCTCGAGCTCGACGCCCACGTCCCGCGCGAGCCGCTTCACGCGCTCGAGCTGCAGGTCGACGATCCGTCGCAGCTCCTCCTCGCCGAGCGGGTGGAAGACCACGATGTCGTCGACGCGGTTCAGGAACTCCGGCCGGAAGTGCTGTTGCAGCTGCGCGCGTACCTCG
>CAZOYA010000269.1:0-3979 GCA_964583815.1 uncultured Gemmatimonadaceae bacterium | reverse complement strand
GCGCGACACGGTCGCGGCGCTCGTGCGCGCCGCCGCGGCGAGCGGCGCGCCGCTCGTCCTGCCCGTGCACCGGGGCGAGCGCGGCCACCCCGCGCTGATCGGCCGCGCGCTCTTCCCGGAGCTCGAGGACCCGTCGCTCCGGGGCGGCGCCCGCGCGGTGGTGCACCGACATCTCGAGGAGGCCGGCCTCGTCGAGACGGCCGACCCGGGCGTGCTGACGGACGTCGACACGCCGGAGGCGTACGCGGCGCTCGTGGAGGCCCGCCCCGGGGGGGCGGCCGCCCGGACGGAGCGCGGCGCGGACGGCGCCGCGACCCGCGCGGACGGGGCGGCATGAGCCGGAGCGCCCCGCCGCTCGATGCGGTCGACGCCTCGGCCCTCCTCGTCGACACCTCCGAGGCGGGCGGCCACGCGGCGCAGCTCGTCGTCGTCGGGGGCACGGAGGCGTCCCTGCTCGGGCGCCGGCTGGCCCGTACGCGCACGGACGAGGACACCCTGCGCGGCACGCTCGGGAGCGAGGCGCTCGACGCCCGCGGGGCGCAGCTCCTGGACGAGGTGCTCGACGACCCGCGCGCGCGGGAGGGGCTGCGGACGCTGCTCGGTCCGGACGGAGCGGAGCTCGAGGTCTACGTGGAGCTCCGGCGCGCGGTCCAGGAGCTGATCGTGGTCGGGGCCGGGCACATCGCGCAGCCGCTCGCCCGGCTCGGCGCGCTGCTCGGGTTCCGCGTCACCGTGCTCGACGACCGGCCCGCCTTCGCCACCCGGGAGCGCTTCCCCGAGGCGGAGCGCGTGCTGTCGGCCGACTTCGACGACCCGTTCCGGGACGTGGCGATCCACGGCCGCACGCACCTCCTGCTCGTCACGCGCGGCCACAAGTACGACTACGCCTGCCTCGTCCGGGCGCTCCGGCTGGACCCGGCACCCGCGTACATCGGTATGATCGGCAGCCGGCGGCGGGTGCGCGCGACGTTCGAGCAGCTCCTTCGCGACGGGATCGAGCGGGAGGCGCTCGGGCGCATCCATGCGCCCGTGGGGCTCGACGTCGGCGCCGAGACGCCGGAGGAGATCGCCGTCGCCGTCGCGGCCGAGCTCGTGCTCGTGCGCCGCGGCGGCAGCGGGCGGCCGCTCCGCGACGTGGAGCGCGTGGCCGAGCGCTTCTTCCAGGATCCCGAACCGGACGCGACATGACCCACCAGGACGATCTCCAGCTCGACCGCGCTCTCCGGGCGGCCCGCGAGGCCGGCCGCGGCTGCGCGCTCGCCACGATCGTCGCCACCCGGGGATCCACCCCGCGGAAGGTGGGGGCCCGCATGGTCGTCGATCCCGCCCACGGGCTCGTGGGCACCGTCGGCGGCGGCTGCGGCGAGGCGGAGGTGATCGAGGTGGCCCGGCGGGTGCTGGAGACGGGGCGGCCCGAGCGCGTGCGCGTCGACCTCACCGAGGACCTGCTCTCGTGGAGCCCGGCCGTGTGCGGCGGGATCATGGACGTGTTCGTGGAGGCGATCGCGCCGGGGCGGGTCGCGGCGACGGTCGGACCGGACGCGACCGGGGAGGTCGAGACGGCCGCGCAGGCCGAACCGGCCGCGGACGCCGGACCGACCGCGGACCCCGGCGCCGCCGCGCCGCCCCCTCGCGCCGCCCGCTTCGGGTGAGCGGGACCCGCGCCGTCCGCATCCACTACCACCGCCCCCCGGATCGGACCGACGTCTTCGAGCAGGCGCTGATCGAGGAGCGCCCGGACGTCATCGTCACCTACGCGCCCTCGGCCCCGCTCGTGCGGCCCGCGGTCGCGGACGGCCGGGTCATCCTCGAGCCCGGCGCCCCGGCCGTATGGTTCACCTTCCCCGGCGCGTGGCACGACATCGGCCGCTTCCACCTGGCCGACGGCACCTTCACCGGCCTCTACGCCAACGTGCTCACGCCGCCGGAGATCGACGGGCCCACCTGGCGCACGACCGACCTGTTCCTGGACGTGTGGCTGCCCGTGAACGGTGGCCCCCCGCGGATCCTGGACGAGGACGAGCTCGAGGAGGCGGTCGCGCGGGGCGTCCTCGACGGGCGGACCGCGGAGCGGGCCCGCGCGGAGGCACGCGACCTGGTCGCCGCGGCCCGGGCGGGCACGTGGCCTCCCGAGGTCGTGCGGAGCTGGACGCTCGAGGCCGCGCTCGAGCGGCTCGGGGCGGCGGACGGGACCCGCCGGTAGCGCAGAAAAGCCCTTCGCGATCGGCCCGCCGGGCGCGCATCGTGCGCGCGACCCGCAGGCGGGACGCCCGACCGCGCCGGCCGGACCCGGTCAGTCGCTCCGGTACGCCGCGCAGAGCCGCGAGAGATCCACGTGCAGGTGCTTCAGCACCGCCGGGTCCTCGCGCAGGAAGTCGATGAGCCGGTCGTAGCGGTCCAGACCGCCCGCCGGCACCTCGATCTCCTCGTCGTGGTAGTCGCCCTCGTCCACGAAGAGCAGACGCACCTTCATCAGCTTCGCCGGGGATCGCTTCGCCACGTTGCGCGCCCCCGGGCTCAGCGGCCGCCCGCCGGGGCCGCCGCGAGCTCCTCGACCGCGCGGCGGATCTGCTCGAGGTCCGCGCCCACGCGCCGCACCTCGCCCCGCCCGTTCACGAGGACGGTGGGGGTGCCGCTCACGCCGAGCTGCGCGCCGAGCTCCATGTTCGCCGTGACCACGTCGGCGAAGCGGTCGCTCTGAAGGCACGACTCGAACGCGTCCGTGTCGAGCCCGACGGACTCGGCGTAGTCGATGAACGAGCCGATCGCGTTGGCCTGCCCCGACCAGCTCGTCTGCATGCGGAAGAGCACGTCGTGGTACTCCCAGTACCGGTCCTGCTCGCCCGCGCAGCGCGCCGCCCGCGCCGCCAGGAACGCGTGCGGGTGGATCTGGATGAGCGGGAAGTCGTAGAAGACGAACTTCGCCTGCCCCGGATCGACGAACGCGAGCTGGAGCTGGGGCTTGATGTTCGTGGCGAAGTGCCCGCACCCGGGGCACTGGTAGTCGCCGAACTCCACGATCGTGACCGGTGCGTTCGGATCGCCCAGCTCGTTGGGCTGCGCGAGCTCCACGAGCCGCTCGGAGTCGTCGAGGCCGGCGACCTCCACCGGCCCGGTCGCGGCGCCGCTCAGGGCGCTCGAGCCGACCGAGTACGCGACCACCGCGATGCCGATGACCGCCACGGCCGCGAGGAGCAGGTAGAGCTTCCCCATCCCGGAGCCGTTGTCTCCGGCTCCTCCCGTGCGCGCCTGCCTGCGCTTCTCGCTTCTGGACACCGTCATCTCCCGTTGCGGACGGTCCGGTCACGGACCGGTCTGGAGCGGGCACCGCCCGCTCGTGGGTGGTGCAAGATGCCGCCCGCGGTTCCGCCGATCAAGCAGCCGGGGCGCGCCGCGGGGGAGGCCCGGCCCACGACCTCAGGCCGCGATCCAGGCCAGCACGTCCTCGGTGGCGCGGAGGTCCGGGAGCACGTGGTCCGCGCCGCACGCGACGAGCTCGTGGGCGCCGTAGCGCCCGGTCGCGACGCCGAGCGTGCGCGCACCGCCCGCCTGACCGCACGCGATGTCCCTCGGCGTGTCCCCGATGACGACCGCGTCGCAGGGGTCGAAGCTCCGTCCCCACAGCTCCGCGGCCCGCCGCAGAGCGATCGCGGGAAGGCGGTCGCGGTCCTCGTGGTCCGATCCGTAGCTCCCGAAGCGGAAGCGCTCCCAGAGGCGGGCCGAGCCGAGCTTGAGCCGGGCCCCGCCCTCGATGTTTCCCGTGAGGAGGCCGAGCGCGACGTCCTCGAGGGAGCGGAGCGCGTCGAGGAGCTCGTGCACCCCCGGCAGCACCTCCATCGGTCGCCCGGGGAGCCGCTCCTCCAGGAGCCGGAGGTAGCGCGGCCACAGCCGCTCGAGCCCGCGGTCGATCTCCTCGGCCGCGAACCCCGCGCCCTCGAGCAGCTCCCGCGCGATCTGCGGGTCGGTCTTGCCGGCGAAG
>CAZOYA010000268.1:0-4013 GCA_964583815.1 uncultured Gemmatimonadaceae bacterium | reverse complement strand
GGGGAGCCGCGGGGGCGGGGGGGGAGGCGGCTTCGGCGGCGGCGGGGGCGGCGGAGGCGGGGGCGGCGGGCGCTGAGGGGCCGGGTCCACCGCGGGCGGGCCCGTCGGGCGGACGAGTGGGCGCGCGACATGCCCGCGGCCGCGAGCGTGATCAACCGGGCCGCGCCGAGGATCTCCTGCGGCCGCGGGAGGGCGGCACCCGGTCGACCGTCGCCTCGGCTGGGGGTAGGTTCATCGAACGTGTCGTGGAGCCCCGTGCCGGTGCGCCTCCCGACGCGCCAGCATCCTACCCTACCCTCCGGAGTGCACCATGCGAGTCGCCGAGCTGATGCGGTCCGACCTCCAGACCATCGGGCCCGATGCGACGGTCGCCGAAATCGTCCAGATCATGTCCGATACCCACGTGTCCGGCTTGCCGGTGGTGACGTCGGAAGGCCGCATGCTGGGCGTGGTGTCGGCCACCGACGTGCTGCGGGCCGCGGCGGAGCAGAACGACCCGGAGACCCGCGCCGAGCTGTTCGAGAGCACGACCGCTCGTGAGCTGATGACGCCGCAGCCGCTCGTGGTCGAGCCGGAGGCCGACGTGCGTGAGGCGGCGCAGCAGATGCTGTACGCCGAGGTGAAGCGGCTCTTCGTGGAGGACAGCGGCCGGCTCGTCGGCGTGATCTCCCAGACGGACATCGCGTACGCGATCGGGACCGGGAAGCTCTAGCGGCCGGGCCGGTCGGGGCGTGCCGCGCCGGCGCGCACGAACCATGGGGCTCTACGAGCGCTTCGTCCTTCCGCGACTGCTCCACCTCACGTGCGGGCTCGAGCTGGTGATGGAGCAGCGGGCGAAGGTCGTGCCCGCCGCGCGTGGAAGCGTGCTCGAGGTCGGCATCGGGACCGGTCTCAATCTTCCGCTCTACGACCCGCATCGCGTCGAGCGGGTGTACGGGCTCGATCCGGCCCCGGCGATGCTCCGTCGGGCGACGACGGCCGCGCGGGAGGCGCGCGTGGACGTGGAGCTCGTGCCGGCGGGCGCGGAGGAGATCCCTTTCCCCGATCGCAGCTTCGACACCGTCGTGACGACGTACACGCTCTGCACGATCCCCGAGCCGGTCGCCGCCGCCCGCGAGATGGCGCGCGTGCTGAAGCCGGAGGGGCGCCTGCTCTTCTGCGAGCACGGCCTCGCGCCCGAGGAGCGCGTGCGACGGTGGCAGCGGAGGGTGCGCCCCGTGTGGCGGCGCGTGAGCGGCGGCTGCAACCTCGATCGCGACATACCCGCAATCCTTCGCGAGGGCGGTTTCGACCTCGGACCGCTCGAGACGTACTACGTGCCCGGGTGGCGTCCGGCGACGTTCCATTATCGCGGGGAGGGGCGGCGGGCGGGCGGGCTGGCGTAGGTCCGGAAGGGGGCGGGCGGCCCCGGGAGCGGTGATGAGTCGGCGGGCCGCGGCGGGGATCGCGGGTGAGCCGGTGGGGCGCTGCGGGGATCGCGGGTGAGTCGGTGGGACGGCGCGGATGGGGGTGAGTCGGTGGGGCGCTGCGGGAGCCAGAGGTGGGCCGTGCGAGGGCCCGCCCCGGGTGCCGTCCCGTCGGCCGACGAACCAGGTGCCAGACCGCGCCCGGCAATGCACGTGCACGCCGCGTGGGGCGCGAAATGGTAGCTATACGACCATTTCGATACACGCGATGCGTCCCGGCGGCCCTCGTGGGGCGCGAACTGCACGTATAGCTGCCAGAACGCGCCCCACGTGACCCCTACCCCCCTCACGGGGCGCGATCTGGTCGCTCGCTCCGGCCCGGCCCGGTCGACCGCACGCCCGCGCACCCCGCTCGCGGCCCCACACGACCTCGCCGCAGGCCCCGCCCGTCCCATCCGCCCCTGTGACCGTCCCACCCCGCTGACCATTCTCCGGGATGGACGGATCAGCCGAAGCCGAGCTCGCCCGCCCGCCCTCGCTCCGCGTCCTAGCCAGAACCCGCGCGGACGCCCGCTCATGAGCGTGAGCAGCACGATCGACGACCGCGTGCGCGCCGTCGCCGAGCAGCAGTGCGGTGTCGTGACCCGGGAGCAGCTTCTGAGCGCGGGGATGTCCCGCGGCGGTCTGCGCCACCGCCTCGCGATCGGACGGCTGCGCCGGCTCCATCCCGGCGTGTATCTCGTCGGACCGATGCTGCTTCCACGTGCCCGCCAATGGGCGGCGGTGCTCGCGTGCGGACCGGACGCGGTGCTCAGCCATCACGACGCGAGCGAGCTGTGGCTCGAGGAGCGCTCCGCGCTCCCGGCGAACCGGAGGGGAAGAGCACCCGAAGCGTATGCGGTCCACGTCACGGTGCCGCACACCGGCCGGAGGCACAAACCCGGGATCCGCCTGCACCGGGTCCGCGCGCTCGACCCGGGCGACCGCGCCGTGACGGACGGCCTCCCGGTGACCACGCCGATCCGTACCGTCCTCGACCTGGCGCCGATGCTCGACCTGGCGAAGCTGGAGCGACTGATCGCCCAAATGGCGCGCGAGGGTCTGCTCGACCTGGACGAGCTCGCGTCCCGCGTGGCCGCGAGCCCCCATCGGAGGGGAGTCCGGTCGCTGCATGCGATCCTGACCCGGTCCGGCGGCCCCGTGCTCACGCGCTCCGAGGCCGAAGCGGCGTTCCTCGCGCTCGTCCGCAAGGCCCGCCTGCCTGCTCCCGAGGTGAACGTGCGCATCGGAAGGTACGAGCTCGACTTCTACTGGCCCGACGCGCGCCTCGCCGTCGAGATCGACGGCTTCCGCCATCACTCGGCCCGCCCCCGCTTCGAGGGCGACCGGAGAAAGGACGCATGGTTGCGTGCGCGGGGTCTCGCCGTGCTTCGACTCTCGTGGCGTCAGATCACACGGGAGGAGATGGCCACCGTCGTGCAGTTGGGGCAGGCGTTGGCGCATACGATGCGATGACGCCCGTGGTCCGCGCGTGAGGCCCGCCCGAACGCCGTCCCGTCGATCGGCGGGGCCGGCCGGAGCGCGTAGGTTGCGGCGACCCCGAGCATACCGAGCCTCCCGCCGCCCCTACCCTCCCCCCCGCAGCCCGAACACCACGATCCGGTCGCTCGCCCCGAACAACCCGCCACCCCCCACCGCGATCGCGACGTACTGCGTGCCGCCGATCGTGTACGTCATCGGCGTCGCCTTGCCGGACTCGGGGAGCGCCCCGGCCCAGAGCTTCCGGCCGGTCTCGATGTCGTACGCCTTGAGCTCCCGGTCGAGCGCGGCCGCGATGAAGACGAGCCCGCCCGCGGTCGCGATGGGGCCGCCCAGGTTCACGGACCCCCAGTCGGCCGGCAGCGGGGCACCCGGGGGACTCACCCGCTCGAGCGAGCCGAGGGGGACCTGCCACAGGTGCTCGCCCGTGTCGAGATCGACCGCCACGAGCGCGCCGAACGGAGGCGGCGTACAGGGCAGCCCCGAGGGAGCGACCAGGAGCCGTCGCCGCATGACGTACGGTGTTCCGCGCATCACGTTGTACTCGTAGCCGAGCCCGAGCCGCTCGCTCTCGGCCGCGGCCTCGTCGAGGTCGATCGTCGCCCGCGGGATGAGCTGCACCTCGGCCGCGACCCGGTTCACGGGCACCACGGCGATCCGCCGCTCCGGGTTCCAGGCCAGACCGCCCCAGTGCGCCCCGCCGATGTTCGAGGGGAGCACGAGCGTGCCCGCCGTGTCCGGAGGCGTGAAGATCCCCTCGTTCCGGAGCGGCTCGATCATGGCTCGGCACGCGGCGCGATCCTCCTCGCTCGCGCCCCACACCTCGTCGAGCGAGAAGCGGTGCGGGCTGAGCGGCGCGATGGCGCTGAACGGCTGCGCCCGGGCGGCCCGCTCCCCGGGGATCCTGCTCGCGGGCACCGGCCGCTCCTCGACCGGGAAGAGCGGCTCCCCGGTCTCGCGGTGCAGCACGAAGAGCATCCCCGTCTTCGTCGCCTGGAGCACCGCCGGGACCTCCACCCCGTCGCGCCGCAGCGTGACCAGCGCCGGCGGCGCGGCGTTGTCGTAGTC
>CAZOYA010000267.1:0-4014 GCA_964583815.1 uncultured Gemmatimonadaceae bacterium | reverse complement strand
AAACTCCACGGGCTCCGTGCGGAAGTCTTCCGTGATGCCCGTCATTCGATACTCACCCGGCGGGAGCTGGAGCCAGAGTTGGCTCGACGACGATCCGGCAGGCTGCGATACCCATGCATGACCATCGAACGACATCGAGTAGCTGAGCTGCTCGCCCGGAGCCAGCTCACGGCCCGTGCGTGCAGCCGAACACGTCGTCGGGCTGCCGGCGTGCCCGATCAGGTCCGGCGACTTCGCCACTTCCAGGCTGAACACGCCGCAACCTGCGCGGAAGACCTGGCTCCGTCCCGTCAGGTTGGTCACGATCAACTCGACCGTGACCGTGTCTCCCGACGCGAGATCGGTCCGTTCGAGGTCGAGACGCACATCGAGATCGCTCTCCGGCCCGGTCGCGGAAGAACACGCGGCCGCGACCAATAGGAGCAGGCTCGTGGCCACCCGTCGGGCCAGCGAGGAACATGGCGTCAGGTAGCTCATTTCGGCCTCCACAATCGATGATCCGCCGGGCTCGCAAGCTAGGAGCGTATATCCGCAAGAGTCAAACGACCGTGCAAGGACGGTCCGTCGCCGATTTCCGCGGAAACCGGCGCGGTCCCTGCCCTAGCACCGCGGCCCGAGCGACGGCGTGACGCCCGACCGCGCCGACGCCCACCCGAGCCCCTCCACCCCCTCCCTCTGCGGCGTGGGCTCGCGTGACGTCACGCCGCCGGACCCCCGCGCGAGGTCCTCGACGTAGGCGTGCGTGTAGGCCCGGATGAGCATCCCGCTCGTTCCGTAGATCTCGAGCAGGTGCAGCTCGTCGGGGCCCATGCGCTGGAGCAGGTCGAGGCCGCCCCACTCGATCCATCCGTCGATGCAGACCTTCGGCTCGACGGCCCGCCCTCCGGCCTCGATGCACCAGAAGGACATGGCCATGCCGCTGCACGGCACCACGCGCACGAGCGTGTACTTGTTCACGTACTCGCGCACGTCCTCCGCGCCGGTGCGGGCGATGCGCTCCGTGTCGTGCGTGGTCACGATGCCGGGGAAGGCGTTCCGCCGGCCCTTCAGACGACGTTCGATCTCGGGGAGGCCCTCGAGCACGGCCCGGTCGGGGCGGAGCGCGATCTCGACCGGCTCCCACTCCGGACCGAACCGGACCGGGCGCATCTCGGGCTCGTAACCGGCGCGCGCCACCTGGAGGAGCTGCGGACCGAACGGGACGTCCGGCACGGCGAAGCGCCCGAGCGAGTCCGTCGGCACGCCGCGCTCGATCGCGGGAAGCCACGGGACCACGCTGTCGAGCGGCATCCCGCTCTCGGCGTCGACGACCCTCCCGGTCAGCACCCCCATGCTGTCCACCGCGACGGTGAGCCCCTCGAGCCCGAAGGGCGCCGGCTCCAGCGTGATCCGGAGCTCGACGGGCGCGCCCCCGACCGTCACGAGCCGGGTGAGGCTGAGGTATCCGAAGCTCCGCACCGTGAGGAGGTGCGTGCCGGGGGGCACGCCCCGGAGATCGAACGTGCCGTCCTCGCGCGCGCCGGTCTCGAGCAGCCCCTCCCGGAGCACGATGCGCGCATCGGGAAGCGGGCGTCCGGTCCCCGCGTCGACGACGACGCCCGAGACGGTGGCGACGCCCGCCACTTGCGCGGAAGCTGCCGCGGGGAGAAGGCTCACGAGGAGCGCGCACCAGACCAGGCCCGGCGTACGAAGCGGGAACTGGAAGCGTTCGGCCACGGCGAGCTCCTGGGAGGCCGGTGCAGGTTCCTCAGCTTACGACGTCGTACGGGTGGGGGACAGGCCGCCGAGAAGGAGGGTCGACGTGACCTCATCGGGCCGGATCGGGCAGCATCCGGGAATCCGCGTGCGCGGCGCGCCGCCGGCCGCGTGCGTCGCCTGGCTCGTGCTGGCGGCCTCGCTGGCCGCCCGGCCCGGCGTGATGGCGGCCCAGGAGGCCCCCGGCGCGCCGGCCATCGACCTCGTCGGCGTCGTGATCGACGCGCTCACCGACCGGCCGCTTCCGGGCGCCTCCATCGGGCTCGAGGGCTCGCCCGTGGAGGTCGGCTCCGGCGACGACGGCCGCTTCCTGCTGGCGGACGTCCCGGCGGGACCGGTCCTCGTGCGGGCGTCGCGGTTCGGGTACGAGGACCTGCTCGTGCCCGTGACCGTGCGCGCCGGGATGGAGCCCGTGACGCTCCGGCTCCAGCCGCGTCCGCTCAACCTCGAGGGACTCGAGGTGACGGGCCGGGACGAGGTCGACCTGAGCGGCGCGGTCGTCGATGCGCGCTCGGGCGCCGGGCTCCCGTTCGCGCGCCTCACCCTGGGCGATCGCCGGGCGCGCCCCGCGGACGAGCGCGGCGCCTTCCGGTTGGAGGACGTGCGCACCGGTGGTTATCTGCTGCTCGTCGAGCGGCTGGGCTACGAGAGCCTCTACGTGCCGCTGACCGTGCGCGGCAGCATGGAGCCGCTACTCCTGTCGCTGGAGCCGGACTCGCTGCTCATGGCCGGCATGCGCGAGATGCGCGGCCGGCTCGACTCGCGACGGAACGGCTACGGCTTCGGCCCGGTGCGCGCCTACGACGAGGCCCGTCTGCACCGGTCGGCGGCGTTCGACGCGCTGCAGTTCCTCAGCGACGACGCCTTCCTCCGGATCGAGCCGTGTCCGCCGTCGCGGGGCGGCCAGAGCTGCGTGGTGGTGCGGGGCAGTCCCGCGAGCGTGCGGGTGTTCATCGACGAGATGCCCGTGCCCTGCGGGCTCTCGGTCCTCGGAACGTACCGGCCGGAGGACCTCTACATGGTCGAGGTCTACGACAACGGCCAGCAGATCCGGGCGTACACGCTGGAGTACATGGAGCGGACGGGGCGCAGGCCCCGCACGCCGATCCCGGCGAACCTGCTGCCGCCGGCGATGGGGTGCTGACCAGGATCGGACGGATACGGAGACGGAGGCCCTCATGAACGGAGAGACACCGATGCGCGCACCGGGCGAGGGCGCGGTCGACGGATGGCCGCTGCTGCTCCTCCGCCTGGAGGGCGCGGCCGTGCTCGCTCTGTCCGCCCTGCTCTACGCCGGCTCGGGGGGTGGCTGGCTCCGCTTCCTGCTCCTCTTCTTCGTGCCGGACCTGAGCATGCTCGCCTATCTGGCCGGACCGGCCGTCGGGGCGGCCGTCTACAACGCCGCCCACGCGTACGTCGGCCCGCTCGCGCTCGCGGCGCTCTCGATCGCCACCGGCTCCGCGGAGCTCGGCCTCGGCGTCGGGCTCATCTGGACCGCGCACATCGGCTTCGACCGGATGCTCGGATACGGGCTGAAGTACGCCTCGGCCTTCGCCGACACGCACCTGGGGCGGATCGGGAGGGGGCCGGGTCGCGGGTAGACGGCCCACGGGTCGCGATTCGCGCGTGCGGCTCCTAGGTTGCTCGTGCGGCGCCCGGAATCATCCCACCGGAGGGGTCGAATGGCTTGCGGACCGGGAGTAGTCGTCCTCCCCGCCCTCGCGCTCGCGCTCGCCGGTTCCCCGGCCGCACGGGCGCAGACGCCCGCGGACGTCCCGCTCCTCGAGCTGCGCATGGCGCGCGAGGTCGCTGCGCCGGGCCTGGTCGCCGTCGAGGTCCAGGGCGAGACGCTGTACCTCGAGCCCGACGCCGTCCTGTCCGACCGGGACTTCGAGCGGGTCGAGGCGAGGGTGCGGTCGGGCGAGCTCATCCTCGACTTCCGGCTCACCGTGGAGGGGGCCAGGCGTATCGAGGACGTCTCGACCGCCGAGATCGGAAGCCGGGTGGCGGTCCTCGTGGATTCGGCCGTGCGCCTCGCGCCGGTGATCCGTGACCGCATCGGCGGACGCGGGCTGATCCAGATCGAAGCCGAGCCGGCCGAGCTCGAGCGACTGGCCGGGCTGGTACGTGCACGCTGGCCGTAGGAAGCGCTGCGGTCTGCAGGGCATCGCGCCTCTCGGTCTCGCCCTCGCGCTCGCCGCCTCCTGCGAGTCGCCGTCACGTTCGGCCGACCGCCTCGCGGTGCGCGATTCCGCGGGC
>CAZOYA010000266.1:0-4079 GCA_964583815.1 uncultured Gemmatimonadaceae bacterium | reverse complement strand
TGACGGCGTAGCCGACGTAGGGGGGCTGGTCGAACGGGAGCGCCCAGTTCGACTTGGGCGGTTCGATCCCCTCCGTACCGAGGCCGTCGAGGACGGACGGGTCGTACTTCCCCGGTCGGCAGGCGGCGTTGTACGCGTCGATAGTGCGCACGAGCCCCCCGACGTCGATGCCGAGGGCGTCCGCGAGTTCGGGGATGCTGTTCGCCTCCGCCTTCGTCGCTTCCTTGATGCGGTACTCATCGCGGAGGCGGTGGACGGTCTGCTGGTCGAACAACTGGTACGCGACGGCGTGCGGCTGCTTCAGGATCTCCCGGCCGTACTTGGCGTACGTGTAGTTCCGCAGGTCAGCGCCCTCGTCCACGAAGCGCTCGCCGTGCACGTTCACGATCAGCCCGAGGGGATACGAGTGCTTCTGGTACAGGTCGCCGATGCGTCGGTTGCCGGTGGGAGGCGCCATCATGTCCCACGCCACGGCGTGAGCCCCCGACCAGTGCCCGTATGACTGCGCGCCGGCATCGAGGGCTGCCCTGATCATGTCGCCGGTGTTATGTCGCGTTCCGCGGACCTTAGCGACCTCCCACCCTGCCCCGAGGTAGCGCGTGCGCATCTCCGCGTTCGCCTCGAAGCCTCCGGCCGCGATGACGACGGCGCGCGCGTGGAGGTCGTGAAAGCCGGAGGCGTCCTTCACGCGCACGCCGGTGATGCGACCCCTGTCGTCCTGGAGCAGCCCTCGCGCGCCGGTGCCGTAGCGCACCTCGATGTCGTGACGCGGCAGCTGCGCGAAGAGGCTCTCCGAGAGGCCCTCACCGCCGCCGACGGCCTCCGTGATCATGCCGCCCCAGAAGCGGAGTTTGCCATCCACCTCGTACGCCTGGCGGCCGTACATCAGCACCCAGCGCTGACCGGCGACGCGGCTCATCCACTGCACCGTGGGGTACGCGTTCTCGATGAGGTAGTCCACGAGCGACTCGTCCGCGCGGCCCTCCGTGACGCGGACCAGGTCCTCCTTGAACTTCGAGGCGGGGTACGAGCCAACCTCGATGCGCTGGACTTCCTCGTCGCTCAAGTCCGGGATGATCGCTCGGATGTCCTCCAGCCCGTTGTACGGGAAGCGGAAGCCGCCGCCGGTGTAGAACGTGTTGCCGCCCCGCTCGCCCTCCTCCGCCTTCTCCAACACCAACACCGAGGCGCCCGCCTCGCGAGCGGCGATGGCCGCACAGAGCGCGGCGTTCCCGGCGCCGACGACGATCACGTCGGCAACCGGCTGGATCGAGGACGAAGAGGTCACGGACACACTCCCCACACGGGCACATCGATGGTCGGGGGCGCGCTGAGACTAGCCGAACGCACTCGTCAACGCTCGCGGCTCGGCGCTTCCAGCGCTCGCGTCAGCCCTCGGCCGCGCGGGCGCGGCGCTGCTGCTCCAACTCGTAGTTCTCGATAGCGCGCTGCACCATCGGCCGGCGTCGCTGGCCGGAGTCCATGGGCTTCTTGAGGGCGTACCCCGGATCACCCTCGCCCACGGACGAGAGCATGTGGAGGGCGAAGGCGCCCTGTACGTGCGGGGTGAAGCCCTGTGCGTCCTGAGCCTGGTTGATGGCGAGTTTGATCATGCGCAACTGGAACGGGTCGTTCTCCGCGACGCGCGCGGCATACTCCATGGTCTCCTGCTCCAGGCGCGCCCTCGGAATGACCCGGTTCACCAGGCCCACCTCCAGCGCCTCCTGCGCATCCACGAAGCGCGACTCGAAGAGGAACTCCTTCGCCTTGCGGATCCCCATGTCCCAGGGGACGGCGAAGTACTGGTAGTTCGTGGGCAGGAACATGGTGTCGTCCGCCGCGAAGATGAGGTCACACGCCGAGGCGATCGCCACGCCGGCGAAGATGGTGTAGCCCTTCACCTCCGCGATCGTCGGCTTGGGGACGTTCCGCCACCGCAGGTTCGTCTCCACGTTGATGGCGTACGAGCCCTGGTAGCGACCTCGCAGGCCCTCCTCCCGAGGGCGTTCCGCCATGTCCGCCTTCTGCTCCGGACTCCCCAGGTCGTGGCCGCCGGAGAAGTGGTCGCCCTCGCCCGCCAGCACGATGACTCCGACCGACGTGTCGTCCGAGGCGTGCTGGAACGCGGCGTCCAGTTCCTCCAGCAGGCGCCACGACTGCGCGTTGCGGACGTTCGGCCGGTTCAGCACCAGCCGCGCCACGCGGCCGTGCTGCTCGTAGCGGATGGTCTCGTACTCGGGCATCGATTCCCCCCTCGCCCTGTCGTGCTCTAGTCGGGCGGTCCGCCGCCGGAGACGCCCGCGCGCACCAGCTCGTCCACCTCGTCCTCGCTCATGCCGAGCAACTCCGCGAGCACCTCGTGCGTGTGCTGGCCCTGCAACGGAGCATGCCGGGGCGGCACGTCCGTCGAGGTGCGCGAGAAGTGCATCGGCAGCGCCACCTGCGGCCAGCGCCCGGTCTCCGGGTGGTCGATCTCCACGACGACCTGGCGCTCGCGCAGCACGGGGTCCGCGGCTACCTCGAACGCGTCGTGCACCGGTGCGGCAACCACGCCTGCCTCGATGAGCCGCCCCGCGAGGGCGTCCCGCTCCTGCGTCGACGTCCACGCGCGGATCGCCTCGTCGAGCGCGTCCTCGTTCGCCTTGCGCGCGGCCATCGAGGCGAACCGGGCGTCCGAGCCCCACCCCTGCCCCGCGAGCGCGGCGAGGGCCTCCCACTGCGCCTCGGTCTCACAGGCGAGGGCGACCCAGTGGTCGTCGGTCTGTGTCGGGTAGATGCCGTGAGGGGCGAAGGTGTGGTGGCGGTTTCCCATCCTCGGACGCTGGTTGCCGGTGGTGGCGTACTCGAGGAACGCGTCGCCCACCCAGGCCAGGGACGCCTCCTGCATCGAGAGGTCGATGAACTGGCCCTCGCCGGTGCGGTCACGGTGGTGGAGCGCGGTGATGATGGCGGCGCACGCGTTGAGGCCGGCGACGGCGTCCGGGTACATCTGGCCGGAGTTCAGCGGTGGCCCGTCCTGGTACCCCAGCAGCGCCGACATCCCGCTAGAAGGCTCGATGGTGCCGCCGATGCCGGGGACGTTCGCCCATGGCCCGTCGTGGCCGTAGGCCGACAGGCTCGCGAGGATGATGTCCGGCTTGATCTCGCGCATCTGCTCGTAGGCCAGGCCGAAGTTCCCCATCACCCTCGGCGAGAAGTTCTCGGCGCAGAAGTCCGCATGCTCCAACAGCCGCTTGAAGACGGCCATGCCGCGCTCGTCGCCCAGGTCCAGGGTGATGCACCGCTTGCCGAGGTTCACCGAGTTGTAGAGCGGGTTGCAGTTCCACGGGTGCTCGGCTGTGGGGAGGTCGCGAACCATCGGCGCCAGGGGCGCCGCATAGTCGCCGCGCCACGAGTCCGGCCGCTTGCGCACTTCCACCTGCACCACGTCCGCGCCCAGCATCCCGAGCAGGCTCGTGCAGTACGAGCCCGCCCACGCCTGCGTGAGCACGATCCCGCGCGTGCCATCGAGGGGTCCCGTCACGCCCGGTCCTCCTCGTACCGATGGCCGATGGTGCCCTGCTCGACGAGCGTCAGCAGGTGCCCGTCCGACATATCGAGGACCGTGCGCAGCACGTCCAGCGTCTGCTCACCCGGCCGCGGCATGCGGCGCTCCAACGTCTGAGGTGTCGCCGTCATCTTGTACGCGGGGCCGGGGTAGTCGGGGCCGTCTTGCTGGTTGGCGGGTCGCCTCCAGAAGCCGCGCGCGCTCAGATGGTCAGTCGCCTGGAGTTCCTCCATGGTCATCGCCGGGCCGGCGACCACGCGGCGCACCGCGAGTTCCTCGAAGAGGTCCATCTTCTTCCAGCCCCGCATCGCCTCCAGCACGCGAGCGGTATAGTCGTCCTTGTGCTGCTGCCGGTACCAGGACGCGCCGTAGCGCTCGTCCTCCGCGAGGTCGTGCAGGCCGAGGACGTTCATCGCATCCCGCCAGAAGTGCGCGCGGCTCAGGGTGAGGGCGAAGTAGCCGTCCGCCACCTCCACCGGCCCGCCGAGGCCGTCCGCGACGGGGTCGCGCCGGCCGGTCGCTGCGCCTCGAT
>CAZOYA010000265.1:0-4110 GCA_964583815.1 uncultured Gemmatimonadaceae bacterium | reverse complement strand
CCGTGTCGTGGCGGCCCGCGGCGAACGCCACCTTGAGCTTGGTGCCGACGCCGTCCGCGCTGGAGACGAGCACGGGGGCCTCGACCCCGTCCGGCACCTGGTAGAGGCCGCCGAAGGCGCCCAGCTCCGAGAGCGTGTAGCGGTCGCGCGTGGAGGCGACGAGCTCCCTCAGCCGCTCCTTCGCCCGCTCCGCGGCGTCGAGGTCGACGCCGGAATCGCGATAGCTCAGTCCGCCCGTCACGTCAGACCGCCTCCACCCGCGTCTCGAACGCGGTGAGGTCCCGGAACTCGGCCACCCGCCGGCGCACGTCGGCCGCGGTGAGCGTGGCGAGGCGCTCGACCGAGAAGCGCTCGACGGCGTACGACCCGAGCGCGGAGCCGTAGACCATGGCGAGCCGCAGGTCGTGGGGCTCGAGGCTCCCGGCGTGGTCGAGGTAGCCCACGAACCCGCCGGCGAACGCATCTCCGGCGCCGGTGGGATCGAAGACCTCCTCCAGCGGATAGCCGGGCACGAAGAAGAGCCAGTCCGGGGCGAACAGGATCGCGCCGTGCTCCCCCTTCTTCACGACCACGTACTCGGGCCCGCGCGCCTGCACCCACCGGGCCGCCTTGAGCAGGTTCGGCTCGTCGGCGAGCTGCCGGATCTCCTCGTCGTTGACGATGAGGATGCGCACGCGGGCGAGGAGGGCGAGGAGCGCCTCGCGGCTCCCCTCGATCCAGTAGTTCATCGTGTCGCAGGCGACGATGGCCGGCGCCGACACCTGGTCGAGGACGTCCGCCTGCAGCACGGGGTCGATGTTGCCGAGGAAGAGGGACGGCGTCTCGCGGAACGCGTCCGGGATCCGGGGCTGGAAATCCGCGAAGACCCCGAGCTGCGTGTCGAGCGTGTCGCGCGCGTTGAGGTCGTAGCGATAGCGCCCGGACCAGAAGAAGCTGGGCCCCGTCACCTGCTCCACGCCGCTCAGGTCGACGCCCCGCGCGCGCAGGAAGTCGAGCCGCTCGAGGGGGTAGTCATCCCCCACCACGCCCACGACCTGCACGCCCGTGAGGAGGCTCGCGGCGGCCGTGAAGAAGACGGCCGAGCCGCCGACCACCCGCTCCGCCTTGCCGAAGGGGGTCTCGACCGAATCGAGGGCGACGCTTCCGACGCAGAGGATCGACATGGAGGCTGGCTCGGGTCTGGAGGGCTGGGTCTCAGGCGGCGTCGGCCTCGACCTCGCGGAGCATGCGCTCGGGCGCGGTGATCCCGAGGATGTCGAGGCCGTTGCGCAGCACGACGCGCACCGCCCGCGCGAGCGCGAGGCGCGCGGAACGGAGGTCCGGGTCCTCCACGAGGACGGCCAGCTCCGGGTTCCGCGTGGGATTGCCGGCGTGGTACCACGAGTTCACGGCGGCCGCCGTCTGCTCGAGGTAGTCGCAGAGGATGTGCGGCGCCGTGTGCTCGGCCGCCCGCCGGACGGTGGCCGGGAACTCGGAGAGGCGGCCGAGCAGGGCCCGCTCCTCCTCCGTCGCGAGGAGCGACAGGTCGGCCGCGCCGGGACGCGCCTGCGGCGCTCCTTCGGCCGCCCCCCCGCCACCCGCTCCCACGGTCGCGCCCTCGGCGGCCTTCCGGAAGATCGAGCACATGCGGGCATGCGCGTACTGGATCTTGTAGACGGGGTTCTTGTCCGACTGGTCGAGCGCGACGTCGAGGTCGAAGAGCAGGTGTGCGTCCGGCTTCCGCATCTGGAAGAAGTAGCGGGTGACGTCCACCCCCACCTCCTCGAAGAGCTCGCGGAGGGTGGTGTACGAGCCGGCGCGCTTGGAGAACTTCACCTCGCGGCCCTCCCGCTCCACCCGCACCATCTGGTGGAGCACGTACTCCGGATATCCCTCCGGCAGGCCGAGGGCGCGCAGGCCGCTCCGCACGCGCGCCACGGTGCCGTGGTGATCGGAGCCCTGCACGTTCACGACCCGCTCGAACCCGCGGTCCCACTTGTTCTTGTGGTACGCGACGTCGGGCAGGAAATAGGTCGGCATGCCGTTGCCGCGGATCATCACGCGGTCCTTCTGGTCCCCGAACTCCGTGGTCCGGAGCCAGGTCGCGCCGTCCTTCTCGTAGACGAGCCCGGTGGCGCGGAGCTCCTCGACCGTGCGGTCCACGAGCCCGCGCTCGTAGAGCGAGGACTCGAGGAAGTACTCGTCGAACCGGACCCGGAACTCCGTGAGGTCCCGGTCCTGCTCGGCGCGGAGCATGTCGACGGCGAAGTGCCGGATGGCGTCGAGCGCCTCGGTCGACTCGTCGTCGCGGTAGCGGTCGCCGACCTCCTCGACGAGCCGGCGGGCCACGTCCCGCACGTACTCGCCCTGGTATCCCCCCTCGGGGATGTCCTCGTCGCGGCCGAGCTCCTGCCGGTAGCGCGCGCGGACGCTGAGGGCCAGCAGGTCCATCTGGCGCCCGCTGTCGTTGTAGTAGAACTCCCGGTGGACGTCCCAGCCCGTCCAGGACAGCAGCGAGGCGATGGCGTCGCCGAGCGCCGCCTGGCGCCCGTGGCCGAGATGGAGCGGACCGGTGGGATTGGCGGAGACGAACTCCACCATGACCCGCCGGCCACCGCCCTCGTCGCTGCGCCCGAAGTCGTGGTCCTGCAGCAGGATATCATCCACGACGGAGGCGGCCGCGCCGGCGCTCAGCCGGAAGTTCAGGAAGCCGGGGCCCGCCACCTCGACGGCCCGCACCCCGGCCCGCGCGAGGTCGATCCGCGCCGCGATCTCCTGCGCGATGTCGCGGGGCCCGCGGCCGAGCGCGCGCGCGAGCGTGAGCGCGACGTTGCTCGCCAGGTCTCCGTGCGAAGGGTCCCTCGGACGCTCGAGCTGGATCTCCGGGACCTCGGCCCCGAGCTCCTCGACGACCTTCCTCAGCGCGGCGCGGATCGCCTCCTGGGCCATCAGCCGTCCGTGGATCCGCCGGAGCCGCCGGTGCCCGAGCCGGCCGTGGCCGCCTTGCCGTCGCCGCCGCCCGGAGGCGTTCCGTCCAGGGACTCCTTCTCGCTCAAGGCCTTCGTCCTGTATTCCTCGGACCGGTAGTCCGTGATGTAGAACCCGTCCCCCTTGAACAGGAAGCCCGCGCCTCCCGAGATGATCCGCTCCGCGGCGGCCCCGCACTCGGGGCAGTCGGCCCCCGGCTCGGCGGTGATCCTCTGGAAGATCTCGAAGCGGTGTCCCGCGGGGCACCGGTATTCGTACGTGGGCATCTGGTCGTTCCTCACTTCCTGCGGTCCACGAACACCAGCGAACGCTGAAGAAAGCACGAAAAGCTAACGTCTTGGGCGGGGCCAGCATAGGCGCCCCGCGGTCGCTCAGCCGTCGTACGTGCCCCACACCTCGCGCAGCGCGTCGCTGATCTCGCCGAGGGTGACGTCGGCCCGGACCGCGTCGACGATCGGGGGCACGAGGTTGTCCCCCGAGGTCGCGGCCGCGCGCACCCGCTCGAGCCGGGCGCGGGCCTCGGCCGCGTCGCGCCGGGCGCGCAGGGCGGCGAGCCGCTCGCGCTGCCCCCGTTCCAGCGCGGAGTAGTCCGGCTGCCCGATCCTCGGCGGGGTCTCCTCCTCCACGTGCTCGTTCAACCCGACCACCTTCCGCCGGCCAGCCTCCACGTCCTGCTGGAAGGCGTAGGCCGCCCGGTGGATCTCCTCCTGCATGTACTCGATCGCGCGCGCCGCGCCGCCGAGCTCGTCGATGTGCTCGAGGTACTCGCGCGCGAGCCGCTCGATCTCGTCCGTGAGCGTCTCGACGAAGTGCGAGCCGCCGAGCGGGTCCACCGTGCGCGTCACGCCCGACTCGGCGGCGAGCACCTGCTGCGTCCGCAGCGCCAGCTTCGCCGACTCCTCGGTCGGCAGCGCCAGCGCCTCGTCGTAGCCGTTCGTGTGCAGCGACTGGGTGCCGCCGAGCACGGCCGCGAGCGCCTGGACCGTGACCCGCACCACGTTGTTGAGGGGCTGCTGCGCGGTGAGCGTGGATCCGCCGGTCTGCGTGTGGAAGCGGAGCCGGCAGGAGGCGTCCGAGGCGCCGAAGCGCTCGCGGAGCAGCGAGGCCCAGAGCCGCCGCGCCGCCCGGAACTTCGCGACCTCC
>CAZOYA010000264.1:0-4246 GCA_964583815.1 uncultured Gemmatimonadaceae bacterium | reverse complement strand
TCGATGAAGGCGCCGAAGTCCGTGATGTTCTTCACGACGCCCTCGCGGACCTGGCCCACGAGCAGCTCCTTCACGAGCGTCTCGCGCTTCTTCTCGCGCTCCGCCTCGAGGATCACGCGGCGCGACACCACGATGTTCCGGCGCCGCTTGTTGAGCTTGATGATCTTGAAGCGGTACGTCTCGCCGATGAGGTCCTCGATGTTCGGGACCCGCCGGAGCGCGATCTGCGAGCCGGGGAGGAAGGCGTCCACGCCCATGAGGTCGACCGTGACGCCGCCCTTGATCTTGCGGACGAGCGTGCCCTTGACCGGGCGGTCGGCCTCGTGCGCCTCGCGGATCTTCTCCCAGACGCGCAGGAAGTCGGCCTTCTTCTTGGACAGGACGACGACGCCGTCGTCGTCCTCGAGGCTCTCCAGCAGGACCTCGACCGCCGAGCCGACCTCCGGGACCTCCTTGAACTCGTCGAGCGCGACCGCACCCTCGCTCTTGAACCCGAACTCCAGGATCACCGCGGCGTCGGAGACGCGCAGGACCGTGGCCTCGACGATCTCGCCCTCGCGGAAGGCGCCGAAGTCGCCGCTGTACTCCGCGAGGAGCTTCTCGAACTCGGCCTTCGACGTGGAGAGCGGCTCCTCCCCGTAGGGATCGTGGAAGAGCTCCGGGGACAGGCCCTCGGGCACACCCTCGAGCGCGCGGGCCTCGTCGGCCGCATCGGCCGCGAGCTCCTCGGCGGTGAGGGTGCGGACCTCGCCGGTCATCGCATCGACGACCACGGTGTCCTCACCGTCGTCGTCCTGCATGGGGGGCATCGGCACGCCGGCGTCGGCGTCCGTCTCGGGGGCGGAGTGCTGGGTGTCGGTCATGAGGCTCCGGAGGTCACGCGGGCGCGTGATCTCGGTTGCCGGTGCTCGGGGGACGAGCGCCGGGGTCGGGTGGCGAATGGAAAGGCCCGTACGCGATGGCGCGGGGTGGCCTCTCGGCGAACGTTCTCGGGACCCGCCGTGCGGGCTGCCGAGCTTGGGAAGCTAGGGCGCGCGCGGGGGCGGAGTCAACCGGCGCACGAGGTCGACGACGGCCTCCACCTGGTCGTCGAATTCGAGGCCGGTGGTGTCGAGCAGGCGCGCGTCGTCGGGCCGGCGCAGCGGCGCCCGCTCGCGCCTCGAGTCCATGCGGTCGCGGACCTCGATCGCGTCCATCTGCGCGCGCAGCGCCGTGTCGTCCGGCGCGTCCACGCCGGCCTCGCGGAGCCGCCGCCGGGCGCGCTCCTCCAGGTCCGCCACGAGGTAGACCTTCACCTCAGCGTCCGGGAACACGACGGTGCCCATGTCGCGCCCATCGGCCACGAGCCGGCCGCGGGCTCCCGCGCTTCGCTGCAGCTCGATGAGGGCGTCGCGCGCCGCGGGAAGGCGCGCCACCACGGGCACGCGGTCGGTGACCCGCTCGCTCCGGAGCTCGGCGCGGACCGGCCGGTCCCCCACCCGTACCTCGAAGCCGTCGTCGGTCGGAACGAGGCGCACCCCGAGCGCACGCATCCGCTCGACGGTGAGCGTCGGCCACGCCTCCTCCGGCACGCCCGCCTCGAGGAGCGCGAAGGTCAGCGCCCGGTAGAGCGCCCCCGAGTCCAGGTGCCGGAAGCCCAGCGCCCGGGCCACGGCACGGGCCGTCGTCGACTTGCCCGACCCCGCGGGGCCGTCGAGCGTGACGACCGGGCCCTCCGCCTCGCCGGGGATGCGCGCCCGCGCGGGGGGATCGTCGCGGTCGCGCCCGGGGGGGCCGTCGCCGTCGCGCGCGAGCGGATCGTCGCCGGGCGCGAGGGGCTCGCTCATCGGGCGGGCGCTCCCGGTGCGCCGCCCGCGAGCGCCTCCCAGAAGCCCGGGAAGCTCACCGCCGCCGCGCCCGGATCGTCGATCTCGATGGCGTGCGGTCCCGACGCGGCGAGCACGCCGAACGACATCGCGATGCGGTGATCCCCCTCGGTGCGCACGCGCCCGGAGAGCGGGCCGTCGCCGCCCTCGACCTCGAGGCCGTCCTCGAGCTCCTCCGCGCGCGCGCCGAGCGTGCGCAGGTTCCCCACCATCGCGGCGATCCGGTCGGATTCCTTCGCGCGCAGCTCCGCCGCGCCCCGGATGCGCGTGACCCCCTCGGCGCGCGCCCCGAGGACCGCGACGAGCGGGAGCTCGTCGATGAGCGCCGGCACCTCGTCCGCTTCGACCGTGGTGGCCCGCAACGGTCCCGGCTCCACGACGACGGTCCCGATCGGCTCGGGGTCGGACGCGGCCTCGTCGGGCTCGACCCGCACCCGTGCCCCCATCCGCTCGAGCACGGCCAGGAACGCGGTCCGGGTCGGGTTGAGCCCCACCCGCTCGATCGCGATCCCCTCGCCCGGTCGCCCGAGCGCCGCGCGGGCGAGCAGGAACGCCGCGGAGGAGAAGTCGCCTGGAATCTCGAAGTCGAGCGGCCGCAGGCGCTCCGGCGGCTCTCGGAGCTCGACCCGCCACCCCTCCTTCACCGCGTGCTCGAGGACGGGCGCCCCCACGGCGCGGAGCAGGCGCTCCGTGTGGTCCCGCGAGCGCCGGGGCTCGGTGACGAGCGCGAACGCGCCCCCGACGAGGCCGGCGAGCAGGATCGCGCTCTTCACCTGCGCGCTCGCCACCGGGCTCGTCCAGTCCAGCGGGGCGAGCGGCCTCCGCCCCTCCACCACGAGGGGAAGCCGTCCCTCGCGCTCGAGGTACTCGAAGCGCGCGCCCATCTGGCGGAGCGGCTCCACGACCCGCCCCATCGGGCGAACCCGGAGCGAGGCGTCGCCGGTGAAGGTGGCGCGGACCCCGCTGCCCGCCACGACCCCCATCAGGAGGCGGGTCCCCGTGCCGCTGTTCGCGAGATCGAGGACGTCGCCGGGCGGCACGAGGCCGCCGGGTCCGACCCCCTCGATGATCACCTCCCCTCCGTCCGACGGAAGCGGGGGGACCCTCACCCCGAGCGCGCGGAGCGCGCCGGCCGTCGAGTCCGCGTCGCCCCCGTGCAGGAGCCCGCGGAGCCGGCTCCGTCCGTCGGAGAGCGACGCCAGGATGAGCGCCCGCTGCGTGAGCGACTTGTCGCCCGGGACCCGTACGCGCCTCACCGGCCGCCCTCCTTCCATGCGCGGGTGCGGGCCATCAGCTCCCGCACGGGGCCGATCTCCCCCTCCTCGATGCGGCGCGCGAGCGCCGCGGCCTCGGCCCCCACCTCCCGGAGCGCCCGCGGGAGCTCGGGCGGCGCGTGGGCGAAGAGATCGCTCCACATCGCGGGATCGCTCCCGGCCAGCCGGGTCGCGTCCCGGCCGCCCGGGCCGAGCTCGTCGACGCCCACCGCGGCCGACGCGAGGCGATCGGCGAGCAGGTTCGCGAGCACCTGCGGGAGATGGCTCACGAGCGCCATCCGACGGTCGTGCTCCTCCGCCTCGACGGCCCGGGGCTCGCCCCCGACCGCCTCCCAGACCGCGGCGACCGACCGCACGCTCGCGCCGGCCTCCGGCGTGGCCGTGAGCCAGACGCGCGCGCCCCGGAAGAGGTGGACGCGGGAGGCGCCGAAGCCGGAGCGCTCCGAGCCCGCCATGGGGTGCGCGCCGACCCAGCGCCCGGCGATCCCCTCGGCCCGGGCGACCTCGGCCACCGGCGCCTTGAGGCTCGCGACGTCGGAGACCACCGCCCGGGGCGCGGTGCACGCGACGGGCCCGAGCATCCGGAGGGTCGCCCCGAGGGGCGTCGCCAGGACCACCAGCTCGGCGTCCTCGACGACCTCGGCCCAGCTCCCGCCGGCCCGCGTGAGCGCGCCGGCCTCGAGCGCCGCCCGACCCTCGCGCTCGTCGGGCGACCATCCGGCGAGCCGCAGGTCGGGCGCGGCCGCCCGGAGCGCACGGACGAGCGATCCGCCGATCACGCCGAGCCCGAGCACGGCGATCCGCCCGAAGGGGACCGCGGCGCCCGGGCCCGGCTCAGGGGGCGGCGCCGAAGACATAGACGAGGGGGATCTGCGAGAGCACCGGATCCGCGGTGGCCGCCGCGAGGAAGCGCGCCTCGAGCTCCTGGTGCGTCTCGAGGTCGCGGAACGGGACGTCGAGCTCGAGGAGCCCGCGTGCGGGGCCTTCGAGCCGGATCGAGACGATGACGCTCCGCGCGACGTCGCCGAAGACGAACTCGGCGAGCTCCACCGCGCGCCAGCGCGCCGCGTGCACGGCCCAGCGCGAGCGCCGCTCCTCGCGGGTGAG
>CAZOYA010000263.1:0-4266 GCA_964583815.1 uncultured Gemmatimonadaceae bacterium | reverse complement strand
CGGGAGCGAGGACGGCACGATCCCGGGCGCGCCGGACCTCCGGCTCACGCACGTGAACCTCTACGACGGCACGGTCGAGGGCGTGGAGCACCGCACGCTTCCCGTGCTGTCCGTGCAGTACCACCCCGAGGCGGCTCCCGGGCCGCACGACAGCCGGTACATGTTCGACCGCTTCGTGCAGCTCATGGAGGAGCGACGCGCCCGCGCCGAGGGCGGCTCGGAGTGACGCAAGTCCGTCGGGCACAACGACTCCGGGCAGGCTTGCCATCGGCCGGAGGGCCCGTTACCGTCCGACGCCCGTCCGGCCCGGATCCGGGCCGTCGCAACCGAGACCCCGCGCTGGAGGGAGGATGACGAAGGCGGACCTGGTCGAGCAGGTGGCCGAGGCCATCGGGCCCGGCATCACCAAGAAGGACTGCGCGCTCGTCGTGGACGGCTTCCTGAACGCCGTGAAGCTGGCGCTCGCCCAGGGCGAGAACATCGAGATCCGCGGCTTCGGCACCTTCAAGGTGCGCAAGCGCAAGACGCGCATGGCGCGCAATCCGCGCACCGGTGAGTCCGTCGAGGTACCGTCCCGCTCGGTGCCCGTCTTCAAGCCCTCGAAGCACCTGCGCGCGCGTGTGGAGAAGCTCGACCGCGTCGGCAAGAGCTGAGCGTGCCGGCCGGGCCCGGCGCGGGGGCGTTCTAACGGAATCACCCCACCGCGCGTCTGATCCTCGGTGATCGACGACGAGCAGAGCGGCGAAAGGCTCGCCGATGCCGAGCTCGTGGCGCGGGCCCGAGGGGGCGATGCGCAGGCGCTCGAGCTGCTCGTCCGAAGATACCACGCGAGCACGTATCGTCTGGCCCTCTCCTGGATGAGGGACCCCGATGCGGCCGAGGATGTGGTACAGGACGTCTTCGTGAAGGTATTCCGGGGTCTGGACGGCTTTCGGGGCGACGCTTCGCTCCGGACGTGGCTCTTCCGGATCACGGTGAACGAGGCGAAGGGCGCGCTGAGGCGAGTGGGTCGCCGGCGCGAGGACCCCATGGACGAGCTCGGCGCCCGCGCGGCGTCGGGGGAGGATCCCGCCGAGGAGGCGCTCGTCGCGCGGGAGGCGGAGCGGGCGCGGGCGATGCTCGCGCGGCTTCCGGAGAAGCAGCGGCTGTCGGTCGCACTGAGGATCGACGAGGGGCTGAGCTTCCGGGAGATCGGGGAAGCGACGGGGTCCACCGAGGGGGCGGCGCGGGTGAACTACTTCCACGGGATTCGTCGTCTCAGGGAGCTGATGTCATGAACTCCGTCGAGTGCGGGCGCGTCCGCGAGCTCATCCCCCTATGGGCCCGCCGGCTGGAGCGCGAGGATGTCGCGCGGGCCGGGAAGGCCCCGATCCGGCACGCCGGCCCGACCGCGCAGGTCACCGCGCAGGTCGAGGCGCACCTCGCCGCCTGCCGCGAATGCCGCGCCGAGCTCGAGCTCGCGCGCGCGCTGTTCCGGAGCCGGCCGGCGGTCCCGGAAGGCCTCGCCGACCGGATCGTGATGCGCCTCCGGCAGGAGCGAGAGGGTGCCCGGCACCCCGCCTGGGCGCTCACGGCGGCCGCGATCGCCGCGCTCGCGCTCGGGATCGGGCTCCACGGGGACGTGCCGGATCCCGATGCGCCCCCCTTCGCGCAGGAGCCGGCCGAGACGTGGACGTGGGACCCGGAGGACGGTGTCGTGGCGGGCGCCCCCATGCTGGACGACCTCACGGACCAGGACCTCACGGTCCTGCTGACCTCGTTGAGCACCGAGTGATGGATCGTACACGGGATCGGGGGAGCCGCCGCGTGCGGCACGGTCTTCTCTTCCTGCTCGGGTGCCTCGCGCTCCCGGCTTCGCCCGCGCCCGCGACCGGGCAGCAGCCGGAGGACACCGCACAGCAGGAGCGGCGGAGCGATCGCGAGCGGCTCGAGCAGCGCATCCGCGCCCGGATCGCCCAGATCATGCGGGAACGGCTCGAGCTGGACCCCGCCCAGGAGGAGGCGCTGTCGGCCATCGCCCGGGAGTTCGAGGGCCGCCGTCGCGAGCTGGGGAGGCTGGAGCGGGATCTGCGACAGCGTGCCGACTCGCTGCTCGAGAGCGAGATCTCCGATACCCAGGCCCGGGAGCTGCTCGCGGCCATGGTCCAGGTCCGCCACCGGGAGGCGGCCCTGTTCGAGGAGGAGCAGACACGCCTGCTCGAGGTCCTCTCGCCCGCGAAGGTGATCGAGTTCCACGACCTGCGACGGGAGATCGGCGAGCGGATCCGCGCGATCCGCGAGCGGCGCTCCCGCCGCGGACCGGGCGACGACGGAGCGGACGGCGGCGGGCTCGCGCGCGGGCACGACCGCCCGGGCGTGCGCAGCTCGGGCTGAGGGCGCGTCCGGCCCCTCCGGAGCGCCTCCCGCGCCCGGGCTCGGAACGCTGACCGCGGCGGGGGGTCCTTCATGTGGATCTTCCGCCGATTTTCCCCGGGATCACCATGACTCTTCCCGTCCGAACGCTCTTCTTCGCCGCGTACCGGGACCTCCTCGGCACCTCCGAGCTGGAAGTGGAGCTCGTCCCGGGCGCGACGGTCGCGGACCTCGTCCAGGCGCTGCGCGAGCGCGGGGCGCCCTTCGACGCCCTCCCCACGGACCCGGCGGTGGCCGTGAACCGCGCCTACGCCGGTCCGGGCGAGCCGCTCGAGGCGGGCGACGAGGTGGCCTTCATCCCCCCGGTCGCCGGGGGATGAGATGATCCGCGCGCGGGTGGGCTCCGAGCCCATCGATCCGTCCGCCGTGCTGGCGGAGGTGGGCGCGGACGAGGACGGCGCGGCGCTCCTGTTCCTCGGCGTCGTGCGCAACCACGCGGACGGCCGGGCCGTGCGCGGCATGCACTACGAGGCCTACCGCGAGATGGCCGAGCGCGAGCTGCGGGCGATCGCCGGGGAGGCGGCCGCGCGCCTCGGCACGGACCGCGTCTCCGTCGTGCACCGCACGGGGGATCTGGCGATCGGCGAGGTCAGCGTGGCGATCGCGGTCTCGAGCCCGCACCGCGCGGAGGCCTACGAGGCGTCCCGCTACGTGATCGAGGAGATCAAGAAGCGGCTCCCCGTCTGGAAGAGGGAGCACTACGTCGACGGTGCGCGGGCCTGGGTCGAGGGGACGGTTCCGCCCCGGCCGGCCGACGCGCCCGTGGAGGCGGCGGCCGGGATCCCCGGCGGACGCTCAGCGCCACCCGCGGAAGCGGGGGAGGACCGCCGGTGAAGGACTCGTTCGGACGGCGCGTCGAGTACCTCCGCGTCTCGGTCACGGACAAGTGCAACCTGCGCTGCGTCTACTGCATGCCGCTCGAGGGCCTCCCCTGGCTCAAGCGCGAGGACATCCTCAGCTACGAGGAGATCGAGCGGATCGTGCGGACGATGGCCGCCATGGGGCTCCGGCGCGTGCGCATCACCGGGGGCGAGCCGCTCGTGCGCCGCGACCTCCCGGAGCTCGCGCGCATGCTCTCGGCGATCCCGGGCATCGAGGACCTGTCCCTCTCGACGAACGGGGTGCTCCTGGCCGAGCACGCCGAGGCGCTGCGCGCGGCCGGGGTAGCGCGCCTGAACGTGTCGCTCGATTCGCTCCGGCCCGAGCGGGTGGACGCGATCGCGCGGCGCACCGATTCGCTTCCGCGGATCCTCGAGGGGCTCCGCGCCGCCGAGGAGGCGGGCTTCGCGCCGATCAAGATCAACGTGGTCCTGATCCGGGGGCAGAACGACGACGAGATCGAGGACTTCGCCCGCATCACCCGCGAGCGGCCGTGGCACGTGCGGTTCATCGAGCTGATGCCGACGGGCGCGAACCTCGAGCTCAGCGCGAAGAGCTTCGTGTCGTGCCGCGAGGCGCTCCGGCGCGTGTCGGCCATCGAGGAGCTGGAGCCGGTCGAGGGGCCCTTCGGGAACGGCCCCGCGCTCTACCACCGGTTCCCCGGCGCGCCCGGCACGGTCGGCGTGATCACGCCGATGAGCCACAACTACTGCGACCGCTGCAACCGGATGCGGCTCACCGCCGACGGCCAGCTCCGCCCCTGCCTCTTCGGCGCCATCCAGACCGATCTCCGCACGCCGCTGCGCGCCGGCGCGGACATCGTTCCTCACATCCGCCAGACGCTGCGCATCAAGCCGGAGCGCCACTGGCTCGTGCGCGGGAGCGACGAGGGGAGCGGGGGACTGCGCGCGCTCTCCGAGGTGGGAGGGTAGGACAAACGCCCCATCTCGCGTTGACATCATCATCGGGCTTCTC
>CAZOYA010000262.1:0-4271 GCA_964583815.1 uncultured Gemmatimonadaceae bacterium | reverse complement strand
GCTTGCTGTGTCCTGTGGCAGGTCATGTCCGCGATGGTAGCGCGGCAACGAGACCCGCCCAATCTGCGACGCGCTAGCGCACCGGCGGGGCGGGCGGCGACTCGGCCGGGAGCACGACGTTGCCGCTCGCGGTGATCGATGGGTCGGTGTCGCGAAGCGGCGAAAAGAAACGCGCCCACCGACCTAAGCCAGTGGGCGCGCAACCCCTTCACCACAAAGGAGACCCAGCAGTCCGGGCACGTCCACGGTAGCACGCGCCGGTCGCAGGGCTACGAACGGTAACCGAGTCGAGCCGCCTCCTTCGGGGCCTTGTGCCAGATGCGCATCATGACGGCGCCGGGCTCGATCCCGCTGAGCGAGAAGCTCCCGTCCTGCATCATCAGGAGCGAGCCGTTACGGTCGCCGACGCGCGCCGCCGCCACGGAGACGATCTCCCAGGGATCGACCAGGATGGACGCGGGCGCCTGGTCGCCGCCCTCCGGCCCGAGGAGCCCGGGGAGGACCAGGGCGTCGGCCTTCGCGCTCTCGTCGCGCACGCGCGAACCTGCGGCGACCTGCTCGGCAGGATCGCGGAAGCCCGCCTCGGCGAACCCTTCGGCGCGCAGGCGGCACGCCGGGCACGTACCGCAGCCGGGCCGCTGCCCCTCGTAGCAGGTCACGGTGAGCGCCAGCAGGCCGAGCGCTCCGAGGTCCGCGGCGAGCTGTACGGACTCGGCCTTCGAGAGCTCCATGAGGGGCGCGTGGATCCGAACGGGACCACACGAGCTCGGGAGCGCCGCGTTGACCGCGACCTGCATCGCGTCGACGAACGACTGCCGACAGTCGGGATAGCCCGAGTAGTCGGTCTCGCAGACGCCGACGACGATGTCGCGCGCGCCGACCGCCACGGCCCGCGCCGCCGCGACCGCGAGGAAGATCATGTTGCGTCCGGGAACGAACGTCGTCGGGAGTCCATCGTGCGGCGCGGCCGCGTCGTAGAGCCCGCCGCTTGACTCGACGGGGACGTCGTGGTTCGTGATCGCGCTCGACGCGCCGAGCACCTCGTAGCCCAGCGGCAGCGGGATCACGACGTGCGACGCAACACCTGCCCGCTCGGCCACGCGAGCCGCGGCCTCGAGCTCCGTCTTGTGCCGCTGCCCGTACGAGAACGAGATCGCGTGGACCTCGTCGAAGCGACGCCCCGCCCATGCGAGGCACGTCGTCGAGTCCTGTCCGCCGCTCAGCACCACGAGCGCGCGGGGTCGTTTGTTCTTGGTCGTCAAAACGGGTTCTCCTTCACCTGCTGTAGGGTCTGGTTCCAATGGGCTTGGAGCCGCTTCTCGAGGCGGAGATACCACTCCACTTCGGAACCGAGCTGTCTGTTGCCTCCACGAATCGGAAGGATCTGGAGATTGTGCGAGCGATACCGCCCGTAACGCATGGGCGCGCCCTCCCAGGTCGTCGCGTCGCACGACGAAAACGGGAAGTGCATCAAGAGCTTCTCGTTGGTCACCCCGAACGCGTGAAGCCACTTCGGCCAGAGCACGGCGAACGCCTGCTCGCAGAACGCGCGCTGCACCTTCCGCGACTTCCCGACCATCCCGCCGAGCGCGGCGAGCGGATAGCGACGCGCCTCCTGCATCGCTTCGGTGGGCGCGCTGCTGTGGATGGTCGGGATCGCCGGGATGCCCTGGCGAACCATCTCCTCCACGTTGCGCATGCTCGCCTCGTGGTCGCCGATGACGTCGAGCCCGAACACAGCCTTGAGCGACGGGTCGTTCTCGAGCTCGCGGTGACAGTGGTCGATGAACGCTTGGAGGTCCACCGGCTTACCGGACGCGTGCGCGGTGAACGCGCCCGAGTCCATGATCCAGTGCCGCACGTTCGCGGTCTCGCGCACCGCGTCCCAGACCTGCCGGTAGGCGTAGCTCACCAGCACGGCGGGCTCCCCGTAGGCGAACGGCTGCGAGAGGGTCTTTCGGATGCCACCGACCGAACCGCCGATGGCGAGGTGGACCGTGGTCACGTCTTCACCTTGACCACGAGCGACACGATGGCCGCCGTCACCGAGCACTCGTTGGCCTCGGCGAACGCTTCGACCTTCTCCTTGATGGCCGACCACTGCTCGGGCGAGAAGCGGACCTGGTGAGCGCCGTCGCCCGCGCCGGGCGGCTGGTAGTCGGGGTCTGGGTTCCCCGGCTTCCACTCGGCGACGAGCAGTGGCTCCGCCTCGTACTCGTTCCACCCGAGCGCGTTGAGCTCCTGCCCGGCTTCGACCATCGCGCGGAGGTCGAGCGCGAGCTGCGGAAGGTTCCAGCCCGCGAGCTCCGCCGAGCGATTGTCTCGAAGCGCGAACTTCCGCGCGGAGACCTCGTCCTCCTCGACGAGCACGGCCGCGATGTGCGTCCACCCGAGGCGCTTGGCGGCTTCGAGCTGACCGTTGCCCGCCTCGACGATTCGCTCCGGGAGCTTGACGACGATGGGCTTGCGCTGCCCGTGCTCCTGGTACGAGAGCATGACCGACTCCAGGTTGCGTTCGTCGTGCTCGCGCGCGTTGGCGGGGTCGGGGACCAGCGAGTCGATCTCGACGAGCAGTCCGTGAAGCGCCTCGTGCGTATTGTGGACCTTCTTCTTCTTCGTCATCGCGTCCCCTGCATGAGCTGGAGCACCTCGGCGCGAGCGCTGGCGTCGTTGCGAAAGACTCCGCGCATGGCGCTGGTGACCATCTCGCCGTTGGCGCGCACGCCGCGAAGCTGCATGCACGAGTGCTCGCCGCGCACGAGCACCGCGACGCCGCGCGGCCGGAGCACCTCCTCGATCGCGCTCGCGATCTGAGTCGTGAGCCGTTCTTGAACCTGGAGCCGCGCGGCGTAGCCCCGGACCATGCGCGGGATCTTCGACAGCCCGACGATGCGGTCGCTCGGGATGTAGCCCACGGAGACCGTCCCGCTGAACGGGAGCACGTGATGCTCGCAGAGCGAGGCGAAGCGGATGTCGCGGACGACAACCGCCTCGTCGTGCGCGACTCCGAAGGTGCGCTGGAGGTGGACGCGAGGGTCCTCCTGGTAGCCCGAGGTCATCTCCGCGAGCGCGCGCGCGAGCCGCGCCGGCGTCTCTTCGAGGTCTTCGTTGAGCGTCACGCCGGGCAGCAGCGCGGAGAGGGCGCCGCGGATGTACTCCGCGGCTTCGTTGGCTCGTTCCTGCATCAGGGGACTCCGATCGTCTTGTGGAGCTGGTAGCTCAGTCGCCACCGAGGATGACCGAGGACGAAAGCCACCGCCTCCCGGACGTTCGTCTCGCTGATGCCGTCGAGCTCCGCCTCGGGTTGGACGAACGTGTGCTCGAAGCGCAGGCGCCCGTCGACGATGGCCTCCTCGTACGCGAGAGGGTCGTACGAGGGCATCACGACCTTGAGCTCCGTCCCCTCGCGGATCACCAGGCGGTCGGGACCGACCTTCGGCGAAACGCAGACGTGCGTGACGCGCTCGCGGACACCGGGCCGGAACGCGACGGTCCCGTTCGTCTCGACCGCATAGTCGAGCCCCTTCGGAAGTGCGGACATGAGCTCCTCGTCGAGCTGGAGGAGCGGCTCGCCGCCGGTGAACACAACGAGTTCCACGCGGCTCGCGTCGCGAACGACCTCGGCGATCTCGGACGCGGACATGCGCCCGCGCGGACGGAAGTCGGTGTCGCAGAATCGCGGACACGAGACGTGGTTCCGTGCCGCGTCGCGGTCCCGGTCCTCTTCGAGCCCGCTCCACAGATTGCAGGCCGCGAACCGCACGAAGAGCGCGGCGCGGCCTGCGTTGATCCCCTCGCCCTGGATCGTCAGGAAGCGATCGGCGAGCACGTAGGTCTTGGCCATCAGACCGATACCTCCGCGTAGCAGTTCGGAGTCTCGTAGACGCGAACGCTGCGCACGGTGACGTCGGTGCCCGCGAGGAGCTCCTGCGCCTTGAGCATGAGCTGGTGCGCGATGTTCTCGGCCGTGGGCTCGCCGGGGAAGATGAACGCCCGGCGATGCAGCCTGCGCTGATGCTGCGCCCGGCAGAACTCGATGAGCTCCGCGTCCGCCGCGTTCACGAGCGTCGTGTGGTCCCATGTCTCATCGATCCAGGAGCCGACGCGCTCCTTGACGACGCCGAAGTCGATGACGCGTCCGACGCTGTCGAGCGCCGGAGCGGAGCACGTGACCTCGGCTGCGTAGCGATGCCCGTGGAGGGTTGCGCACTTCGACTCGTGCCGGAGCACGCGGTGCGTCGTGCCGCTACCTCAGGAGGACTTCTTGATCG
>CAZOYA010000261.1:0-4292 GCA_964583815.1 uncultured Gemmatimonadaceae bacterium | reverse complement strand
CCTACCGGGCAATTCCGGTAGGGCCGAGTGGAGGCGGCGGGAGTCGAACCCGCGTCCGCGAATGATTCCAGTAGAGTCTCTACGTGCGTAGAACGCTGAAGCGTCTCGTCACGGAGGGCCAGCGCTCAACCCGTTCCGCGACCAGCCATCTGGTGTCTCGCCCACCGGCCGGATGGCGCGACCGGTTGGCCAGCCCGACTTATCGTCGCCTCAGGGAACGCCTCGGGCGGGCGATCCAGGAGACGGGCCTACGTAAGGGTTACTTACGCGGCCAGCGCCAGGTTGTCGTTGGCAGCTATCAAGTTTCCCGAGGATTTACGAGGATCAGGACCTCGGCACGCTACTCCACCTTCACCAAGCACGTCGAAACCGTGACGCCCCCGTGTGCGCGCCGCGAGCGGAGCCCGCGACCGCGACGGTGAAGGATTCTGTCAAACAGCACCGTCGCTCCATGATACACGAAACCGGGGTCGGCGGTCCATCGGAAGCACCGGAATCCGGCGCGTTCGTCAGGCGCCCCTCGCGCGCCCGCCATCGTCCAAGGGGCGCCACGAGCGTCAATCCACGCGCAGCGTCCTCGCGGGATCCACCCGCGCCCCCCGTGCGGCGGGAATCCAGCAGGCCACGGCAGTGACCAGCACCAGGACGCCGACGACCCCGAGGTACGTGAGGGGATCGAGCCGCGAGATGCCGAAGAGGAGGGACGTGACGATCCCGCTGCTCGCCACCGCGACGGCGAGTCCCAGGGCCACCCCGAGACCGGTGAGCGCCAGCCCCTCGCGCACCACCATGCGGACGATCGCGCCTCGCGACGCGCCGAGCGCGGCACGGACACCGATCTCCCTGGTCCGGTCCGAGACGCTCGCGGCGAGCACGCCGTACAGACCGATCCCGGCGAGCGCCAGGGCCGCGGCGGCGAACGCCCCGAGCACGATCATCGCGAAGCGGCGCTGGGACTCCGAATCCCCCAGGAGCGTCTCCATGCTCGCGGCCCGCACGATCGGCTGATCGGGATCCACGGACCAGACGGCGCGCTGGAGGGTCGGGACCGGTGCCGTCCCCACCGCCCCGCTCCGGACCACGAGCCAGCGGGCCGCATCGGCGAAGTACCACTGCTCGGGGGTGACGTAGAAGGCGGCCGCCGGCTCCTCGCCGAGCGACACCTGCTTCACGTCGCCCACGACGCCGACGACGGTGTGCCACGGTTGCTCCGCGCTCCCCAGGTGAACGGCCTGCCCGATCGGATCACGGTCCTGGAACGCGGCCCGCGCGAACGCCTCGTTGATCACGACCGCCCGCGGCGCCCCCGCCACGTCCTCCTCGCTCAGCGTCCGTCCCCCGAGGAGAGGGATCCCCATGGCCCGGAAGTAGCCCGGCGTCACCACGTACCGGAAACCGGCCCAGTCGACCCCTTCCGGCCGGTCCGGGGCGATCCTCATCCCGTAGGCGTCCGCCTGACCGCCCAGGGGGAGCTGGCTCGTCCAGGCCGCCTCCACCACCTGCGGGGTCTCACGCACCGCCTCGAGCGCCTGCTCGTAGAAGCGGTGGACGGCGGCCTCGTCCTCGAACGACGCCTGGACGCTCATGACCACGACGTGGGACGGGTCGAATCCCGGAGAGACGGCGAAGACCCGCTGCAGGCTCCGCACGAGGAGGCCCGCCCCCACCAGCAGGACGAGCGAGAGCGCGACCTCGCCCACGACCAGCGCCCGGCGAGCCGCGAGGTGGCCACCCACCGACCGACGGGAAGCCTGCCGGAGCCCCCGGTCCAGGTCGCGGCGGCCCATTCCGAGCATCGGAACGAGCCCCATCGCCATCCCGACGACACACGTCGTCCCCAGGGCGAAGGCGAGGGCGAAGCCGTCGATCCGGATCGCGTTCAGACGAGGAAGCTCCGCGGGGCTGAACGCGAGGAGCGCGTCGAGCGCGAGCCAGGCCACGAGCACGCCCGACGCTCCGCCGAGCAGGGTCACCACGAGGCTCTCCGTCAGGAGCTGGCGCGCGACGCGGTTCCGGGCGGCGCCCAGCGCCGCGCGCATGGCCATCTCGCCGCGGCGTCGCGCGCCCCGGGCCAGGACGAGGTTGGTCACGTTGACGCAGGCGATGGCGAGCAGGAACCCGCCGGCGCCGAGCAGGGCCAGCAGCGTCGGACGCGCGGCCGTCGTGACCGCCGCCTTCAAGCCGTGCACCGACAGGCCCTGGGCGACGGACGCCCACGCGGGCCGGACGATCCCGGGGGTGGGCTCCGCGGCGATCCGATCCAGGTCGGCGCCCGCGGCCTCGGGCGCGACACCCTCCCGGAGCCGTCCGATCATGTCGAGATGGTGTCCCCACTCGCGCCCGTCGAAGCTCGGCAGCGACGCGTCGTACTGGAGGAGCGCCCATACCTCCCTGCCCTGCCCGGGCACGCTCTCGAAGGTGGGCGGCATGACGCCCACCACGGTGTACGATCCCTCGTCCAGGAGCACGCTCCGGCCCACGATCGTGCTGTCCGCACCGAAGACGCGCCTCCAGGTGCCGTCGCTCAGGATCACCACGTCGGGCCCGTCCACCCGGTCGTGAGCGGTCTCGAAGCCGGGACCGAGGGCCGGGCCGACCCCGAGGACGCGGAAGTATCCCGCGCTCACGCGCGCGCCCTCCAGGCGCTGCGGGACGCCGCGGCCGACCACCGTCGGAGTCCACGGGCGCGTCACCGCGATCGCCTCGAACGAGCGACTGCGCGCGGCGAGCTCCCGGTAGGTTCCGAACGTCACCGGAATCGGCGACCCGGAGCTCCCCCGGTCGGTCACGGCCACGAGACGGTCCGACCCGGGATAGGGCAGCGCTTCGAAGAGCACCGGCCGGACGACGCTGAAGATCGCGGTGGACGCGCCGACGCCGAGCGCCAGGGTGAGCACGACCACGGAGGTGAAGCCCGGGCTCCTCCGGAGGCGCCGGACGCCGTAGCGCAGGTCCATGGCGAGGGCCTCCAGCACGGCCTCCCACCCGTAGGACCGGAGGTCCTCCCGCGCCGTCGAACCGTCTCCGTAGCGGCTACGGACGGCCCGGCGTGCCTCCTCCGGAGAAGCGCCTCGGGAGACGAGATCGGCCTCCGCCTCGAGCAGGTACTGCGCCACCTCGTCCGCAGCGTCCCGGTCGGCCTCCTTCCTGTGCAGGAGCGTCCGCACCCCGCGATCGATCTGCCGCCACCATCCCATCGCCCGTCCCTCCGCTGCGGATCCCTCCGCCGGCTAGCCCTCCGCCCCCAGCAACTTCCCCATGGCGCGCGAGCGCCGCCGCCAGTCCCCCGTCTCCACCTCGAGCTGCTTCGCGCCCGCCCGGGTGAGCGTGTAGTACTTCGCGCGCCGGGCGTTCTCGGTCAGGCGCCACTCCGCGTCCACCCACCCCCTCCGCTCCAGGCGCTTGAGTGCCGTGAGGAGGGACCCCGGGTTCACCTTGAAGACGCCCTGCGACACCTGCTCGATCCGCCGGGTGATCCCGTACCCGTGCATCGGGGCCAGGCTCAGCGTCTTGAGGATGAGCATGTCCAGGGTTCCCTGGATGACGTCGGTGCTCGTCATGGGAGGCCGTCCTGCGCGATCAGACACCGGGACCGTCTTCACATTTTGACTGTCAAGATATGACTGTCAAGATGAAACCGGTCGACCATCGCGTGATCGCCGGGCGCTCTACGCCGGAACCGCCGCCCGCATCCGCTCCAGGTAGCCGCCCAGCAGCGCCTCGACCTCCCCGAGCGTCTCCACCTGGAACAGCTCCGTGCGCAGCTTCCGCCCGTCGGGCAGCCCTTTCGTGTACCACCCGAGGTGCTTGCGGAAGTCGATGATCGCGCGCTCGGCGTTGCGCTCGAAGGCGATCGCGTTGCGGGCGTGCTCGAGGCAGATCTCGAAGCGCTCGACCACGTCCGGCTCCGGCGGAACCGGCCGCCCCTCGAGCGCTGCCCGGGACTGGGAGAAGATCCACGGATCGCCGTGCGAGCCGCGCGCGATCATGATGCCGGCGCAGCCGGTCTCGTCGCGCATGCGACGGGCGTCCTCGCCCGTCACGATGTCCCCGTTTCCGATGACCGGGATCTCGAGCGCCTCGACCACCGCGCGGATCTCCGACCAGCGCGCCTGCCCGGAATACATGTCGGCCCGGGTGCGCGGGTGCAGGCACAGCGCCCGTGCGCCGGCCTCCTGGCAGCGCAGGGCGATGCCGACCGGATCGCGGGTGGCCTCGTCGAAGCCCGAGCGGATCTTCACGGTGGTGGGGAGCGGGGTGGCGTCGTCCACGGCGCGCACGATCCGCCCCAC
>CAZOYA010000260.1:0-4354 GCA_964583815.1 uncultured Gemmatimonadaceae bacterium | reverse complement strand
GTCAGGAGCGGGAGGTCACCGAGGTAGACCTCCTTCTCGATGATGTCCTTCGGCCGGCGCTCCTTCGACGTCCCGCCCTCCTCGAGCTCCTCCCAGACGATGAGGCGCAGCGTCGCCTTGAGGGGCGCCGCGTACGTCATGTCGCGCTCGATGCACTCCTCCACGGAGTACTTGGGCTCGCCCAGGGCCGCCGACACGTACTCGAGCGTGAAGTTCTCGTTCACGTCCGAGATCGGGAAGATCTCCCCGAACACCCGGTCGAGACCGAAATCCCACTGCTCCTCCGCCCCCGACTCCACGAGCTTCTCGAACGACCGTACCTGGACGTCGAGAAGGTTGGGCATCGGCATCACGGACTTGAGCTTCGCGAAGCTCAGAATCGGTCGATCGTCTTTACGCAGTTCCAACGTGCGTCCCCCTTACGAACCCTCCGGAGCGTGTCCGGCGAGCGCGCATCTCTTGTTCGACATGGTGGGACAAGCGCGCAAATCCCCGACGCGCGTACGCACCCCTCCCGGGGTGCTCGCGCCGGGGATCCACGCTGGCCCGAGCATCGGTGCTGCTGCGGCGTCGGCGCGATGGTCGCGCTTCGCGGCAGCGGCTCGCTCCAATACCGTCGTCCGGCCTCGTGACCGTCCGTCGTACCTCCGGCCTGCCTATTTGAGCACGACCGTGGCGCCGACTTCCTCGAGCTTCGCCTTCATCTCGTTGGCTTCGTCCTTGCCCGCGCTTTCCTTCACGGTGCTCGGGGCTCCGTCCACGAGCTCCTTCGCCTCCTTCAGACCGAGGCCGGTCAGCTCGCGCACGACCTTGATGACCTGGATCTTCTTGTCGCCGACGCCCTCGAGGACGACCTCGAACTCGTCCTGCTCCTCCGCCGCGGCGGCCTCCGCCCCGGGGGCGGCGACACCGGCAGCGGCCACCGGAGCGGCGACGGCCGTGACGTTGAACTTCTCCTTGAAGGCGTCCACGAACTCCGAGAGCTCGAGAACGGTCATGTTGCCGATGGCTTCGAGCAGCTCTTCGTGATTCGTCGCCATGATTCCTGCTTCCTCCTGGTGCCTCACCGGTTTTCCGCCGGCGATTGGGTTGACCCTGTTCCTTACAGGGACGCGCCCGCGTCCCTTTTCATGCCCGGGATGCGGGCTCTCAACCGGCCTGTTCCCGCTCCTGGCGGAGCGCGTCGAGGAGTCCGGCGGTCTCCTGAAGCTTCGCCCCGAGGGCCCCGGCCAGCGCGGCCAGCGGCGCCTGCAGCGCCCCGGCCAGCTCGGCGAGGAGCTGCTCCTTGGGAGGAAGCTTCGCGATCCGGTCGATCTGCTCCGGGCCGAGGATCTTGCGATCCAGGACGCCCAGCTTGAAGGCCGGCCGCTTGTCGTGGTCCTTCGCGAAGTCCGACAGCGCCTTCGCGGCCGTGACGGCGTCCTCGTATCCGAAGACCATGCCCGTCGGGCCGGTGAGGCTGTCGGAGATGTCGGGAAGATCGGTCTCGGCGAGGGCGAGCCTCGCGAGGCGGTTCTTCACGACCACGTACTCCGCCCCGGAGCTGCGGAGGGAGCGACGCAGCCGCGTCATCTCCTTGACGCTGAGACCCGTGAAGTCCGTGAGATACACCACGGGCGCCCGATTGATGCGCTCCCGCAGATCGGAGACGAACGATTCCTTGCTGCCGCGGTCCATCAGGCCCTCCGGTACAGATTGGGGTCGATGGGCACGCCCGGCCCCATGGTGCTCGACACGGTCACGCTCTTCACGTACACGCCCTTGGCCGCGGACGGCTTCGCGCGGACGATCTGCTCCATGAAGGCGTCGAGATTGTCCTTCAGGTGCTCCGGCGAGAACGACACCTTGCCGATGGGCGCGTGGACGTTCCCGGTCTTGTCGACGCGGAACTCGATCTTTCCGGCCTTGATGTCGCGGACGGCCCGCCCGATGTCGAGCGTCACGGTCCCCGCCTTCGGGGTCGGCATGAGCCCGCGCGGGCCGAGAATCCGGCCGAGCGGTCCCACCCGCCCCATGAGGTCCGGCGTGACGACGACGACGTCGAAGTCGAGCCAGCCCTCCTGGATCTTCTGGACGTAGTCCACGCCCACGTAGTCGGCCCCGGCGTCGCGCGCCTCGGCCTCCTTCTCGCCCTGCGCGATCGCGAGCACGCGGACCGTCTTTCCGGTCCCGTGCGGCAGCACCACGGTGCCCCGCACGAGCTGATCCGCCTTGCGCGGATCCACTCCGAGCCGCGTCGCGACCTCGACCGTCTCGTCGAATTTCGCGAACGCGAGCTGCTTGACGAGCTGCACCGCCTGGTCGGGGGCGAACTTCGCGCCTTCCGGCACGGCCTCCCGAGCGACGGCGTAGCGTCTACCGTTCCTGGGCATCCTGTCTCGAGCCGTTCGTGAACCCTCCCACCGCTGACGGCTCCCAGTCGGTGGTGCGGGCCGGGGCGCTCGCCCCGATGGTCCTTCCCGGTCCTACCCGGCGATCTCCACGCCCATCGAGCGGGCGGTGCCGGCGATCATCTTGACCGCCGACTCGAGGTCGTTCGCGTTCAGGTCCTCCATCTTCGTCCGCGCGATCTCCTCGAGCTGCGCCCGGGAGATCTTGCCAGCCTTGTCGCGGTTCGGCACACCCGAGCCCTTCGGCAGGTTGATCGCCCGCTTGATCAGCACCGCGGCCGGCGGAGTCTTGGTGATGAAGGTGAACGAGCGGTCCGCGTACACCGTGATCTCGACGGGCGTCGTGATGCCCTGCTTGTCCTGGGTGCGCGCGTTGAACTGCTTGCAGAACTCCATGATGTTGACGCCGTGCTGACCGAGCGCGGGTCCCACCGGCGGTGCGGGGTTCGCCTGCCCCCCGGGCACCTGGAGCTTGATGAAGCCTACGACCTTCTTGGCCATCGTCTACGATCCTCAGTATCCCTTCAGGTCCGTGTAGTCGAGCTCCACCGAGGTCGGGCGGCCGAAGAGGGAAACCTCGACCTTGACCTTGCCCTTGTCGGGGTAGACCTCCTGTACCGTTCCGCTGAAGTCGGTGAACGGGCCCTTCGTCACCTCCACCACCTGGTGGATGTGGAAGGGGATCTCCTCCCGCTGATCCTCCGGGGCCTCGACCTCGACGCCCAGGATCTTGTTGATCTCCTCCTCGCGGAGCGGCTGCGGCTCCCGGCCGTGTCCGACGAACTTGATGACGCCCTGCACGTTGTTGATCGCGTGCATGGTCCGCTCGTTCAGGACCATGTGCACGAGCACGTAGCCGGGGTACAGCCGGCGCGTCACCGTCACCCGCTTGCCGTTGCGGATCTCCATGACCTCCTGGGTCGGAACCAGGACGTCGCGGATCTCGCGCTCCTCCTCGGGGCCCGGCTGATCCTGGATCTTCAGCTGGATCAGCTTCTGAACCTTGTTCTCGTGCCCCGAATAGGTCTGGATGGCGTACCAGCGGGCGTCGTCGGGCATCGTCGTGTCCTCAGGCGCCGAAGATGCCCATGATCCCGTTGATCAGCACGCTCACGGTCGAGTCCATGAGCCAGATGATCAGCGAGAGGGCGATCGTGAACAGGATCACCACGATCGTGGCGCTGCGGAGCTGCTCCGCGTCCGGCCACGTCACCTTCTGGAGCTCCGCCCAGCACTCGCCCAGGAAGGTCCTGGTGTCCCTGATCCGGTCGACGACGGCCATGCGGCTACTTCGTCTCCTTGTGCTGCGTGTGCGTCCGGCACCGCGGGCAGAACTTCTTGTACTCGACGCGCTCCGGGTGGAGACGCTTGTTCTTCGTCTTGTTGTAGTTCCTCGACTCGCACTGCTGGCAGGCGAGGATGACTTTGTCTCTCATGGGTCCGGGCCTCTTCCGCTTGGGCCTCGTTGTACGGGGGAGCGCCCTGGGCGTTCCGGCCGCTTTCTATCTGCCCGTTGGCGGGGGTGCGTATCGCGGCCCCCGCTCCTGCTCTGCCGTTCGGCAGCCGACTCTCGTCGGCGTCCTCTTTCTTCGTCCGCTTGCCTCACTCCGCCGCTACTCGCGGCGGAGCGTCGCTGGAGCGGGGGCCGCGCCACGCACCCCTCGATCGGGCGGGTGGAGCGGCCGGTCGGCCCGGGCCCTCCGTCGTCCAGTCGTGGACGCGCGGCCGGGCCGGACCTTCCTTCCCTTGCAACTATATGGAGAGGGCGCGCAGCGCCCTCTTCCTTCTTCTTGCCCTACCTGCTTCGGTGAGCGTCCCGGTGGTCGTGCCTCCGCGGCGGGCGCGGGGGCTCGTCCAGCGAGGGCTCTGCGGAGGGATCCGGTCGGCCCTCCGCAGTAGCGAAGCCTCCGCCCGGCACCTCCGACCGTCCCGCCCACAGGGCGGAGCGGCCCGAGTCGGACGAG
>CAZOYA010000259.1:0-4367 GCA_964583815.1 uncultured Gemmatimonadaceae bacterium | reverse complement strand
ACAGCCGGGCCCGGGCTCGCGTGGGCGTGACTCCCGCAGGGCGCTCCCACGGGTCTCAGCGGGCCCCCGTCCAACGGCGACCCGGAGGAGCCCGCATGGCCACGGCGAACGAATACCCCACGGAGCGCATCCGCAACATTGCCGTCCTCGGCCACGGGGGCGCCGGCAAGACCAGCCTGATCGACGCCCTGTGCTACGTGGCCGGCACTTCGAAGCGGCGGGGGAGCGTCGAGGAGGGCCACGCCCTCACCATGCACGCGCCCGAGGAGATCGCGCACGGGATCTCCATCCAGCTCACGCCGGCGTTCGCCGAGCACATGGACACGAAGGTGAACCTGCTCGACACGCCCGGCTACCTGGACTTCACGGGCGAGGCCCTCTCGGCGGTTCGGGTCGCGGACGCGGCGATCATCGTGGTCAACGCCACGGCCGGCGTGGAGGTCGGCACCGAGCGCGTGTGGCGCTACTGCGAGGAGCGCGGCATCCCGCGCATCTTCTTCGTCTCGATGATGGACAAGGAGCACGCGAGCTTCGACCGCGCGTTCCGGCAGATCAAGAACCGGCTCGCGCCCGCGGCGATTCCGGTCGAGATCCCGATCGGCCAGGGCCCCTCCTTCCGCGGCATCATCAATCTCTTCAGCGAGAAGGCCCACGTGTACCGCGAGGGCTCTCCCACGGGCGAGTACGACGAGGCGCCGATTCCCGAGGAGCTCGCGGGCGAGGAGGAGCGCTGGGAGACGGAGCTGCAGGAGTCGCTCGCGACCACCGAGGAGCGGCTCCTGGAGGCGTACCTCGAGGGAGGGCACATCTCGCGGGACGAGGCGGTGGACGCGATGGCGCGCGCCATGGGTCGGTCCGAAGCCTTTCCGGTGTTCTGCGGGTCCTCGGCGAACTGCTACGGGATCCGGGCGCTCCTGAAGAAGCTGGTCGAGCTCTGCCCGAGCCCCGCCGAGGCGCGCCCCGAGCAGGTGGACGGCGAGACGCTCGCCGCGCGCGACGACGCTCCGCTCGCGGCGCTCGTGTTCAAGACCGCGGCGGAGCCGCACGTGGGCGAGCTCTCCTTCTTCCGGATCTTCTCCGGATCGGTGGCGAACGGCGACGAGGTCGTGAACGCCTCCGACGGGCAGGCGGAGAAGCTCAACCACCTTAGCGTGCCCATGGGCCGGGAGCGCCTCGAGGTCCCGCGGCTGCACGCGGGCGACATCGGCGTCGTGGCCAAGCTCAAGCACACGCACACGAACGACACGCTCTGCTCGAAGGGGCAGCCGCGCCGCCTGGAGCCGATCCGTTTCCCCACGGCCGACATCGCGATCGCGATCAAGGGGGCCACGCGCAGCGACGAGGACAAGCTCGGCGAGGTGATCCCGAAGCTGCACGAGGAGGATCCGACGTTCTCGGCGTCGTTCGATCCCGAGCTGCACCAGACGATCGCGCGCGGGGTCGGCGAGCTCCACCTCGACATCCAGATCGAGCGCATGGAGCGGAAGTACGGCGTGAAGGTCGAGACCGAGCAGCCGCGTATCGCGTACCGGGAGACGATCACCGTGGAGGCGGAGGGACAGGGGCGGCACAAGAAGCAGTCCGGCGGCCGCGGCCAGTTCGGGGACTGCAAGATCCGCCTCGCGCCGGCGCCGCGCGGGGCCGGCTACACCTTCATCGACTCGATCAAGGGGGGCGTGATCCCCTCGAAGTACCTCCCCTCCGTCGATCGCGGGATCCAGGAGGCGGCGCAGCGGGGGGTGCTCGCCGGGTATCCGGTGGTGGACTTCACCGCCGAGTGTTTCGACGGCTCCTACCACGCCGTCGATTCCTCGGACATCGCGTTCAAGCTGGCCGGCTCCCTCGCGTTCCGGACCGTGGCCGAGAAGTGCCGGCCGATCCTCCTGGAGCCCGTCGTGCTCGTGTCGGTGGTCACCCCGGACGAGTACGTCGGCGACATCATGGGCGACCTCACCTCCCGGCGCGGGCGCGTGCAGGGGATGGAGCCGGAGGACGGCCGCACCACCGTGCGGGCCGTCGTGCCCGAGGCCGAGCTCTACAAGTACGCCGCCGCGCTGCGGTCGATGACGCAGGGGCGCGCCTACCACACCCGCGAGGCCGCCGGGTACGAGCCGGCTCCGGAGCACGTGGCGCAGAAGGTCCGGCGCGAGCGGGAAGGCGCGCTCACCGCCTGAGGATCCCAGGGGCGCCGGGTCCGGGGGCGGAGCGGCCCGCCGCCCGGCACCCCGCCGGCCTCGCGGCCGCCCCCCGGCACCCCGAGGCGTTGTCACCTTCGGAGACCTCGTCATATTAGAGGCCGGTCAGCCTTCCGCGAGGCCGGCGCCACCACCCCCTGACGTGCGGGCGAACGCACGCCCGCGGGGCGGGAGACGTGCGACTTCGCGCCACGTCTCGACCGCACTTCGAGCGTCGATTGAAACCTCCCAGGGGAGCCGTGATGCGCCGTGTAGCCACACTCTATCGGACCACCGTCGGGAAGAAGGTCCTGATGGCGGTCTCGGGAGTCGTGCTGTTCGGTTTCCTCTTCGTCCACATGCTGGGGAACCTGAAGATGCTGTCCGCGCCGGGTACGGACGGCCGCTTCGCGATGGACGTCTACGCGGAGTATCTGCGGAGCTTCGCCTACCCGCTCGTGCCCAACTACGGAATCCTGTGGTTCTTCCGCCTCCTCCTGCTGGCGGCGGTCGCGGTGCACGTGTGGGCGGCCTGGCAGCTCTGGCAGACGAGCCGCGCCGCCCGGCGCCAGGCGTACGGGAAGCTCGATGACCAGAGCCTGAGCTACGCCTCGCGCACGATGCGCTGGGGCGGAGTCATCGTGTTCCTGTTCATCGTGTACCACATCCTCCACTTCACCACGGGGCAGGCACATCCCGAGTTCGTGGCGGGCGCGGTGCACGCGAACTTCGTGAGCGCGTTCCGGAATCCGCTCGTCTACGGGTTCTACCTGCTCGCGCAGGCGGCGCTCGCGCTGCACCTCTACCACGGAGTCTGGAGCTTCTTCCAGACCCTGGGGCTGAATCATCCGAAGTACAACCACCTGCGCCGCCCCTTCGCGGCGGCCTACGCGGGCATCGTCTTCGTCGGCTTCCTGACCCCGCCGACGCTCGTGCTGCTCGGCGTCATCTCCTAGGAGCCGGCCTCGGGCCTTCCCCCGAGCACCCCGTCGCGCCCCTACCGCAGACAAGGTTCGTCCAGCCGTGGAACTGAACAGCAGAATTCCGTCGGGCCCGCTTCCCGAGAAGTGGGACAAGCACCGCTTCGACATGAAGCTGGTCAACCCGGCGAACAAGCGCAGGTACGAGGTGATCGTCGTCGGCACCGGCCTCGCCGGCGCGTCCGCCGCCGCCACCATGGGCGAGCTCGGCTACAACGTGACGGTCCTCACGTACCACGACTCGCCGCGCCGCGCGCACTCGATCGCCGCGCAGGGCGGGATCAACGCCGCGAAGAACTACCAGAACGACGGCGACAGCGTCTTCCGGCTCTTCTACGACACGATCAAGGGCGGGGACTTCCGCTCGCGCGAGGCGAACGTGCACCGGCTCGCCGAGATCAGCCTGAACATCATCGACCAGGCGGTGGCGCAGGGGGTGCCGTTCGCGCGCGAGTACGGCGGGATGCTCGCGAACCGCTCCTTCGGCGGCGCGCAGGTGAGCCGGACGTTCTACGCCCGCGGGCAGACGGGCCAGCAGCTCCTGCTCGGGGCGTACCAGGCGCTCGAGCGGCAGATCGCGGCGGGCACCGTGAAGATCTCCACGCGCCACGAGATGATGGACGTGGTCGTGGTCGACGGCGAGGCCAAGGGCGTGGTCGTCCGGGACATGCTGAGCGGCGAGGTCGAATCGTTCACGGCCGACGCCGTGGTGCTCGCGACCGGCGGCTACTCGAACGTCTTCTTCCTGTCGACGAACGCGAAGCAGTGCAACGTGACCGCCACGTGGCGGGCACATCGTCGGGGCGCGGGCTTCGCGAACCCGTGCTACACGCAGATCCACCCGACGTGCATTCCCGCCTCGGGCGAGTACCAGTCGAAGCTCACCCTGATGAGCGAGTCGCTCCGCAACGACGGGCGCATCTGGGTGCCGAAGGACGCGAACGACCACCGTCCGCCCGGGCAGATCCCCGAGGCCGAGCGGGACTACTATCTCGAGCGGATCTATCCCTCGTTCGGGAACCTCTCGCCCCGCGACATCGCCTCGCGGCGCGCCAAGGAGATGGTCGACGCCGGGCACGGGGTGGGCGAGCGGAAGAACGGCGTCTACCTCGATTTCGCGGACGCGATCGCGCGGCTCGGGCGCTCGGCGATCAGCGAGCGCTACGGCAACCTCTTCGCCATGTACGAGAAGATCACCGGCGAGAGCCCGTAC
>CAZOYA010000258.1:0-4380 GCA_964583815.1 uncultured Gemmatimonadaceae bacterium | reverse complement strand
TCGCCGCCTCGGCGGGGACCGGCGTCCTCGTGGGGCTCCGCCCGGCCGCGCGCGCCGGCCGACGCGGCGAGAGCCTCGCGGGAGCGGCGCGCAGCGCCTCGAGCGGCGAGCCGCGCACGCTCCTGGGCGGGCTCGTCTTCACGGAGGTCGCGATGGCGGTCGTGCTGCTCGTCGGCGGCGGGCTGCTCATGCGGAGCTTCGTCACGCTCCGCTCCGTGGATCCGGGCTTCGATCCCGAGGGCCTGCTCGTCGCCGACATGGTCGTCGGCGGCTACGGCGACGAGGCCCCGGAGTACATGGCGTTCCGCGACCGGCTGCTCGAGCGGCTCGAAGCGATCCCGGGTGTGGTCGGGGCGAGCACGGCCAAGGAGTTCCCCACGCGGGGCATGGGCGAGGTGTGGCCCTGGGCGCGCCCCGGCGATCCGCCGGCCCTCACCGGCGAGGAGCGCACGGCGCACGCACTCCACGTGCACCGGGACTTCTTCGAGGTGATGGGGATCCCGATCCTGACCGGCCTGCCCCTGGGCGCGGAGGCCGAGCGCGCCCTGGTCATCAACGAGCGGCTCGCGCGCGAGGCGTTCGGGAGCGCGCAGGCCGCCGTCGGCGCGTCGCTCTCCGTGCTCGGCACGGAGATCCCGATCCGGGCCGTGGTGGGCGACGTGCTGCACCTCGATCCCGCGGAGCCGCCTCCGCTCATGATCTACCTGGACGACCGGCTGAACACGCGCCGCGTGTTCTCCTTCGTCGTGCGCACGGCCGGCGAGCCGCTCGCGCTCGTCGAGCCCCTCCGCCGCGCCGTCGCGGAGGAGGCGTCCGATCAGCCGATCCGCTCGATCTACACGGCGCGGAGCGCCTACGACGAGGCGGTCGGACAGCCCCGCTTCTTCGCCTCCCTGATGAGCGTGTTCGCCGCCGGCGCGGCCGTGCTCGCCGCGGTGGGGATCCACGGGGTGATCTCGTACACGGTGCGGCGACGCACCCGCGAGATCGGGCTGCGCGTGGCGCTCGGCGCCGATCGCGGGCGGGTGCGGCGCATGGTGGTGTGGCGCGCGCTCCGCCCGGTGCTCGGCGGCATGGCCGTGGGGCTCGCGGGGGCGGCGCTCCTCTCCTCGCTCCTCGGCAGCCTGCTGTTCGGCGTGGGGACGCTCGATCCGCTCACGTACGCCGGGGTCGCCGCGCTCTTCCTCGTGGTGGCGCTGCTCGCCTCCTGGGCGCCCGCCCGCGAGGCGACCCGGGTGGATCCGCGGGTCGCGCTCGCGTCGGACTGAGCCGGCCCCGGGCGCGGGCGCGGGCCGTCAGAAGACCACGGTCTTGTTGTTGTAGGTGAGCACGCGGTGCCGCGCGTGGTGCCACACCGCGCGGGCGAGCACGATCTTCTCGAGGTCCTTCCCCTGGCGGATGAGGTCCTCGATGGTGTCCTCGTGCGAGACCCGGATCACGTCCTGCTCGATGATCGGCCCGCGGTCGAGCTCCGAGGTCACGTAGTGGCTCGTGGCGCCGATGATCTTCACCCCACGCTCGTACGCCTGGTGGTACGGCCGCGCCCCGATGAATGCGGGGAGGAAGGAGTGGTGGATGTTGATCACCGCGCCGCCGAACGCGTCGAGGAAGTCCTCGCTCAGGATCTGCATGTAACGCGCGAGCACGACCACGTCCACGTCGTGCTCGGCCAGGAGCGCGAGCTGCCGCTTCTCCTGCTCGGCCTTGATCTCCCGCGTGATCGGGACGTGGTGGAAGGGGATCCCGAACTTCTCGGCGTCGGGCCGGAGCGTCTCGTGGTTGCTCACGATGAGCGGGATGTCGACGGGGAGATCGCCGCTCTCCACGCGCACGAGGAGATCGTAGAGACAGTGGCTCTCGCGCGTGACGAAGATCGCCATGCGCGGGCGGCGGTCGTCGAAGTCCAGGCTCATGCCCATCGGCTCGAGGGGCCGCACGAGCGCGTCGAGCGCTTCACGGAGGTGCTCGCGGGAATGGCCCGCCGGGCCGGGCTGCCACTCGACGCGCGCGAAGAAGACGTCCGCTTCCTGGTCGACGTGCTGGTCGAGGTGGACGATGTTGCCGCAGTTCTCGTGGATGAAGCCGGTGAGCGCGGCGACGATGCCGGGGCGGTCCGGGCAGGTGAGGCGAAGGATGGCGTTCACGGTCTGTTGCGTTGGGCGGGTGCGCGGCGGCCGCGCGATGGATCGGTCCGGCCGCTGCGGCCGGCAGCAGTAGATCTCGCCGGCACGGCCGTTCGTCAACGGCGGCGGGATCCTCCCCTCCGCCCGGAGACCGGGATCCCGGAGGACCCCACGCCTTACTACTAAACCCCTCGTTGACAGACGGCGATTCGCGCACCAGGATGTACTAAGGAGATAGTCGAGCTACCCCCCACCGGAGGCGCCCATGGAGGACATCCGCTTCACCCCCCGCGAGCTGGACGTGGTGAACGTCCTCTGGGACCGGGGGCCGTCGACCGTGGCCGAGGTGCGCGCCGCGCTGCCCGACGACCTGGCCTACACCACCGTCCTGACGATCCTGCGCGTGCTCGAGGAGAAGGGGTACGTCGCGCACACCACCGAGGGCCGCGCGCACCGCTACCGGTGCCTCGTCGAGCGCGAGCAGGCCGCCGGGAGCGCGCTCCGTCGCGTGCGGGACCGTCTCTTCGGCGGCTCCGCCGAGCTCCTCCTCACGCGCCTCGTCGAGAAGGAGAACCTGGACGAGGACGAGCTCCGCCGGATGCGCGATCTGCTGGAGCGCAGGCTGCGGGAGGAGGACCGATGAGCGCCCCGGTGCTTCCCCTGATGCTCTTCGCGCTCGCCGTCTCGGTGGTCGCGTCCGCGGCCGCCTGGGTGGCCGAGACCGGTCTGCGCCGGGCCGGGGCCCCCGCCCGCCTCGTCTGGCTCGCGGCGCTCGCCCTCCCTCCGGTCCTGCTCGTGGCGCCCAGGCTGCGATCCGCGTGGGGATCGCTCCTCGGGAGCGGGCCCGCGACGGGCGAGTCCCCGCTCCCGCTCGGCGGGTTCATCGAGCTGCCGCCGCTCGTCGTCGGACCGGGCGGGGCGGGGACGGAGGGGGCGATCGTGATCGCGGCGACGCTCCTGTGGCTCGGCGGCGTGGCGCTGCTCCTTGCGGTCCTCGCCCGCGCGGCCGGACGCCTCCGGAGCGAGGGGCGGAGCTGGTCGCCGGCGCGCGTGCTGGAGCGCCCGGTGCTCCTGTCGCCCGCGCTGGGCCCGGCGGTGGCCGGCGTGATGCGCCCCCGGATCATCCTGCCGCGGTGGACGCTGGCGCTGCCGGAGCGCCAGCTCCGACTCGTGCTCCTCCACGAGGAGGCGCACCTGCGGGCCGGCGACTCGCGTCTGCTGGCGGCCGCGCTCGCCCTGCTCGCGCTCGTCCCCTGGAACCCGGTCGCCTGGTGGTAGCTTCGCCGCCTGCGCCTCGCGGTCGAGATCGATTGCGATCGGCGCGTGCTGCGCCGCGCGCCCGACCGGCGTGCCTACGGCGAGAGCCTGCTCGCCGTCGCGGGGCGGAGCGGCACGCCCGCGCTCGGCCTCGCCGCCTTCACGGAGAACGCCTCGTCCCTCGAGCGGAGGATCGTCGCCATGACCCACCGTCCCACCTCCCGTAGCCGACTCGCCGGCCTGCTGCTCGTCGCCCTCGCCGTCCTCGTGGGGGCGCAGGCCTGCGGCGTGGAGGCGCCCCTCGGCACCGAGGCCGCCTCGACCGACGCGCCGGAGGCGCCCGAGCCGTCCGCCACGGTCGTCACCCCGGAGATCTACGACGAGCCCACCTTCACGCCGTTCACCACGGCCCCGGAGATCACGAACCGGCAGGAGGTGATCGACTCCATGGAGGCGAGCTACCCGCCCCTCCTCCGGGACGCCGGCGTGGGCGGCACGGTGCGCGTCTACTTCCTGATCGACGAGGAGGGCCGGGTGCAGCGGAGGCTGATCGACCAGAGCAGCGGCCACACGGCGCTCGACCAGGCCGCGCTGCGCGTGGCCAGCGTGTACCGCTTCACCCCCGCGCTGCTGAGGGATCAGCGGACCGCGGTCTGGGTCTCGTTCCCGATCACGTTCCAGGTGCGCTGACCGGAGCGCCGGGGGCGGGCGGCCGGTCGGCTTTCCGTCCCCGGCGCCTCTCGGGTCTCCTCGGACGGCGGATTTCCCTCGATCCGCCGGAAACGGCGCCACTCTTGACATCCGGATGGGCGCCGACGATTCTCGGAGAGATGGTTGAGAATGACTCTCATTCCCCTTCCGAGAACCATGCACGACGCTCTCGCACCTGCCTCGCGTGCCCCCTTCGGGGTCTCGCTCGTCCGTGGAGGCCGCCGGCTCGGGGCGCTCCTTCTCCTCCCCGCCGTCCTCGCGGCGTGCGACGACGACCCCACGGGTCCCG
>CAZOYA010000257.1:0-4387 GCA_964583815.1 uncultured Gemmatimonadaceae bacterium | reverse complement strand
CGAGCAGCGGGCGCGGCTCGGCGCCGAGCGGGTTCAGCAGCGCCGGGTCCACGGCGGCGAGCGCGTCCGTGCCTCCGTCCGCGAGCACCGCCCATCCGAGCATTCCGAGTCCGAGGATCAGCACCGTGCCCTGGACCACGTCCGTCCACGCGTCCGCGAGGAGCCCGCCGGCCACCGTGTAGGCCACGACCACCGCGGCGGCCATCGTCACCGTGAGCTCGATCTCGAAGCCCGAGGCGGAGGACAGGACCTGCCCGAACGCCCGGATCTGCGCCGCGGCCCAGAAGAGCGAGGTCGGGACCATCAGGAGGACCGCGAGCCGCTCCACCGATCCGTCGAAGCGCAGCCGGAACAGGTCGGCCATCGTCGTGAGGCGCAGCCGCCAGAGCGGCACCGCGAAGACCGCCCCCGTGAGGATGATGCAGAGCGCGTAGCCGAACGGGTCCGCGGAGCCGCCCGAGAGCCCCGACTCGTAGACCGCGCCCGCCGCGGCGATGCAGGTCTCGGCCCCGAACCAGGTCGCGAAGACCGTGAAGGTGACGAGCACCGGTCCCAGCGAGCGTCCCGCGACCAGGTAGTCGGTCTCGGTGTGGATCCTCCGCGAGACGAGGATCCCGATCGCGAGCTGCGCGAGGATGTAGGCGAGGATGCCGAGGAGGATGCTGTTCAGGGCGGAGCGTCCGTGTTGGTCGGGGTCGCCTCGTCGTCGGCCGGCGCCGGATCCCGGCACGGGGCTCTGGAATACGCGCGCCGGGTGCGGCTGTCAAACGCGCATCGTATACTGTCCGGCGCGCGCCCGGCGGCGGAAGCGTCCGGAGCCGCGGCGCGCGCCGCCACCCGCCGCAAGAGGACCTCATCAGGAGACCGTCATGCGCATGCTCCCTCGCCCGCGAGGCCGCTTCCTCGCCCTCCTGGCCGTGCTCGCGGCGACGCTGATGCCGACGCCGGCGAGCGCCACGTGGTCCGTGATCGCCGTCGACACGCGCAGCGGTCTCGTGGTGATCGCCTCCGCGACCTGCGTCACCGCCGAGGGGCTCCGCACCCGCGGCGGGCTCATGAGCATCCAGGCCGTGATCGTGCCGGGCGTCGGGGTGGCCGCCGCGCAGGCCGGGGTCGACCGCACGCGCGCGAACCAGACGCTCATCTTCGAGGAGATCCGCAAGGGCACGGATCCGGACGACATCCTGCGGATGCTGCACGAGGACGAGAACATCGAGGGCCGCCAGTTCGGGATCGTGGACCTCCAGGGCCGCATGGCCGGCTTCTCCGGGACGCGCAACGGGTACGCCGCGCTCGCCGTCCAGAGCGAGGTGCGGGACGAGGACATCTACTTCGCCGTGCAGGGGAACATCCTCGAGTCCGATCGCGTGGTGACGGCCGCCGTGGACGCGTTCCTCGCCGCCGAGGGGACGGTCGTCGACCGGGTGATGGCCGCGATGGAGGCCGCCGACCACAACGGCGGGGACTCGCGCTGCTCGTGCCGCACCGATCCCGTCCCGGAGACCGAGATGGGCTGCACGCACCGCACCGCGCACGTGGCCTACATCGCGGCCGCCAAGCCGGAGGATCCCATCGGGCAGGGCCACTCCGACGGGGAGTACTCGCTCTTCATCGACGTCGACGACGAGAACACGCGGCCGAACGAGAGCCCGAATCCGGTCGAGACGCTCCGCATGCGCTACGACGCGTGGCGCGCCGGGGGATGCCTCGCGCAGCTCGGATTGCAGGGAGGCTGATCCCGTGGATGCGCGGAAGGGTCCGCGCCGCGCCCCCGGTCTCGCGCTCTCGGCCGTGCTCGCCGGGGCCGCCCTCCACGGGTGCGCTCCCGGCGAGGCCGGGGGGGGACGCGGCTGCGCAGGCCGCGGCCGTGCCGGAGCCGGGAATCGTCCTCCGGGCCGACCAGACCCACGCGCGCTGGAGCGCCACGATTCCGCCGGTGGCGCGGGTGCAGTCGGGCGCGGTCGTGGACGCCTTCACGGTGAACGGCCTCTCCGAGCAGGACGCCTAACATGCTCTGCTCGCTCGTGGGCGACCTGAAGATCGCCGCGGTGGTGGACGTGCCCCACGTGCTCGTCGCGCTGCACATGCCCAAGGACGTGCTGCCCTGAGCCGGGAGGATCTCGTTCTCGACCGCCTGCGCGCGAACCTGCGGGCGGCCGCGATCCCCGCGACGGACGAGGACCTCGAGCGCCTCGAGGCTGACGGCGTGCTCCGGCGGGTCGTGGAGAACCGCGAGGTGCTCGCGGCGAGCGGGGCCGACGACCTGCCCGACTTCCTCGGGCCATGGGGACCGGAATCGGAGGATGCGGCGAACGGCGCGGGAGGGCGGGGGCTGGAGCAAGCGTCGACTGCGCCGACCACCCCGCACGCCCCGACGGAGGTCGCCGCCCATCCTTCCGGGGGGAGCGGGGTTCCCGACACCATCGTGGGGATCTCCGACCTCCTGCGTCGCAAGGAGATCTCCCCGGTCGAGCTCGCCGAGCGGGCGCTCGCCCAGGCGGGCGAGCTCGACGGCAAGCTCAACCTTTTCCAGGTGCTGCTCCCGGAGCGCGCGCTCGAGGCGGCCCGGGCGGCCGAGCGCGAGATCGCGGAAGGGCGCTGGCGCGGACCGCTCCACGGCGTGCCCGTCGCCGTGAAGGATCTCCTGGAGATGCGCGGCACCGTCACGACCGCGGGCTCGAAGGTGCGGGCGGGCCGGGAGAGCTCGGTGGACGCCGCCGCCGTCGCGCACCTGGAGGCCGCCGGCGCCGTGATCGTGGGGAAGACGCGCCTCTCCGAGTTCGCGTACTGGCCCGGTTCGACCAACCCGCATTTCGGGCCGACCCGCAACCCCCACGACCCGCAGCGCGACGCCGGAGGATCGAGCAGCGGATCGGCCGCGGCCGTCGCGGCGGGCGTCGTGTACGCCGCGCTCGGCACGGACACCGGCGGCTCGATCCGGATCCCCGCGGCGCTCTGCGGGACCGTCGGGCTCAAGCCCACGTTCGGACGCGCGAGCCTCGCCGGATGCGTGCCGCTGGCCTGGTCGCTCGACCACATCGGCCCGCTGACGCGGGACGTGCGCGATGCGCACGTCGTGCTCGGCGCGCTGGCGGGACCCGACGGTCGCGACCCGCGCACGCGGCGGGAAAGCGAGTACGATGCGGGCGGCGCCCTCCGGGAAGGGCGCGCGGGAGGAGCCCGCGGCCTCCGCATCGGGGTGATGACCGGGGACGGTTCCGCCGAGCCGCTCGGCACGCCCGAAGCGGTGGCCGCCTGGCAGGCCTCGTTGCGGGCGCTCGAGAGCGCCGGCGCCACGCTCGTGGAGATCGACCTGCCCGAGATGCAGGTCCTGTGGCGGGTCTCGTCCATGCTCCTCGCGATCGAGGCCTCCGCCTACCACGCCCGCACGCTGCGCGAGCGCTACGCGGATTACGGGCGCTTCTGCCGCGGGCGCCTCGTGGGCGGCTTCGCGTACGGGTTCGACGACCTCATGCGCGCCCAGAGGGTCCGTCGGTGGATCCGCGCCGCGTGGAGCCGGCACTTCGAGCGCGTGGACGTGCTCGCGACCCCCTGCCAGCCCGGCGTCGCGCCCGCGCTCGGCACGGCCGCCTCGACCCGCTACACGAACCCCTTCAACGCGCTCGGATGGCCCGCGGTGAGCGTGCCGTTCGGGGCGGGCGAGGACAGGCTCCCGCTGGGGACGCAGCTCGTGGGGAGGGCGTGGTGCGACCGGGAGGTGCTGGAGGCGGCTTTGCTCCTCGAGGACCTTTCGCGGTCCTGAGACGCGAGGCGCGTGGCGATGCCCCGCCTCGGGGCGCTTCGCCGGACCACTCAGGTCGCTCTTCGATAACGGGCGGGCCGGCTACGCTCGGGTCGCTTCGCGACCCAAGCCGTCGGCGGGGCACCGCCACGCGCCTCGCTCCCGGGCGGTGGGCCCGGCCGCGCGCCTCCCGGCTCGTACCACGCGTTAGGCAAGGTGGCCGAGGAGCTGGCCGGTCGGCTAACCTGCCCGCCCCTGCCTTTCCCCCTCGGCCATGGAAGCTGGACCGGACCGGTCGGAGCGGGGGCGTGGCGCGGCAGGTCGAGGAGGGCTTGGGTGCCGAAGGCACCCGAGCGGAGCCGCCCGAGAGGAACCTCGAAGACCAGCCAGGGCCATGCGGCGCAGCGCCCCGAAGAGACCTGCCGCGCCACGCCCCCCCGCCCGCACGGCCATGCGGCGCAGCGCCCCGAAGCGACCTGCCGCGCCACGCCCCCGCATCCGCACGGTCTTGAACGGAGCCAACCCAACGGTTCATATCAGGCGCCTACCCGCGAACCCGAGGAGCGACCGATGGCGACCTACACCTGTGAGAAGTGCGGCATGAGCGTGAACATGACCTGCGCGACGTGCGACCAGGAGCTCGTG
>CAZOYA010000256.1:0-4400 GCA_964583815.1 uncultured Gemmatimonadaceae bacterium | reverse complement strand
GCCGCGCGGATGGACGAGGGCGACCGCTCCGATTGGGAGCAGTTCCTGCGCGCCCCGGACGACCGTGATCCGCGCGGCTTCATCATCCCCTCGGACCAGGTCGACTTCCCGACCGCGACGAAGTTCGTCAACACGCTGCTCTACAACGGCGTGGACGTCCTGCGGGCGACGCAGGACTTCACGGTCCAGGGCACGCAGTACCCGGCGGGCTCCTACGTCGTGAAGGCCGCGCAGGCGTTCCGCCCGCACGTGCTCGACATGTTCGAGAAGCAGCAGCACCCGAACGACTTCGCCTATCCGGGCGGTCCGCCCATCGCGCCGTACGACAACACGGGCTGGACGCTCGCCTGGCAGATGGGCGTCGAGTTCGACCGCATCCTCGAGGGCTTCGACGGACCGTTCGAGCTCATCCCCGACATCATCGCGACGCCGCCGGCGGGCACGGTGGCCGGGGCCTCCAACGCCTCCGGATGGCTCGTGCACCACGTGAACGACGCCTTCACGGCGGTGAACCGCGTGCTCGGCGACGGCGGCTCGGCGTGGTGGTACACGCAGCCGCTCACGGCGGAGGGGACCTCGTTCGAGGCGGGCGCCTTCTACCTGGAGACGGACCGGCAGACGATCGAGGGGCTGGCCCGCGAGAAGGGCCTCGACTTCGTCGGTGTCACCGCGCGGCCCTCGGGCGAGGCGATGGAGCTCGAGCCCGTCCGCATCGGGCTGCTGGACGAGTACGGCGGCTCCATGCCTTCGGGCTGGACACGCATGATCCTCGAGGACTTCGAGTTCGACTTCGAGGTGCTGTATCCGCCGGACCTCGAGAACGGCGACCTGTCCGAGTACGACGTGCTCCTGTTCGACGACGGGGCGATCCCGGAGGAGGACCGGGGCGGCGAGCTCAACCTCGACCTGTCGCGGATTCCGCAGGAGTACCACGACCGCATCGGTCTCCTCACGGTGGCGACGACCGTGCCCCGCATCCTCGACTACGTGCGGGAGGGCGGCGCGGCGATCGCGATCGGCTCCTCGGCGGCGCTCGCGCATCACGCGGAGCTGCCGGTGGAGAACCACCTCGTGCGCGACGGGCAGGAGCTCACGCGGGACGACTACTTCACGCCGGGCTCGATCCTGCAGATGAAGGTCGAGCACGAGACCCCCGTTGCGAACGGCTACGGCGAGTACGTCGACGTGCTGTTCAGCCACAGCCCCGTCTTCACGATCGACGAGACCGCCGAGGGGATCCGCCGCATCGGCTGGTACGACTCGCCCGCGCCGCTCCGGAGCGGGTGGGCCTGGGGCCAGGAGTACCTGGAGAACGGCGTCGGTGCGTTCGAGGCCGACTACGGCGACGGCAAGCTGTTCATCTTCGGCCCGAAGATCACGTTCCGTGCGCAGTCGCACGGCACCTTCGGCTTCCTGTTCAACAGCATCTACTACGGGGCGCTGGACCGGCGTCCGATCTCGTAGTAGCGCACGGTCCGGGGGGCGGGGCGGGTGCCCCGCCCCCCTCGACGGCCACACAGGGTACAAAAAAAGCGGGCCGCCCCGGATGGGGCGGCCCGCTGCACTACGAGCGATCAGCTCAGAGCTGGACGACGTTCTCCGCCGCCGGCCCCTTCGTGCCCTGCACCACGTCGAACTCGACGGTGGCGCCCTCCTTGAGGCTCTTGAAGCCGGAGCCCTGGATGGAGTTGTGGTGGACGAAGCAGTCCTTGCTGCCGTCCTCGGGCGTGATGAAGCCGAAGCCCTTCTGATCGTTGAACCACTTCACGGTTCCTCTGGTACGCATCGTCGCGTCTCCCGAGTTGTCGAGTCGGAGTTACGATGATGCCGTACGTCCCGACTACCATTTGCGCGGAGCTCCCGCGCGGGGTGTGGCCCACGTGGCCACGAACTGAAAGAGGGCCGCAGTCTCTTCGAAGAAGACCGCCGCCCTCGCTCGAATCTGTTTCTTTTCCCGGCGGCCTCGCAGGACCGCTCGATGAAGCTCGCGGCGTCGGGTCGTGCGGTCAAGCGGGCTCCGGCCAGGTGCGCCGTAGCTGCTCCCTCAGGTGGGCGCGATCCCGGGGCCGCTCGGGATCCTCGATCGTGTCGAGCCAGGCCTCGGGATCCATGTCCGCGGGGCGGGTCAGGTTCTCGCTCACGGCAGGTACCCCTCGGCCAGGGTGGTGAAGTCGCGGACCTGCTCCTCCGCCCAGTCGGGCGGCCGCCCGAGCTCCCCGGCCATGAGGACGGCGACCGTCGGCGCCACCTCCATCGCCGCGCGCGCGTCGAGCACGAGCGCACGCGTGCGGCGCGCGAGCACGTCGTCGAGCGTGCGGGCCATCTCCTCGCGGCAGGCCCAGACGACCTCCGCGCCGGTGACCGTGAGCCGCTCGTGGAGCGGCTCCGCCAGCTCGGGCCGGTCCTCCGCGAGCTCGAGCAACCGGGGGGCGTCGGAGCCGTAGACGGCGAGCGGGCCGAAGCGCTCGGCGCTCGCGTGGTAGCCGTGGATGTTCAGCTCCCGGGTGACGCAGCGCCGCGCCTCGAGGTCGCCGAGGGTCTCGGCCGCGTTCACCGCGTCCTCCGCCATGTTGCGGTAGGTCGTCCACTTGCCGCCCGCGACGGTGAGCATGCCGGAGTCGCTCACCCGGAGCGCGTGCTCGCGCGAGATCTCCGCGGTGTCCCCCTTCTCCTCGACCTCCGCCACGAGGGGACGGATCCCGACGAAGACGCTCCGCACGTCCTCCCGCGCCGGGTCGTGGGTGAGATAGCGCGCCGCGTGGCCGAGCAGGAACTCGAGCTCCTCGGGGCGCGCGCGCGGCTCGAGCGTGACCTCGGCCACCGGCGTGTCCGTCGTGCCGAGGACGACGCGGTTCCGCCACGGGATCGCGAAGAGCACGCGCCCGTCGTCCGTGTGCGGGACCATGATCGCCGTCGTGCCCGGCAGGAACGAGCGGTCGAGCACGACGTGCACGCCCTGGCTCGGCCGGATGATCGGGGGCGCCGCGGGATCGTCCATCGCGCGGACCGCGTCGCTGAACGCGCCCGTCGCGTTGACGACGACCCGCGCGGGGATCTCCCAGGAGCGTCCGGACTCGAGGTCGCGCGCCGTGACCCCGGACGCGAAGCCGGAGCCGTTCTTCAGGATGCCCGTGACCGGCGCGTAGTTCAGCAGCGTCGCGCCCTGCTCGGCGGCCGTGAGCGCCAGGTGCACGAGCAGGCGCGCGTCGTCGAACTGCCCATCGTGGTAGAGCACGCCGCCCCGGAGCCCCTCGCGCTCGATCGTCGGCAGATGGGCGACGGTCTCCTCGACGGAGAGGTTCCTCGAGTGGCCGAAGCCGTGCCGGCCCGCGAGCACGTCGTAGACCCGCATGCCGATCCCGTAGAACGGCGCCTCCCACCAGCGGTAGTTGGGCACCACGAAGGGGAGGTCGGTCACGAGGTGCGGCGCATTCCGGCGGAGGATGCCGCGCTCCTCGAGCGCCTCCATGACGAGCGGGACGTTGCCCTGCTGGAGGTAGCGCACGCCGCCGTGCACGAGCTTCGTGGACCGGCTCGAGGTGCCTTTCCCGAAGTCGCTCGCCTCGAGCAGGAGCACGTCGTGGCCGCGCGAGGCGGCGTCGACCGCGATCCCCACGCCCGTCGCGCCGCCGCCCACCACCACGAGGTCCCACGGGCGTCCGTCGGCGAGGCGCGCCTCGAGGCGCTCGAGCATGTCGTGTCGGTTCAAGCCGGTGGCTCCCGGGGCGGCGGGGTCGGCACGCGATCGATCGGGTCTCCGGCGCGATTCCAGGCGCGAGCGGAGCTGCCGCGATCAGGCGCGATCAGGGATGATAGTTCACCAGCGGGAGGACGCTGAAGGAGTCCTTGTTGCGGGCGATGTTCAGGAGGCCAATCTGAACGCCGTGAAGCTCGTTCGCGATGTTGACGATCCCGATCGAGAGCCCGCGGAGCTCGCCGCGGACGTCGCTCACCGCGCCCACGGACACCCCCTCGAACCGGCCCCCGCGCTCCACGCGGAACCAGGCCGGGGCGATGACGAGGCCGGCTCCGTCGGCCATCCCCGCGCCGATCCCGGTGAGCGCGACGCCGCGGAAGCGGTCGGCGCCGACGCCGATCCCGCCGATGGCGAGGCCGCGGAAGCGGTCCGCCCCGACGCCCACCCCGCCGATCGCCACACCCTGGAGGCGGTTCGCACCCACGCCGACGCCGCCGATCGCCACGCCCTCGAAGGTGCCACCCACGCCGGCCCCGATGCCGCCGATCAGCAGGCCGCGCGCGTCCCCGCCGACCCCCACGCCCACGCCGCCGATCGCGATGCCCTCGAGCGCGCCGCCCGCCCCGGCGCCCACCCCGCCCACGACCAGGCCGCGCACGTCGCCGCCCGCCCCCACGCCGACCCCGCCCACCGCCACGCCCGC
>CAZOYA010000255.1:0-4406 GCA_964583815.1 uncultured Gemmatimonadaceae bacterium | reverse complement strand
TTGCGGGCCTGGTGCTTCTCGGTATCTTCGGCGCCTGGCTCGTCCACGTCTTCGTGAACATCGGCATGACCGTGGGTCTGGTGCCGATCACGGGGATTCCGCTGCCGTTCGTCAGCTACGGCGGCACGTTCCTCTTCATGTCGTGGGTCGCCGTGGCACTGGCGGTGCGGGTGGCGTACGAAAGGTAGGTCGCGACACTCGATGGCCTGGTTCCGGAAGGACAAGAAGCCACTCAACGCGCAGGACCGTCGCGATCTCCCCACCGACGTCTTCGACAAGTGTCCCGGGTGCGGGGAGATCCTGTACCGGGAGCGGCTCGCGCAGAACCTGAACGTGTGCCCGGGGTGCGGGCACCACCTGCGGCTCCCGGCGCGCGCGTACGTCGACCTGCTGCTCGACGAAGGGAGCTTCGAGGAGCACGACGGGCACCTCCGCGCGGCCGATCCGCTCGAGTTCCGCGACCTGAAGCCGTACCGGGAGCGGATCGAGGTCGCCGAGGCGAAGGGCGGGCGCGAGGCGGTCCTGTCCGGGACCGGCGCCATGGACCGGATTCCCGTGGCCATCGCCGTCATGGACTTCGGCTTCGTGGGCGGCTCGATGGGATCCGTGGTCGGCGAGAAGATCGCCCGCGTCGCCCGGGTCGCCCTCGAGCGGCGCGCGCCGCTCGTCGTGGTGAGCGCGTCGGGCGGGGCGCGCATGCAGGAAGGCATCTTCTCCCTCATGCAGATGGCGAAGACCTCGGCCGTGCTCGCACGCCTCCACGAGGCGGGGATCCCGTTCGTGTCGGTCCTCACGCACCCCACCACGGGGGGCGTGACCGCCTCCTTCTCCATGCTCGGCGACGTGAACCTGGCGGAGCCGGGCGCGCTCATCGGGTTCGCGGGCCCGCGCGTCATCGAGGAGACGATCCGGCAGGAGCTTCCCGAGGGGTTCCAGCGCTCGGAATTCCTCCTCGAGCACGGCATGGTCGACCGCGTGGTCGACCGCCGCGCCCTCAAGCGAGAGATCGTCACGCTCCTGCGCCATCAGCACGCGGGCTGGCCGTGACACGCGGCCCGACCGGTGCCGTGGCGCCGGAGCGGCTCGACCGACCCTTCCACGATCCCCTGGTGCGTCGGCTCTTCCCGCCGCTCGCGACCGGGGTGCACTGGGGGCTCGAGCGGACCGAGGCGGCGCTCCGGGCGCTCGGCGACCCCCACCGCCGCTACGCCTCCGTCCACGTCGGCGGGACGAACGGGAAGGGCTCCGTGACCTCGATGGTGGCCTCGGTACTCCGCGCCGCCGGCGTGCGCACGGGGTGCTACACCTCCCCGCACCTCTGCTCGTTCCGCGAGCGGATGCTCGTCGACGGGGCCGCGCTCCCCGAGGAGGTGCTCCTCGCCCGGGCGGAGGAGGTCCGCAACGTCGTGCTCGCCTTCGGGCTGACCTTCTTCGAGGCGGCGACCGTCCTCGCCTTCCACGTCTTCGCGCGGGAGGGCGTCCAGGCCGCGGTGGTGGAGGTCGGGCTCGGCGGCCGGCTGGACGCGACGAACGTGCTCCTGCCGGAGGTCTCGGCCGTCACGAACGTGGCCCTGGACCACGCCGACTACCTGGGCTCGACGCTCCCCGAGATCGCGCGGGAGAAGGGCGGGATCATCAAGGGCGGGGTGCCGTTCGTGACCGCCGAGCGGGAACCGGAGCTCCTCGCCGTGTTGGACGAGATCGCGCGCGAGCGGGGCACCCGGGTCGAGCCGCTCCCCGAGGACGCCGTGCGCGACGTGCGGGTCCGGCCCGATCACACCGCCTTCCGGGCCCGCACGGGCGCCTGGGGCGAGATCGAGGTCCGCACGCCGCTCGTGGGCCGTCACCAGGCCACGAACGCCGCCCTCGCGCTCCTCGTCCTCGAGCGGCTGCCGGAGCGGCTGCGGCCGACGGACGCGGCCGTCCTCGAGGGGATCGCGAGCGTCGAGCACCGCGGCCGCGACGAGATCCGGGTGACGGACGGCACCACGTGGCTCTTCGACGTGGCGCACAACACGGCGGGCGTCGCCTCGCTCGTGGACACGATCGACCGCCTCGATCTGCCGCACCCACGGGTGGCGCTCGTCGGCGTGCTCGGCGACAAGGACTGGGCCTCGATGCTCCCGCCGCTCTTCACGCGCGTCGAGCGGGCGTTCCTGACCCAGCCGCCCTCGGCGCCGGCGGAGCGGCGGTGGGACCCGGCGGCCGCGGCCGAGGTGGTGCGGGACGGCACGCCGCTCGAGGTGGAGGAGGACTTCGAGCGCGCCCTCGCGCGGTCCCGCGCGGCCGCGGGCCGCGGCACCGTGATCGTGACCGGGTCCGTGCACACGGTCGGCAGCGCGATGAAGGTCCTCGGCTGCGAGCCGCTCCCGGAGCGTTGAACCGGCCGGACGCCGTCCGCTACATTGCCCGGTCTATGACCTCGCCCGATTTCCAGAGACTGCCCGGATTCCGGGATTTCCCGCCCGAGGACCTCGCGCTCCGCACGAGGATCTTCGACGCGTGGCGGAAGGTCGCGGTCCGCTACGGCTTCCAGGAGTACGACGGGCCGCCCCTCGAGCCGCTCGAGCTGTACGTGGAGAAGAGCGGGGAGGAGATCGTCGGGCAGCTCTACAACTTCACGGACAAGGGCGGCCGGGAGGTCTCGCTCCGGCCCGAGATGACGCCGTCGCTGGCGCGCATCCTCGGCGCCCGGAGCCGCGGCATGAGCAAGCCGATCCGGTGGTTCTCGATCCCCCAGCTCTTCCGCTACGAGCGGCAGCAGCGCGGCCGGCTGCGCGAGCACTTCCAGTGGAACGTGGACATCGTCGGGGAGGCCGGCGTGGCCGCCGACGCGGAGGTGCTGGCCGTCGGCCTCGACGGGCTCCGGGCGCTCGGGCTGACGGAGCGGGACATCCACGCGCGCGTCTCGGACCGCCGCCTGCTCGCGGCCGTCCTGGCCGCCGAGGGCGTGCCGGACGAGGCCGTTCCCGCCGCCTTCGCGATCGTGGACAAGGTGGAGCGCGAGAGCCGCGACCGGACGCTCGTGCGCCTGCGGGACGAGGCGGGGCTCTCCGCGGACGGCGCGGCGGGTCTCGTCGAGACGCTCGAGCACGGGCTGGAGGCCCTCCGCGCCCGTCACGGCGGCCGCGACGAGGTCGGATCCCGCCTCGAGGAGCTCGACGCCTACGTGGGGACGCTCGAGGCGCTCGGCCTCGGGGCGTACGTGACCGTGGACCTCCGCATCGTGCGGGGGCTCGCGTACTACACGGGCATCGTCTTCGAGATCTTCGACCGGCAGGGGGAGCTGCGCGCGATCTGCGGCGGGGGACGCTACGACCGCCTGCTCGAGCTGGTGGGCGGCGAGCCGCTTCCGGCCGTCGGCTTCGGGATGGGCGACGTCGTCCTCTCGGAGCTGCTCGCCGAGCGCGGGCTCGTCCCGGAGGCGGAGCGCGGCGTCGATTACTTCGTGGTCCCGGTCGGGCCGGAGCAGCGCGGCGCGGCGCTGCGGGTCGCCCAGGCGCTCCGGGCGCGGGGGCACAGCGTGACGTACGCCCTCCGGGACCAGGGCGTCGGCAAGCAGCTCAAGGCCGCCGACCGCGAGGGCGCGCGCGTCGCGCTCATCGTCGGTCCGGACGAGCTGGAGCGGGGCGAGCTCACGGCACGGGATCTCCGGGACGGCTCGGAGCGGCTCATCCCGCTCGGGGAGCTCGCATGAGCCAGTCCGACGAGGAAGAGGCGCGCGTCATCCGGGAGGTGGCCGCGCGCGCGATCCGCCGTCTCGACCTCCTCGAGTGGGTGCTGTTCATCGGCTCGGCGCTCCTCGCCATCGGCGGCGGGGCCCTCGTGGCGTGGGTGCTCTCCGCCTCGGCCGAGATCGAGTTCCGCCCGACGTGGATCGTGGCCTCGATCGTCCTGTTCGTCGTGCCCGGGGTCATCGCCCTCGTCCACGCCCGGCGGGAGGAGCACCTCCGGGCCCGCCGTTCCGATCACCTCCGCAGAGAGACCGAAGAGCGCGAATGAGCGACGAGAAGAAGCTGACGCCCCGGTCCGAGGATTTTTCCGCCTGGTACAACGAGATCGTGCAGCGCGCGGAGCTCGCCGAGCATTCGCCCGTGCGCGGGAGCATGGTGATCCGTCCCTGGGGCTACGGGATCTGGGAGCTCATGCAGCGCGCGCTCGACGACATGTTCAAGGAGACCGGGCACGAGAACGCGTACTTCCCTCTCCTCATCCCGCTCAGCTTCATCGAGCGCGAGAAGGAGCACGTGGAGGGCTTCGCGCCCGAGCTCGCGATCGTGACGCAGGCGGGTGGCAAGGAGCTCGAGGAGCCCTACGTCATCCGCCCGACGTCCGAGACGATCATCTACTCGACGTACGCGAAGTGGGTGCAGAGCTACCGCGACCTGCCCATCCTGCTCAACCAG
>CAZOYA010000254.1:0-4426 GCA_964583815.1 uncultured Gemmatimonadaceae bacterium | reverse complement strand
CCGCGATGCCGTACAAGCGGAATCCGATGCGCGCCGAGCGCATGTGCGCGCTCGCCCGCCACGTGCTCGTCCTCGCGCAGGACCCGGGCTTCACCGCGGCGACGCAGTGGCTCGAGCGCACGCTCGACGACTCCGCGAACCGGCGCGTGTCGATGCCCGACGCCTTCCTCGCGCTCGACGGCTGCCTCGTGCTCCTCGAGAACGTGGCGCGCGGGCTGGTGGTGAACTCCGAGGTGATCCGCCGCAACCTGGCCGAGCACCTTCCCTTCATGGCCTCGGAGACGATCCTCATGCACGCGGTGAAGCGGGGCGGCGACCGGCAGGAGCTCCACGAGCGCATCCGGCGGCACGCGCTCGCCGCAGCGCGCCGCATGAAGGAGGAGGGCGAGCCGGCCGATCTCCTCGAGCGGATCGCCGAGGACGAAGCGTTCGGCCTCGGGGCCGGCGAGCTGGCCGAGCTCATGGACCCGATGCGCTTCGTGGGCCGGGCCCCCGAGCAGGTGGCGCGCTTCCTCGAGCGCGACGTGGCCCCGGTGCTCGAGCGGCTGGGCGCGGCGAGCGACGCGGTCGGGGAGCCGGTGGTCCATGTCTGACGCGGCCTCGGGACCGACCACGGGGGTCGTCGACTCGAACCTCGACCTCCCGCTCGTCCACCGCGGGAAGGTGCGCGACGTCTACCGCGTGGACGACGAGACGCTGCTCATGGTCGCGAGCGACCGGGTGAGCGCGTTCGACGTGATCATGCGGCAGCCGATCCCCGGCAAGGGCGAGGTGCTCACGATGATCACGGCGTGGTGGCTCGCGCGGCTCCAGGAGGTCGTGCCCCATCACCTGATCGCCGTGGACCCGGACCGGATCGTCGCCCGCCACCCCGAGCTGGAGTCGTCGCGCGAGGGCTGGGCCCGTCGCGCGATGCTCGTCCGCCGCACCGAGCCGCTCCCCGTGGAGTGCGTCGTGCGCGGCTACGTCTCGGGCTCCGCCTGGAAGGAGTACCGCGACCAAGGCACGCTCGCCGGCGAGCCGCTCCCCGCGGGGCTGCGCGAGAGCGACCGGCTGGAGCCGCCGATCTTCTCGCCGGCCACCAAGGCGCAGCAGGGGCACGACGAGAACATCACCTTCGACACGACCTGCGAGATCCTGGGCGCCGGGATGGCCGCGCGCGTGCGCGACCTCTCCCTGGAGATCTACGGGATCGGCCGCGACACCGCGGCCGCGCGCGGGATCATCCTGGCCGACACGAAGTTCGAGTTCGGCCTCGACGCGAAGGGCCGGCTCCTCCTGATCGACGAGGTGCTCACGCCCGACTCCTCGCGCTTCTGGCCGGAGGAGCACTACGAGGTGGGGCGCGGCCAGCCGTCCCTCGACAAGCAGCCGATCCGTGACTGGCTCGACGCGCGCGAGGACTGGGACAAGACCCCGCCCCCGCCCGACCTCCCCCCGGAGGTGGTCCGCGCCGCCTCGGAGCGCTACCGGCACGTCTTCGAGCGGCTCACCGGCACGTCCGTCTCCGACTTCCGCCCCCCGCGCTTCGACGAGACGCGATGAAGCTCGCCCCCGAGGGATTCCCGTTCGTGCTCGCCTGCCTCGTGCTGGCGGGCGCGGCGTGGATGGGCGTGGCCACGGGCCACGGCGGGCGGCTGCTCGTCGTGGGCGCCGCGCTCCTCACCGTGCTGCTCGCGTTCAACCTCTGGTTCTTCCGGAACCCGGACCCCGCGCTCCCGGCCGACCCCGCGCTCGTGGTGGCGCCCGGCCAGGGCCGCATCGTCTCCGTCGAGGAGATGCCGGAGCCCACCTGGGTCGGCGGCCCCGCGCGCCGCATCTCGATCTTCCTGAGCGTCTTCGACGTGCACGTGCAGCGCGCGCCGGTGAGCGGGACGGTCGAGCACCGGGCGTACCGGCCGGGCGCGTTCGCGGTCGCCTGGCGGGAGAAGGCCTCCGAGGACAACGAGCAGGCCTCGCTCGGGATCGTGACGCCGGCCGGCGAGCGCGTGCTCGTGCGGCAGATCGCGGGCCTCGTCGCCCGCCGCATCGTGACCGACCCGGAGGAGGGCGCGCAGGTGGAACGCGGGGCGCGGATCGGCCTCATCCGCTTCGGCTCGCGGGTGGATCTCTTCGTGCCGCTCGAGTGGGAGGTGCTCGTGGAGATCGGGGACTTCGTGCGCGCGGGCTCGACGCCCGTGGCGCGGGTGCGGCCGGGAGGCGAGCCCGACCGATGAGGCCGCGCGCCCCCCGGAGGGAGACGCTCCAGCGGGGCGTCATCATCCTTCCCTCCGCGTTCACCCTCGGGAACCTCTTCTTCGGGATGTACGCGATCGTCGCGGCGTCCCGGGGCGACTACGTGTGGGCCGGCTGGTTCATCATCTTCGCCGGCACGCTCGACATGCTGGACGGGAGCGTGGCGCGCTTCACCCGGACCGGGTCCCGCTTCGGCGCCGAGCTCGACTCGCTCGTCGACGCGGTCTCCTTCGGCGTGGCCCCCGCGTTCATCCAGTACCGGCTCTTCTTCGCCGACAACCAGTGGAGCTGGCTGCTGTCCTTCGTCTACGTGACGGCGGTGGTGGTCCGGCTCGCGCGCTTCAACGTCGAGCAGGGCGGCGAGGCGAAGCGGATCTTCCACGGGCTCCCCTCCCCCGCGGCCGGGATGACGATCGCCGCCTTCCACCCGTTCTCGCAGACGGCGTGGTTCCAGGCGAACCTCGGCGACCTGCGCTGGCAGCAGATCATGGGCGTGGGGATGGTGCTGCTCGCCGTCCTCATGGTGAGCCACGTCCCGTACTCGCGCGTGCCGAAGATCGGGCTGCGCACGGCCCGCGGGCTCGCCGCGACCGCGCTCGTGCTCGGGGGGCTCTTCGCCGCGCTGGCGTTTCCGCGATATTTCTTCTTCGCCGCCGGTCTCCTCTACGTCACCTGGGGCCTCATGCGCTCGGTGATCCTCGGGCTCCTCGACCGGCTGCCGGGCGGCGATCCGCTCCTCGACCTGGAAGACGAGGAGGAGGACGACGAGGTGCGCAGCTTCGACTACGCCGACCTCGGTCCCGGCTCCCGCGGCCGGGATCTTCCCGAACCCGATCCCGACGACGCTCCGGAGGATCCAAGGTGAATCGATATCGACTCGAGGTGCTCGTGCGGCCGCGCGCGGGGCTGCTGGACCCGCAGGGCAAGGCCGTGCACCACGCGCTCCGCTCCCTGGGATGGGAGGGGGTGGCGGACGTGCGCGTCGGTAAGGCGATCTACGTCGACCTCGACGCCGCCTCCGAGGCCGAGGCGCTCGAGTTGGGCGAGGCGATGTGCCGCAAGCTCCTCGCCAACCCCGTGACGGAGGACTACGAGGTGGCGCTGGCGCGCGAGCCGGAGGGTGCGACGCGATGAAGGTCGCCGTCCTGACCTTCCCGGGATCCAACTGCGACTACGACCTGTACAAGGCCGTCCAGCTCGTGGGCGCCGAGCCCACCTTCGTGTGGCACCGGGAGCGGGGCCTCGAGGGCTACGACGCCGTCGTGCTCCCGGGCGGGTTCTCCTACGGCGACTACCTCCGCCCCGGCGCGATCGCGACGCTGAGCCCGGTCATGGAGGACGTGGTCGCCTACGCCGGCGCCGGCGGGCCGGTGCTCGGGATCTGCAACGGCTTCCAGATCCTCTGCGAGGTGGGGCTGCTGCCGGGCGCGCTCGTGCGCAACGCGCAGCTCCGCTTCCTGAGCCAGGACGTGTCCCTCCGCGTGGAGCGGACGAGCACGATCTTCACCTCGCTCTACGAGGAGGGGCAGGTCCTCCGCGTCCCCATCGCGCACGGGGACGGCAACTACGAGGCCGACGAGGAGACGCTCCGGCGCCTCGAGGACGAGGGCCGGGTGGTCTTCCGCTACACGGACGCGCAGGGCCGCACCGTGCCGGGCGCCAACCCGAACGGATCGGCCCGCGACATCGCGGGGATCGTGAACGAGGCCGGCAACGTTCTCGGCATGATGCCGCACCCGGAGCGCGCGATGGAGGAGGTCCTGGGCTCCACCGACGGCGCGGGCGTCTTCCGCTCGCTGATGGCGAGCCTCGCCGGCGCCGCGCGCTGACCTGATCGCACGAAGAGGGGTACCTAGATCGTGAGCAGCACCGAGGAGCAGGCCGTGGAGCGGGTCGTCCCGCCCCGGCCCGGCGATCCCGAGATCACGCCCGAGCTGGTCGCCCAGCACGGGCTGTCCGAGGACGAGTACGAGCGGATCCGCCGCGTCATGGGCCGCGATCCGACCTTCACCGAGCTCGGCGTGTTCAGCGCCATGTGGTCGGAGCACTGCGGCTACAAGAACTCGAAGCGGCTGCTCCGGCTGCTGCCGACGAAGGCGCCGTGGGTGATCCAGGGGCCGGGCGAGAACGCGGGCGTGATCGACGTGGGCGACGGCTACGCGCTCGCCTTCAAGATCGAGTCGCACAACCA
>CAZOYA010000253.1:0-4511 GCA_964583815.1 uncultured Gemmatimonadaceae bacterium | reverse complement strand
AAGCAGCTCCGCCGGGGCGGGCCGCTCACCGTGACGCACCCGGACGTGACACGCTACTTCATGACGACGTCCGAGGCCGTGCAGCTCGTGCTGCAGGCGTCGGTGCTGCCGGAGGCGCAGGGCCGCATCGCCATCCTCGACATGGGAGAGCCCGTGCGGATCGCCGACCTCGCGCGCAACCTGGCGCAGCTCTCCGGCCTGCGGGTCGGCAAGGACGTGGAGATCCGCTACATCGGGCTGCGGGCCGGCGAGAAGCTCCACGAGGCGCTCGCCTCGGACGAGGAGGAGACCGCGCCCACCGGGGTCGAGAAGGTCCGCATCGTCGAGTGGAAGAACGGCGGCTCGCGGGAGCTCGACATCCTCGAGCGGCTCGACGGCATGCACAGCCGGCTCTCGCTCTCGGGCGCCGACGACCTGCGTCTCTTCCTGTCCTCGCTGGTCGGCAGCGCGCGGGAGCCGGCTCCGAGGAGAATGTCGGCGCAGGGCTGATCCCGCCGTGGCACGCGCGCCGGCGAGCCGTCCGGCCGTCCTCGGCGCCCCCGTCCCCGAGCTCGCGGGGGCGGCCGTGCTGTTCCTCGTCTGCGTCGTCCCGTACCTCGTGCTCGGGCAGGACGCCTACGTCCTGATCCACGACAATCTGGACGCCGAGCTCGTCTACCTGACGAACCTGGTCCGGAGCGGGACGGCCTTCGCGTACGGCCCGGACGTCGTGATCCCCAACGTCATGGACGGCCTGCCGAGGTCGGCGCTGCGCTCGGGGCTCAACGTCACCGTCGTCCTCTTCCACCTCTTCGATCCGTTCGTGGCGTACGTCGCGAACGCCCTCCTCGTGCGCGCCGTGGCGTTCGTGGGGATGCTCCTCCTGCTGCGACGACACCTGCTGCCGGAGGAGGGCGAGCGGTGGCTCGCGGCAGCGATCGCGGTGCCCTTCGCCCTGCTGCCCTTCTATTCGCTCTACGGCGTGTCGGTCACGGGGCAGCCGCTCCTCCTGTGGGCGTACCTCGAGATCGCGCGGGGGGAGGGGCGGTGGTGGCACTGGACGGCCGTCGGGCTCTTCGCCTTCTGGTCGCTGCTCTACCTGTCGGGGATCTTCGTCCTGGCGATGCTCGGCGCGTACGCGCTGGTGCGGTGCGCGCGGGAGCGGCGCCTCGTGTGGCCGGCGATGGGGCCGGTGCTCGTCCTGGCCGCCGCGTACATCGTCGTCGAATGGCCGTTGATCCGGTCGGTGCTCGGTGGGAGCACGTGGACGAGCCACCGCGTGGAGATGGAGCGGGCCGCGGAGGGCGGCAACCTGGTTCGAACGGCCAGGGATCTCCTGCGGTTCGGGCACTACCACGCGGCCGAGATGCGGTCCCTGCCGATCGGACTGTCGCTCCTGCTCGCCGCTCCGCTCCTCCTGCGCGGTCCGCGGCGGAGGCTCGCGCTCGCGCTCGCGATCGGGATCGGCATGCTGCTGATCGCGATCCTGCACGCGATCTACGCTCCGGTCCTGCTGCCCCGTTTCGGAGAGGCGATTCCCGTCCTCGGCGTCGTCCAGCTCGACCGCTTCTACTTCCTGCTCCCGTTCGCGTGGTTCGCGCTGTTCGCGCTCGCGCTCGCCTCGCTCCGCCGGGTGCGTGCCGCACGGTGGGTGGTGCCGCTCCTCCTCGCTCTGCAGGCCGAAGCGATCCTCTCGACGAGCGAGGAGGTCCGCGGCAACGCCCTGGCGGTGCTCGGGACCGGCGGAGACCGGGTATCGTTCCGGGAGTTCTTCGCCCCCGAGCTGTTCGCGTCCGTGAAGGAGGCGATCGGGCTTCCGCCCGAGTCCTACCGGGTGGTCTCGGTCGGCTTGCATCCCGCCATCGCCCAGTACAACGGGCTCTTCACGCTCGATTCGTACCAGAACAACTATCCCCTGGACTACAAGCACCGCTTCCGGGCCGTGATCGCGCCGGAGCTGGACAGGGACCGCGCGCTCGCGCGGTATTTCGACGCGTGGGGGAGCCGCTGCTACGTCCTCTCGAGCGAGCTGGAACGGGACTTCCGGGACAGCCGGGACTACCTCCTCGGCAAGGATTCCGGCCGGGAGATCGCCGACCTGGCGATCGACGTGGGGGCGCTCCGGGCCCTCGGGGGTACGCACGTGCTGTCGAGCGTCCCGGTCCGGAACCACGAGGCGCTCGGGCTGCATCTCGTAGGCGCCTTCGAGCGCCCGGACTCGCACTGGCGCATCCATCTCTACGAACTCTACGAAGCGACCGAGGAGACACGTGGAAGAGCTCCGTAGGCCCCGCAACGAGGAGCCCGCGCGGTCCGCCTGGACGCGGTCCGACGCGCAGGGCGCAGGGGCGGGGGTGCCCGACCTCGGCGTGGTCGTCCCGGCCTACAACGAGTCGGAGAACCTGCGCACGCTCACCCGGGCGCTCGTGGACGTGCTGGAGCGGGCCTCCGTCGACTTCGAGATCCTCTTCGTGGACGACGGCTCGACCGACGACACCGCGCGCGTGATCCGCGCGCTCGCGGACGAGGAGCCGCGGGTGCGGGGCCTCCTGCTGACCCGGAACTTCGGGCACCAGGCGGCGGTCTCCACGGGGCTCCGGCACGCGCGGGGCCGCGCCATCGGCGTGATGGACGCGGACATGCAGGACCGCCCGGAGGACCTGCTCGTGCTCTACGAGGCGGTGCGCGGCGGCGCGGACGTGGCCTACGCGATCCGCCGTACGCGGCAGGAATCGTGGCTGCTCCGCCTCGCGTACCGGTCCTTCTACCGGCTGCAGAACGCCCTCTCCCCCACGCCCATGCAGATGGACGCGGGCGACTTCTCCGTCATGGACGCCGCGTTCGTCGCGCGGCTGAACGAGCTGCCGGAGCGGAGCCGGTACGTGCGCGGGCTCCGGTCCTGGCTGGGCGGCACGCAGGTGGGCGTCCCCGTGGACCGCGACGCGCGCCACCAGGGCGACTCCAAGTACTCGTTCTCCAAGCTCCTCCGCCTCGCGGTCGACGGCATCGTCTCGTTCTCGTTCGTGCCGCTGAGGCTCGCGGTGTACCTGGGGCTCGCCTGCTCGCTGCTCGCGTTCGTGGGCGTGATCGTGGTCCTCGTGTGGCGCTTCACGGGGCTCCTCCCCTCCGGCGCGGGGCTCGCGACGATCGCGCTCTCCGTCCTCTTCCTCGGCGGGATCCAGCTCCTCACGATCGGGATCGTGGGCGAGTACCTGGCCCGGGTCTTCGAGGAGGTGAAGGGGCGGCCGACCGCCGTCGTGGCCGAGACGATCTCGAGCCGCTCGACCATCGACCGACCGGAGCGACGGTGAAGAACGCGGAGCTGTTCGACGACTACGCGGAGCGCTACGCCGCGGAGGTCGACGGGGCCATCAAGGCGTCCGGCTACACCTCGGACTTCTTCGCCGACCTGAAGGCGGAGCTCGTGGCCGCGCGCGGCGGGGCCCGCGCCCATGGGCCGCTCGAGGTGCTGGACTTCGGCTGCGGGATCGGCGCGACCACGCGCGCGCTCGCGCGCGAGCACCCCCGGGCGCGCGTCACGGGCGTGGACGTCTCGCGCGAGAGCGTGGTGCGGGCGGAGCGGCTCTCGCGCTCCGAGGGCACGCGCGCCGCGTACGTCGTGGGCGACGAGTCGGGGCTCCCCTTCGCCGACGCCTCCTTCGACCTGGCGTTCACGTCCTGCGTGTTCCACCACATCGAGCGGGACCAGCACCCGTTCTGGATCCGGGAGCTGCGCCGCGTGCTCCGCCCGGGCGGGCGCTTCTTCCTCTTCGAGCACAACCCGTACAACCCGCTCACGCGGCGGGTGGTGCGGGAGTGCCCCTTCGACGAGGGGGTCATCCTGCTCGAGCCGGGGTACGCACGAGGGCTCGTGTCCGGGGGCGGCTTCGTGGCCGAGTCCCCGACCTACTACTTCTTCTTTCCGCGTCTGCTCGGCCGGCTCCGGCCGCTCGAGCGGTACCTGGGAAGGATTCCGATCGGGGCGCAGTACTACGTGGTCGGCGCCGCGGCGGACCGGTGACCGCCCCGAGGCGCGGGCGTTAGCTTCACGGCAGCGCGAGCAGCACACCCCCGACGTTCCCCATGGCCGTATCCACCACCACCATCCGCGGTCTTCCCCGGCCGCTCGCCCGGGCCCTCGAGGCCCACGCCGAGCGGCTGGACGTGGAGGCGATCCGGAGGGCCTACGACCTCGCGGTCGAGGCCCACCAGGGACAGGTGCGTGCCTCGGGCGAGGAGTACGTCAACCACACGATCGAGGTGGCCACGATCCTGGCCCAGCTCCGGCTGGACACGGCCACGATCATCGCCGGGCTGATCCACGACACCGTCGAGGACACGGAAATCAGCATCCTCGACGTGGAGCGGCGCTTCGGGAAGGAGGTCGCCCAGATCGTCGATGGGGTCACGAAGCTGGGCAAGGTGAAGTTCCGCTCGGCCACGGAGCAGCAGGTCGAGAACTACCGGAAGATGCTCCTGTCCATGGCGAGCGACGCCCGGGTGATCCTGGTGAAGCTCGCCGACCGGCTCCA
>CAZOYA010000252.1:0-4513 GCA_964583815.1 uncultured Gemmatimonadaceae bacterium | reverse complement strand
GGGCTGGAAGCGCCGCTCGAGCGCGGGGTCCTTCTCGATGTGCTTGCGGTACTCGTCGAGCGTCGTGGCGCCGACCATCCGGAGCTCGCCCCGCGCGAGCGCCGGCTTCAGCATGTTCCCGGCGTCCACCGCCCCCTCCGCCGCACCCGCGCCCACGATCGTGTGCAGCTCGTCGATGAAGATCACGTAGCGGCCCTCCGCCTCGGTGATCTCCTTCAGGACCGCCTTCATGCGCTCCTCGAACTCGCCCCGGTACTTCGCGCCTGCCAGCATGGCGGAGATGTCGAGCTGCAGGAGCTTCTTGTTGGCGAGCGACTGGGGGATGTCGCCGGCCACGATGCGCTGGGCGAGCCCCTCTGCGATCGCGGTCTTCCCCACCCCGGGCTCGCCGATGAGCACCGGATTGTTCTTCGTGCGGCGCGCGAGGACCTTGATGACCCGGCGGATCTCCTCGTCCCGCCCGATGACCGGGTCGAGCTTCCCGCGCCGTGCGAGGTCGGTCAGGTCGCGCGAGAAGCGCTCGAGCGCCTGGTAGCGCTCCTCGGGGTTCGGGTCGGTCACGCGGTGCGAGCCGCGCACCGCCTCCATCGCCGCCTGGACCTCGGAGAGGGTGGCGCCCGCCTCCCTCAGGATCCGGCCCGCGTCGTTCTTCTCGCCGGTCAGCCCCAGGAGCAGGTGCTCGGTGGACACGTACTCGTCGCCCAGCTCGCGGGCGGCGCTCTGCGCGTCGTCGAGCGCCTTGCGGAGATCGCGGGAGAGATGCGGCTCGGAGCCTCCCTCCACCCGGGCCATCCGCTCGACCGCCTCCATCGCGCGCTCGCGGACGAGCCCGACCGGCACCTCGAGCTTCTGGAGCACGGGGACGACGATCCCCTCCTCCTGGGCGAGCAGCGCCGCGAGGAGGTGCACGCCGTGCACCTCGGGGTTGCCGCGCTGCCGGGCTTCCGAGGCCGCGGCCTGGAGGGCCTCGGCCGCCTTCATCGTCAGTCTGTCCGCGCTCAGCATGGCTCGCTCTTCGCCGGGGTGGACGCCTCCTGCGCTCGCCTGCCATTTCGGCAGTCGGAGGCTCGATGCTACCCTCGAAGAAACAAGTTCCGGGCCACCCCGTGGGCCCGGGCGACGGCTACGGCAGCGGCTCTCCGACGACCCACTTGATGCGCCTTCCCGCCTCCATCACCTCGTCCCGCGTCACCCGGTTGAGCGTCGCGAGCACGTCGAGCTCCACGGGCGTGTCGTTGCGCGCGGCGTAGGACTGCAGCGAGGTGGCCTGGTCGAGCGTCCGGATCTCCAGCGTCCACGGCTGCGCCGCCAGAATGGCAGGGTCCTCGAGCTGCGCGAAGCTCGAGATCGTGGACGAGACGGAGCCCTGGTGACGGGACCAGGCGTCCGGCACGCCGTAGCCGAGGAGCTGGTAGAGGAGGTCCCCGCCACGGACGAAGGCCACCTCGCCCCGGATCGTCCCCTCCTCCGTGCGCGCCTCGAACGGCGCCCGCGCCCCGGACATCCCGTCCCACGACGCGCGCGAAGCGGGTCCGGCCGTGATCCCCTCCTGGCCGAGGAATTCGCGTAGCGCCGCCTCGGGGTCCGAGCCCTCGGCCACCTGGAGGGTCATCAGCGCCTGCTGGTTCGGATCGATGGCGGCGACCACCGTGCGCTGGTTCACGGTGTTCCAGCCCTCCGGGAAGGTGAGCTCGATCTCGAGCTCCGGATGCACGAAGCGGGCGCCCTTGAAGTAGCCCTCGCGCGGGTTGTCCCCGAAGACGAGGCCGTCGAGATGATCGAGGAACTCCTCGCGCTCCACGCGCCCCTCGGTCGCGAGCCCCTGCTCCCGGATCGACTCGCGGATCGCCTCCGCCCGGTTTTCCGGGTAGGGGTGCGTGAGCGCCCATTCCGGCGCGCGCGTGTCCGCGCCGCCGCCGGCGCTGGCGAGCATCTCGAACACGCCGATCATCGATTCGGGGTCGTAGCCCAGCCGGCCGATGTAGCGCAGCCCGAGCATGTCGGACTGCGACTCGTCGCCGCGCGAGTAGCGGAGGTTGAGGAGCTGGAGCCCCGCGCCCAGGAGCCCGCCGATGGCGCGCACGTCCTCGGACAGGATCATGCCCACGCCGAGCCCGAGCTGCTGGAGCTGCTGGCGGCTCATCTGCGAGGCCGAGTGGCGGGCCGTGACGTGGCCGATCTCGTGCCCGAGCACGCCCGCGAGCTCCGCTTCGGAGTCGAAGTGCGCGAGGATCCCGCGGGTCACGTAGATGTAGCCGCCCGGGAGCGCGAACGCGTTCACGAGCGGGTCGTCCACCACGCGGAAGGTCCAGGGCAGGTTCGGCCGCTCCGATACGGCCGCGAGCTCCCGGCCGAGCCCGGACACGTAGGCCTGGAGGTCCTCGTCGTCCACCAGGCCGAACGAGGCCACGATCTGCGGATCGGCCTCGCGCCCCATCTGGATCTCCTGCTCCTCGCTGACCAGGGAGAACTCGCGTTCCCCCGTGGCCGGGTTGACGGCGCAGGCGGCGGCGGCGAGGGTGGTGAGCAGGACCGGCACGCACGGCTTCATCGCGGTCTCCGGGACGTCGGTGAACGGCCTGGTCGCCCCGCGGCCTCCGAGGGTCCCGCGGGGCGCCGTACGGTAAATGTTGCACGATCGGAGGGCGCCGCACAGCCGGCCTCCCGCCACCGGGCGGGGCCCGCCTCCCCTCCATCCCCCTTCCGACCCATGCCCCGACCCCACGTCCGCCGGCGCCTCCTCCTCCTCGTCGTGGCGACCCTGCTGGCCGCCTGCGGCCGGGACCGCGCCGACCTCATCGACCGGGAGACCTTCGTGGCGGTGTACGTGGACCTGCGCGTCGCGGGGCTCCGGGCCCCCGACGGCATGCTTCCGGACACGACCCGGGCCCGCATCCTCGAGGCGCACGGCGTGGACGAGCAGGACCTGCGCGCCTTCGCGGACGCGCACGGGGCGAACCTCACGTACGTGCGCGATCTCTGGAACGAGATCGAGGCGAAGCTCGACTCCGTGCCGGTCTCCCTCGACGCGCCCCGCTGAGGCCGGAGCCCGGGCGCCCCGGTCAGCCCGGGATCCGGAAGCCCACCGCGAGCGCGTCGCGGTCGCCCACGGTCGCCATGCCCCGGATGGTCCAGCCGGTGCGGAGCACGACGTCGAGCCCGAAGTCCACCGCGCCCCCGAAGGAGAACTCGTCCTCGGTGCCCGACGCGAAGTCGAGCGCCACGTGGGCGCCCGCGTAGGGGTGGAAGACCACGCCCGTGTCCGCCCGGCCGGTCATGCCCACGAGGAAGCCCAGCGGGAGGCTCGCCACTGTCTCCACCCCGTGGCCGAAGCCCACCCCGGACCACCACGCCACGTGCGCCTCCACGTTCTCGATGCCGCGCGCGAGATAGCCGGACACGTCCAGCCCGCCCGCCACGGCGACCTCCTCCGGGCCGATCTCCTCGGTCACCGCGAGCCGGTAGCCCACGGTCGCGCCGCCCGCGGCGTGCCGGTAGGTGGCGAGAACGCCGAGCCGGTCCGCGGAGGAGCGCAACAGGAAGACGCTCGCGCCCAGCGGCGACGCCGGGTTGATGGCCGGCGGCGCGTCCCACGGGATCTGCGCCGACGCCTCCCGGGGGGTGCCGGCGGAGGCGGCCACGAGGAAGAGGAGCACGGCGACGGAGAGCGGGCTTCTGACGGACACGGAGGTCCTCCTGGAGCTCGGGGTGGCGGGCCGGCACGGGCGCCGCGCGGTCGCGCGGGTCCCCGGGAACGCCGGCCATGCTCTTGCGTCGTGGGGGGAGCCGGCACGAAGCTGCCGGCCCGGCGCGGGTGCGCCGTCGACGCGTGAATCTACCAGCTACTCGGGAGGGGCCGTTGGCGTTCCAGCGGGTTTCCAGCGGCGCGCACTGGGAGGAGCGGGTCGGATACTGTCGGGCGCTCCGGGCCGGGGACCGGATCTTCGTCTCGGGCACCGCCGCGGTCGATCCCGACGGCTCCGTGCACGCGCCCGGCGATGCCTACCGGCAGACCCTCCGGTGCCTCGAGATCGTCCGTGACGCGCTCGAGGGCCTCGGCGCCTCGCTCGCCGACGTGACCCGGACCCGGATCTTCGTCACCGACATCACGCGCTGGGACGAGGTGGGCCGCGCGCACGGGGAGCTGTTCCGGGCGCATCCGCCCGTCACCTCGATGGTCGAGGTCCGCGCGCTCATCCACCCCGACATGCTCGTCGAGGTGGAGGCGGACGCGGTCCTCGCTACTCCCACTCGATCGTCGCCGGAGGCTTCGAGCTGACGTCGTAGGTGACCCGGTTCACCCCGGGCACCTCGTTGATGATGCGGGTGCTGATCCGGCCCAGGACGTCGTGCGGGAAGGGGAACCAGTCCGCCGTCATGCCGTCCCGCGAGGTCACCGCGCGGAGCGCCAGGACGTGCTCGTACGTGCGCGCGTCGCCCATCACGCCGACCGAGCGCACGGGCAGGAGCACCGCGAACGCCTGCCAGATCTCGTCGTAGAGCCCCGCCGCGC
>CAZOYA010000251.1:0-4568 GCA_964583815.1 uncultured Gemmatimonadaceae bacterium | reverse complement strand
GTCGGCCGGACCCGGATGGTCGAGGGGGGCGATGGTGCGTGCCCCCGCTCCAGCGACGCTCCGCCGCGAGTAGCGGCGGAGTGAGGCAAGCGGAGCAAGAAAGAGGAAGCCGAAGGACCCGCTGCGTAGCGGCCGAGCAGGAGCGGGGGCACGCACCATCGCCCCCCCACCCAGACCAAAGAACAATGGCTGACCGAATCAGAATCAGGCTCAAGGCGTTCGACCACTGGGTCGTCGACCAGACCGCCGCCGATATTGTGCGCACCGCCCAGAAGACCGGTGCCACCGTCCGGGGCCCCATTCCGCTCCCGACGCGCCGGCAGCGCTGGACCGTGCTCCGCTCGCCGCACATCGACAAGAAGAGCCGCGAGCAGTTCGAGCTCCGCACGCACAAGCGGCTGATCGACATCGTCGAGAGCCGTTCACAGACGATCGACGCGTTGACGAAGCTGGATCTTCCGGCAGGCGTCGACGTCGAGATCAAGGTCGATTGACGGAGGGAGATCCGGAGATGCCCGGATTGATCGGCAGGAAGATCGGCATGACGAGGATCTTCGATGACGAGGGCGTGCAGGTGCCCGTCACCGTCATCGAGGCCGGCCCGTGCCCCGTGGTTCTGATCCGCTCCGAGGAGCGCGACGGCTACCGGGCGGTCCAGGTCGGCTGGGACCTCAAGAAGGAGAAGCGCACGAGCCGCGCGGAGCTGGGGCACGCGAAGACCGCGGGCCTCGAGGCGGCGCCGCGCGTCATGCGGGAGTTCCGCATCGACGACGGCGAGGCCTACGAGGTCGGCCAGCAGCTCACGGTCGAGCTGTTCGAGGCCGGTGATCGCGTGAAGATCACCGGCAAGTCGAAGGGCCGCGGCTTCCAGGGCGTCGTGAAGCGGCACGGGTTCGCGGGCCGCCCCGGCGGCCACGGACACCCGATGGCCCGCAACCCGGGCTCGATCGGGCCGGGCACGGACCCCTCGCGCGTGATCAAGGGCAAGCGGCTGCCGGGGCGCATGGGCGGGACGCGCACCACCATCCGCAATCTGCAGGTGGTTCGCGTGGACGGCGAACGGAACCTGCTCTTCGTGAAGGGCGGCGTTCCGGGCGCCCGCGACGGCTACGTTCTGATCTCGAAGTGACCATGTACAAGGCGAAGTACTTCAAGGCCGACGGGAAGAAGGGACGGGCGCGGGCGCTGCCCGATTCCATCTTCGACGGCGTGGTGAACGAGGGCGTCCTGCACCAGGCGGTGAAGGTGCAGCTCGCCAACCAGCGCCAGGGCACGGCCGCGGCCAAGAACCGCGCGCTCGTGGCGGGCGGGAGCCGGAAGCCGTGGCGGCAGAAGGGCACCGGGCGCGCGCGCCAGGGCTCGACCCGCGCGGTGCTGGGGGTGGGCGGCGGGGTCGCCTGCCCGCCGATCCCGCACTCGTGGCGCCTCAAGATGCCGAAGAAGGTCCGTCAGCTCGCGCGCCGCTCGGCGCTCAACGCCCGGGCCGAGAACGACCGGGTCGTGCTCGCGGACCTTCCCACGCTCGAGGCCCCGAAGACCCGGGAGATCCGGACCTTCCTGAAGGCGCTCGAGCTGGATCGCAAGGTGCTGCTCCTGACCGACGGCATGAACGAGCTGCTCCACCTCTCCGCGCGGAACCTGCCGGGCGTGAAGGTCGTGCCGTTCGGCGAGGAGTCGGTCTACGACGTGCTGTGGGCCCACACGGTCATCATCGAGCGCTCGGCGATCGACGGGCTCGGCGGAAACGGAGCGGCCGAGCCGGCCGCGGCCGAGGAGAGCGAGGAGACGAGCGATGCGTGAGCCGTACGACGTCATCATCTCGCCGGTCATCACCGAGAAGACCGCCGACGAGATGGAGAGCCAGGGCATCTACACCTTCATCGTCGCCCGTGACGCGAACAAGATCGAGATCGGTCACGCGGTCGAGCGTCTCTGGGACGTGACGGTGCGGGACGTGCGCACGATGCGGTACCCGGGCAAGGCGCGCCGCGCCTTCCTGGGCCGCATGGCCCGCAACCCGAACAAGGGCCGCCGCGCCGCCTACAAGAAGGCCGTGGTCCAGATCGGCGAGGGCGAACACATCGAGCTTTACGAGCAGGGCTGACGATGGCGATCAAGAAATTCAAGCCGATGACGCCCGGTACGCGCGGGCGCTCGACCCTCGCCAACGACGAGGTGACGAGGAAGGGGCCGGAGCGGTCCCTGACCGAGCCGCTCTCGGGCAAGGGTGGGCGCAACCACCACGGGCAAGTCACGACGCGCCGGCGCGGGGGCGGCCACAAGCGCCGCTACCGGCGGATCGACTTCAAGCGTGACAAGCACGGCGTGCCGGGCATCGTGCGCGAGATCGAGTACGATCCGAACCGGACGGCCAACATCGCGCTGGTCCATTACGCGGACGGCGAGAAGCGGTACATTCTGCACCCGCGCGGGCTGCAGGTCGGGGACGAGGTGCTTTCGGGCGAGACGGCGGACCACAAGGTCGGCTCCGCGCTCCCGCTCGAGCTCATCCAGCTCGGCACGACGGTCCACAACGTGGAGCTGAAGCCGGGCAAGGGCGGGCAGATGGCGCGCTCGGCGGGCTCCGGCGTGCAGGTCGTGGCCAGGGAGGGTGACTACGTCACGCTCCGGCTCCCCTCCACGGAGGTGCGCCGGGTCCGCAAGGAGTGCCTGGCCACGATCGGGCAGGTCGGCAACACCGACCACGAGCTCACGCACATCGGCAAGGCGGGCGCGAACCGCTGGCGGGGTCGCCGGCCGAAGGTGCGCGGCGTGGCGATGAACCCGGTCGACCACCCGCTCGGCGGGGGCGAGGGCCGCTCCTCGGGCGGCCGGCCGCCGGTCTCGCCCTGGGGCAAGCCGGAGGGCCGCAAGACCCGTCGGAAGAAGAAGGAATCCACCAAGTACATCGTGCGCGGCCGCAAGCGCGGCAAGGCCACCAAGTAGTCCGGAGACGAGGCGATGCCGCGGAGCGTCAAGAAGGGTCCCTACATCCAGGACAGTCTCATGCTCAAGATCGAGAGCATGAACTCGCGGGGCGAGAAGAAGGTCGTGAAGACCTGGTCCCGCGCGTCCACGATCTCTCCGGAGTTCGTGGGACACACCGTCGCCGTGCACAACGGAAACAAGTTCATCCCCGTGTACATCACCGAGAACATGGTGGGCCACAAGCTCGGTGAGTTCGCCCCGACGCGGCTGTTCCGCGGGCACGGGGGCAAGCTGGCCGACAAGCGGGCCAAGCGGTAGGAAACGAGAATGGAAGCCAGAGCGATTGCCCGGCACGTGGGGATGAGCCCCCGCAAGATGCGGCTCGTCGTGGACCAGATCCGCGGGAAGTCGGTCAACGAGGCGTACGCCATCCTGCAGTTCTCGAAGAAGCTCGCGGCGCGGACCATCGACAAGACGCTCCGCTCCGCGGTCGCGAACGCGCAGGTCAAGTCGCAGGACCAGGGCGAGGTCCTCGACGCGGACGAGCTGTACGTGCGGGAGGCCTTCGTGGACGAGGGCCCGATGCTCAAGCGGTGGCGGGCAGCGGCGCAGGGCCGCGCCGCCCCGATCCGGAAGCGGACCAGCCACATCACGCTGGTCGTCGACACCAAGGAAGCCTGATGGGACAGAAGACTCACCCGACCGGGTTCCGACTCGGCGTCGTCCGGGACTGGTCCTCGCGCTGGTACGCGGAGCGGGACTTCCCGCGCCTCCTCCACGAGGACGAGACGATCCGGAAGTACCTGCGTCGCCGCCTGGCGCACGCGGCGCTCGCCCGCGTGGACATCGAGCGCAAGCCGAGCAAGATCGTGGTCACGCTGCACACGGCCCGGCCCGGTGTGGTCATCGGCAAGCGCGGCGCGGAGGTCGACAAGCTCCGCGACGAGCTCGCCCTGCTCACGAACTCCGAGATCTCCGTGAACGTGGAGGAGATCAAGCGGCCGGAGATCGACGCCTACCTGGTGGCCGAGAACGTCGCCCACCAGCTCCGGCAGCGGATCTCCTTCCGCCGCGCCATGAAGCGGGCCGTGCAGGCGGCGATCCGCTCGGGCGCGGAGGGCATCAAGATCCAGTGCTCGGGCCGCCTCGGCGGGGCCGAGATCGCGCGGACGGAGGGCTACAACGAGGGGCGGGTGCCCCTCCACACGCTCCGCGCCGACATCGACTACGCGCAGGTGCCGGCCTTCACGACCTACGGAGCCGTCGGCGTGAAGTGCTGGATCTTCAAGGGCGAGGTCATCGAGGAGCGGCGCGGCCGCACCTACTCGACCGGCTCCTGAGGCGCGACGGAACCGTAGCAGACGCCGAACCAGACGAGCAGAGGATATAGACGATGTTGGCGCCGAAGAGGGTGAAGCACCGCAAGACCCACAAGGGCCGGATGCGCGGAGCCGCGCACCGGGGCAACCGGGTCTCGTTCGGCGAGTACGGGCTGCAGGCGCTCGAGCCCACCTGGATCTCGAACCGGCAGATCGAGTCCGCCCGTGTGGCGATGACCCGCCACATCAAGCGTGGCGGTAAGGTCTGGATCCGCATCTTCCCCGACAAGCCGATCACGAAGAAGCCGGCCGAGACCCGCA
>CAZOYA010000250.1:0-4589 GCA_964583815.1 uncultured Gemmatimonadaceae bacterium | reverse complement strand
ACCGGGATGCGGTCGCCCGCCAGCATCGGCGCGTGCACGGGATCCCGCCGCGCGCGGGTCGCCTGCTCGAACGCGTAGCCGAGCGAGATCAGCCGGCCCTCGCTGAAGGCCGGGCCGAGGAAGGAGATCCCGACCGGCAGGCGGTTGCCCGTGAAGCCCGCCGGCACGATCAGGTCCGGGAAGCCCGCGATGCTCGCGATGTTCGTCGCCGACACGCCGCCGCCGCCGGAGGGTCCGCCCTCGAGGAGCTCCGGGGGCGTCGGAGAGGTCGGATAGACGATCGCGTCGAGGTTCTCGGCCTCGATCATCCCGGCCACCAGCGCGCGCACCATCGGATATCCGTGGTTCTTCATGGCCACGTACTCGTAGTCGCTCGGGGTCCCGCTCGCCTCCTCGTCCACGAAGAGCGACCAGCGGGCCGCGTTGGGGCGGCCGCCCTCCGGCGTGATCGAGGTGATCCGGCGCGCCCGCTCGATCATCTCGGGGAGCGTCTTCGGATACTCCGGTCCGAGCGTGGCGAGGTAGTCGTCGATCTCCGCGCGGAAGTCGGGCCAGCGGACGGTCGTGTACCAGTCCCCCATGACGTCCAGCAGCCACGGCGGGAAGCGCACGTCGACGAGCGTGGCGCCCTGCGCGCGCATGGCCTCGAGCGCGCCCTCGATGACCCAGTCGACCTCCTGATTCGCACCGAGGAAATCGCGCGCGACCCCGATCCGCGCGCCCTCGAGCGCACCGGCGTCGAGGAACTGCGTGTAGTCCGTCTCGAAGCGGCCCTCGCTCTTCGCCGTCGCGGTGTCCGCCGGATCGACGCCGGTCATGGCGCCCAGCATCAAGGCGAGATCGTGGACGTGCCGCGCCATCGGGCCCGGCATGTCCAGCGTCGAGGAGAGCGGGACGATCCCGTCGCGGCTCAGGAGCCCGTGCGTGGGCCGCATCCCCACGATGCCGTTCGAGGTCGAGGGCCCGCGCACCGACCCGCCCGTGTCCGTGCCGATGCCGAGCTGCGCGAAGGAGGCCGCGATCGCGATCCCCGTGCCGCCCGAGGAGCCGGACGGCGTCCGATCGAGCGCGTGCGGGTTCTTCGGGAAGAAGGGGCCGATCGAGCTGAGGATGCTCCCCGAGGCGAACTCGCTCATGTTCACCTTCGCCAGGATGATCGCCCCCGCGTCCCGCAGCCGCTGCACGATGAACGCATCGTCCGGTGGGATCGAGCCGGCCAGCAGGATCGACCCGGCCGTCGTGGGCATGTCGCCCGTGTCCACGTTGTCCTTCAGGACGACGGGGATGCCGTGCAGCGGCGAGCGCGGGCCGGACGCCTGCCGCTCCCGGTCGAGCTCCGCCGCGGTCTCGAGCGCCCGCTCGTTCAGCCAGAGCACCGCGTTGAGCTCGGGACCCGCCCGGTCGTACGCCTCGATCCGCTCGAGGTACATGCGCACGAGCTGCTCGGAGGTGAGCGCGCCGCTGTCGAACGCCCGGCTCAGGTCGGCGATCGTCGCCTCCGAGAGCGAGAGCTCCTGCGCCTCCACGCGCGCGGCGGACACCCAGGCGGCGGCGAGAGCGACCCACCAGAGCCTGCCGACCGTCCGCCGTGACCGCTTCCCCGTTCGATGCATGATCGCCTCCGGCTCCGGACGTGGCCCCCCTGGCGCGCTCACTCTCGCGCTCGTGGGGTTCGTCTCAGAGTACCGGAGGCGATCCCGGTTCGACAGACGGGCGGGCCGCGCCGGGGCAGGGCGGGTCGCGGCGCGCGCTCGGGCGCGCCGGACCCGCGCTCCGACCCGCTCCCTCAGCGGATCCTGCCGCCCCTTCGGTTCCCCGTCCGGCGCGGCGTGGGCGCCCTCGGCGGCTCGCGCCGGCGCGGCGGCATCCGTCCTTCGACCGGGGCCCCGACCGCGGGCTCGCCGAGGGCCTCCCGCGCGCGCCGCTCCCACGAGCGGAGGCGGAAGCCGAGCCCCACCAGCGTGATGCCGGCCATGATCGCCCAGGCGCCGACCGCCCACATCAGGCCGACGGCTCCCGCCACCGGCCGCGCGAGCAGGAACACGCCGAGCGCGAGCGACAGCACGCCGAAGGCCGCGAGCATCCACTCGCCCCGGATCACCTTCCGGAGCGCGATCGCGCCGGCGATCGCCGTCACCCCGTCCAGCAGCGCCCAGGCCGCCGTGACCCAGATCAACGCCAGCGTGGAGGGTCCCGGCAACGCCAGGACCACCAGGCCGGCCGCGAGGCTGATCAGACCGAACGCGATCAGGATGCCGCGCGACTGCCCCGGCGGCGGTCGCACGGCGCCCGCGAGCGAGAGCACGCCGTCCACGACCGCGAAGGCGCCGAAGAGGAGCACGAACGCGGCAATCGTCGCGACCGGCCACAGGATCGCGACGATGCCGAAGAGGATCGCGATCGCACCCCGGAGCGCGAGAACCCACCAGTTGCGGGCGAGGATGAGCATGGGCCACCTCCTGCCCCGATCGGGGCGCTCGGATGTGCCCGAAAACGGGTGCACGAGATGTGCCATCGCGCGTGCCCCTGTCACACCAAGGTCGCACCTTGCACCTTGGCCTCGGCCCTGCCGTTTCGCGGCACCTCGCACCACGCAGATCCCGGTCATGCACCGATCCGGACCCGACCTCGTCCTCGCCGCCACCGATCTCGCGCACTTCTCGGCGTGCGCGCACCGCATCTGGCTCGACCGGCTGCGCGTGCTCGGGGCGATCGAGCGGCCCTTCGATGCGCCCGCGCCGTGGCTCGAGCTGCTGCGCGAGCGGGGGCACGAGCACGAGCTGCGCTACCTCGACCGGCTCGCGAAGGAGGGGAAGCGCATCCGGGCCTTCCCGGAGCTCGCGCGCGAGGAGCGCAACCCGGACGGCTACCGGCGCCGCCACGCGGAGACGCTCGCCGCGATGCGCGAGGGGGCGGACGTGATCCACCAGGGCACGCTCTTCGACGGCCGGTGGCTCGGCTTCGTGGACGTGCTCCTGCGCGTGGACCGTCCGAGCGCGCTCGGCTCCTGGTCCTACGAGGTCGTCGACGCGAAGCTCGCCCGCGAGGCCAAGGCGGGAGCGCTGCTCCAGACGTGCGTCTACTCGTCGATGCTCACCCGCGTGCAGGCCACCGCTCCCGAGCACGTCCATCTCTACCTGGGCAGGCCGCATCCGCGTCTCGTCACCTTCCGGCTCGCGCATTTCGCCGCGTACCATCGATCGCTCGAGCGGCGCCTCGACGCGCACCTCGAGGCCGCGCCCGGCGCGGAAGCGCTCCCCCGGGCGCCCGAGCCCGCCGAGCTCTGCCAGGTCTGCGAGTGGCGCGCCCGCTGTCAGGGCGAGCGCGTCGCGGCCGACCACCTGTCGCTCGTCGCCGGGATCCACCGGGACCAGAGGCGCGCGCTCGTGGCGGCCGGCGTCCCTACCCTCGAGGCGCTCGCGCTCCACCCGCTCGACCCGCCTCCCCACGGGCTCCGGGCCGCCTCGTTCGGGCGGATCCGCGAGCAGGCCCGCGTCCAGCTGGAGGGGCGGCGGAGAGGGGCGCCCGTCCACGAGATCCTCCCGCTCGAGGAGAACCCCGGCGGCCGCCCGCTCGGCCTCGCGGCGCTGCCGCTCCCCCACCCGGAGGACCGGTTCTTCGACCTCGAGGGTGCCGATCACGCCTACGAGGACGGGCTCGAATATCTCTGGGGGATCTCCGACACACGCGACCGCTACCGCTCCACCTGGGCCGTCTCACCCGACTCCGAGAAGGACGCGCTCGCCCGTTTCCTCGCCGAGACGGAGGCGTGGGTCGAAGCCCACCCCGGGGCGCACGTCTATCATTTCGGGCACTACGAGACCACCGCCCTCAAGCGGCTCGTCGGCCGCTACGGGGTCGGCACGGACGCGCTCGATCGTCTGCTCCAGCGGGAGGTCTTCGTGGACCTCCACCGGGTGGTCCGTCAGAGCGTCCGGGCCTCGGTCGAGAGCTACTCGATCAAGGCGCTCGAGCCGCACTACGGCTTCACCCGGAGCGTCCCGCTCGAGGAGGCGAACCCGGTGCGGCACCGCCTCGAGCACGCCCTCGCGCTCGGCGCGCGCGAGCCGGCCGCGCTCGAGGGGGCCGACGTCGTCGAGGGATACAACCGCGACGACTGCGTGAGCACGCGGGCGCTCCGCGACTGGCTCGAAGGCCTCCGGGTGGAGCTCGAAGCGCGCGAGGGCCGACCCGTCCCCCGGCCCCTCCCGCCCGAGCCCCGCGACGCCGAAGACGAGGGCGTGCTCGACGAGACGCGCGCGCTCTTCGAGGCGCTCCTCGATGGCGTCTCCGAGGAGCGCGACGAGCGGGACGGGGCCGCGCAGGTCCGGTGGCTGGCCGCCCATCTCCTCGAGTGGCACCGGCGGGAGGACAAGAGCGCCTGGTGGGACTACTTCCGCCTGCGGGAGCTCTCCGTGGACGAGCTGGTGGAGGAGACGAAGCCGCTCGCCGGACTCCGCTACGCGGGGATCATGGGGACGGAGAAGAGCTCGCTCATCCACCGGTTCCATTTCCCGCCCCAGGAGCACCGGATCGAGGCCGGGAAGGGCGCCAGGGAGCCGGCGCGCGTCGAGGGGGAGCGGGACAAG
>CAZOYA010000249.1:0-4624 GCA_964583815.1 uncultured Gemmatimonadaceae bacterium | reverse complement strand
TCCGGAGGTCGATCGGCTACATGTCGCAGCGCTTCTCGCTGTACACGGACCTCACGGTGGCCGAGAACATCGAGCTCTTCGCGGGACTCTACGGGGTCACCGGCGCCCGCTACCGGGAGCGTCGCGACTGGATCCTCTCCATGGCCGGGCTCGAGCACGCCGCGGACCGGCGCACCGAGGCGCTCCCGCTCGGCTGGAAGCAGCGGCTCGCGCTCGGGTGCGCGATGGTGCACGAGCCGCCGATCCTCTTCCTCGACGAGCCGACGTCCGGCGTGGACCCGGTGGCGCGGCGTCGCTTCTGGGACCTGATCGACGGGATGGCCGAGCGCGGGACGACGATCCTCGTGTCCACGCACTACATGGAGGAGGCGGAGTACTGCCACCGCCTGGCGCTCATGAACCGCGGGCGGCTCATCGGGCTGGACACCCCGGCGGCGCTCCGCCGGCGCGTCGTCGAGCCGATCCTGCGGGTGCGCACGGATCACGCGGCGGGCGCCGTCGAAGCGCTCGCGGGGGTGCCGGGGATCCTGGACGCGGCCATGTTCGGGCGGAGCCTGCACGTCACCGTCGAGAACGCCGACGCGGGAGCGCGGGCCGTGCGCCGCGCGCTCGAGCAGGCCGGCCGGAGCGCGCACGACGTGCACCGGGTCGATCCGTCGCTCGAGGACGTCTTCGTCTCGCTGGTGCGCGCCGAGGGCGGCGCCGCGCCCGGGTAGGGACCATGGATCTCCACCGGCTGCGGGCGATGGCCCGCAAGGAGTGGATCCAGCTCCGACGGGATCCGCGGAGCATGACGCTCGCGTTCGTGCTTCCGCTCCTCCTCCTGCTCTTCTTCGGCTACGCGATCACCTGGGACGTGGACGACATCCCGGTCGCGGTGGTGGACCACGACCGGACCGCCGCGAGCCGGGCGCTCGTGGAGGCCTTCGTCGCGAACGGGACCTTCCGGGTGGCCGGACGGCCGGAATCGGAACGGGACGCGACGCGCGCGCTCGTGCTCGGCGACGTGAACGGCGTGCTCGTCGTCCCGGCCGGCTACGCGCGCGACCTCCGCTCGGGGCGGGGCGCGGGCGTGCAGCTCCTCCTCGACGGGAGCGACGCGAACACCGCCACGATCGCCCAGAGCCGCGCGGACGCGATCGTCGCCCGCCACGCGCTGGACGCCGTGCGCGAGGGGCGGAGGGCGACCCCGCCGATCCGGCTCGAGGCGCGCACCTGGTACAATCCGAGCCTCGAGAGCCGGCACATGATCGTGCCCGGGCTGGTCGCGGTGATCATGTCGATCATCGCCGCGATGCTCACCGCGCTCACGATCGCGCGCGAGTGGGAGCGGGGCACCATGGAGCAGCTCGCCGCCACCCCGGTCGGGCGGCTGGAGGTCGTGCTCGGCAAGCTGCTCCCCTACCTGGCGATCGGGCTCCTCGACGTGGCGGTCACCGTGGCCGCCGGCGTCGCGATCTTCGGCACGCCCCTGCACGGGAGCGTGCTGCTCCTCGCGGTCCTCACGCTCCTCTTCCTCGTCGGCGCGCTCGGGCTCGGGATGTTCATCTCGGCCGCGGTGAAGTCGCAGCTCCTCGCCACGCAGGTCGCGATGGTGGCGACGTACCTGCCCGCCCTCCTCCTGTCGGGGTTCCTCTTCGACATCGCGAGCATGCCGCGCGTCCTCCAGGGCGTCACCTTCCTCGTGCCCGCGCGCTACTTCGTGACCGTCACGCGGGGGATCTTCCTCAAGGGCGTGGGGATCGACGTGCTCTGGCCGCAGGCGCTGCTCATGCTGGCGTACGCGCTGCTCGGCCTCGGGCTCGCCGCCCGCGTCTTCCGCAAGGAGCTCCCCGGGTGAGCGGGGCGCGCGCGCGGTCGCTGCTGCGCATCCGGCGCATGGTGGTGAAGGAGCTGCGCCAGCTCCTGCGCGATCCCATGTCGAAGCGGATGATCTTCGGCGCGCCCATCATCCAGCTCCTCCTCTTCGGCTACGCCGTGAACACGGACGTCCGCGACGTGGCGACGTTCCTGGTGGACCACGACCGCACCGCGGCGTCCCGCGCGTTCGTGGAGGCCTTCACCGCGTCCGGCTACTTCCGCGTCGTCGGGCGCTCGGACGATCCGCGAGCCCTCGGCCGGGCGCTCGACGAGGGGCGCGCGAAGGTCGGACTCCAGGTTCCGCCGGGGTACGCCGCGGACCTGGCGGCCGGACGCGCGCCGGCCGTCCAGCTCCTCGTGGACGGCGCCAACTCCAACACCGCCACCGTCGCGGCCGGCTACGCGGCGACGATCGCGCAGGAGCTCGGGGCCCGCGTGGCGGCGCGCTCCGGCACGCCGCTTCCGCCCGGCGTCGAGCTGCACACCCGGGCCTGGTTCAATCCGTCGCTCGAATCGCGCGTGTACAACGTGCCCGCGGTCATCGGCGTGATCGTCCTGCTGATGTGCCTCCTGCTCACCGCGCTCGCCGTCGTGCGGGAGCGCGAGGTCGGCACGCTCGAGCAGCTCCTGGTCTCCCCGCTCACGGCCACGGAGCTGATCCTCGGCAAGACGATCCCCGTCGCCGCCGTGGCCACGGTGCAGCTCGCGCTCGTGACCGCGGTCGCGCTCCTCTGGTTCGACGTCCCCCTGCGCGGCTCACCCCTCACCCTGCTCGTCGCCGCGGGCATGTTCATCGTGGCGGGGCTCTCGTTCGGGCTCTTCATCTCGACGATCTCGCGGACGCAGCAGGAAGCCTTCCTGTCGATGTTCCTCTTCGTGCTCCCCGCGATCATCCTCTCCGGCTTCCTCTATCCCGTCGAGACGATGCCGGCGCCGTTCCGCGTGCTCACGCTGGCCAACCCGCTCCGCCACTTCCTCGAGGTGGTGCGCGCGCTGTTCCTCAAGGGCTCGGGGCTCGCGGAGCTCTGGCCGCAGCTCGCCGTGCTCTCGGTGATGGCGGCGGGGGGCGTGGTCTTCGCCGTCCGGCGCTTCCGGCGGACGCTGTAGGGCGGCGCGCGCGGCCGGACCGTGCCCTCCGGGCGCGCGGGCCAGCCTCCCCTTGCAACCCGAGGGCACCGTCCGGCATATTGCCCTTGCAACCCGAGGGGAGCGCGGGCCTGGCGACCGGGAACGTGTGCCCGGCGCCCGGTGCGGGCTTCCCGCTCCACCCACATTGCCTGGAGATCCCGTGGGCGATGCCAACCTGAGCCTGATCCGCGGCACCGTGGACCTGCTGATCCTGAAGGCGCTGTCCGGGGGGGAGCGCCACGGCTACGCGGTGTCCGAGTGGCTCCGCGAAGCCACGGACGGGACGCTCCTCGTCGAGGAGGGAACCCTCTACCCGGCGCTCCACCGCCTCGAGGCGAAGGGCTGGGTCGAGGCCGAGTGGGGGACGAGCGAGAACAACCGGCGCGCGAAGTATTACCGGCTGACGAAGGCGGGCCGGAGCCAGCTCCGGGAGGAGCGGGAGACCTGGAGCCGCTACGCGCGCGCGGTGGATCGGGCACTGTCGGAGGATCCGACGGGCTGAAGCCATGGAGCTGAGGGGGCGGATGGGGAGGACGGGAGGGAGCGGGTCGGAGGAGGGACGCCGGCGGGCGTTCCGGCTCCCCGCGGAGGAGGCGGACCGCGAGGCCCGCCTCGACGACGAGGTGCGCTTCCACATCGAGCGCCGCGTCGAGGCGCTCGTGGCCGAAGGGTGGTCGCGGGCCGACGCCGAGGCCGAGGCGGTGCGCCGCTTCGGCGACGTGGGGCGGGTCAAGGACGGGATGAGGCGGATGACGAAGCGGAGGGAGAGGAAGATGAGGATGGGAGAGTGGCGCGACGCGCTCCGCGTGGACCTCCGGTACGCGCTCCGGACGCTGAAGGCGACCCCGGTCTTCACCGCGGTGGTGACCGCGACGCTGGCGCTCGGGATCGGGGTCAACACCGCGATTTTCAGCGTCGTGGACGGGATCCTGTTCCGCCCGCTGCCGTTCCCCGAGCCGGACGAGCTCGTCGTGCTCTGGACCGACGTCACGCGGCGGGGCGGCCCCGAGGACGAGTGGTTCTCGTACGCGAACTTCCGGGACCTGCGCGACGGCGCGGCCGCGCTCGACGCCGCCGCGGCGTGGGGCGGCTGGGCGCCTTCGTGGACCGACACGGACGAGCCGAGCCAGCTCGTGGGCGCGCAGGTGACGGAGGGGATGCTCTCCCGCGTCCTCGCCGTCGATCCCGCGCTCGGGCGGACCTTCCGACCCGAGGACCACCGGCCGGGCGCCCCCGGACGCATCGTGCTGGCGCACGCCTTCTGGGCACGCGTGTTCGGCGCGGACCCGGGCGTGATCGGCCGGACGATGACGCTCTCCGACGTCCCCTACGAGGTCGTCGGGGTGATGCCGGACGGCTTCCGGCCGCCCTTCATCCCGAATGCCGAGCTGTGGATGGCCGTCCCGCCCCCCGAGAACGCGGAGCCGTCGCGGGGCGGCTTCTCCTGGCGCGTGATCGGACGCCTGGCCGACGGCGCCACGCTGGAAGCGGCCGGCGCGGAGATCCGCGAGCTCGGCCGCCGCCTGGAGGAGCGGTTCCCGCAGACCAACACGGGGATGGGCTTCCGGGCCCTGGCGCTCGCCGACGACCTGGTGCAGGACGCCGGCACGGGTCTACTCGTGCTGCTCGGGGCCGT
>CAZOYA010000248.1:0-4678 GCA_964583815.1 uncultured Gemmatimonadaceae bacterium | reverse complement strand
GACTCGGCCGGGGTGAACCTGCCCTACCAGGGCGGCGTCTTCCCGGGCCAGTACGGCGCCGCGCGCATCTTCTACTACAACTCGATCATGCGCCGCTACCTGCGGATCCCGCAGCTCGCGGCCGTGATGGGCCCGTGCATCGCGGGGGGCGCGTACCTGCCGGCGCTCTCCGACGTGATCCTGATGGTGGACGGCACCTCGTTCATGGGCCTCGGCGGTCCGAACCTGGTGAAGGGCGCCACCGGCCAGACGGTCGGCCAGGAGGAGCTCGGCGGCGCGCGCGTCCACACGCAGGTGAGCGGCGTGGCGCACTACATGGTCGAGGACGACCGCGCCTGTCTCGAGAAGCTCCGCCGGCTCGTGGGCGAGCTGCCGAGGGAGACGGTGCGCGAGGAGCAGGCCCCGACCGCGCCCGCCCGCACGGCGTTCGACCTCTACGATCTCCTCCCCGACGATCACCGCCAGCCGTACGACATGCGGGAGGTCCTCGGGTGCATTCTCGACGGGGACGGCCTCGACGAGTTCCAGCCCGAGCACGCCGCCGAGATGATCTGCGGCACGGGCTTCATCGACGGGATCCCGGTCGGGATCATCGCGAACGCGCGCGGGATGATCCGGAACGCGAAGGGCGGCCCGCCGCGCTTCGGCGGCATCGTGTACACGGAGAGCGCGCGCAAGGTCGCCTACTTCATCGAGACGATGAACCGCCACGGCACGCCGCTCCTGTTCGTGCAGGACGTGTCGGGCTTCATGGTGGGCACGGAGGCGGAGCACTCCGGGATCATCCGGGCGGGGGCCGAGTTCGTGGAGGCGATGGCCACGGCCACCGTCCCGAAGCTCGTGCTCACGCTGAACCACGCCTCCGGCGCCGGCTACTACGCGATGGCCGGGCAGGGCTTCGACCCGGATTTCATCCTCTCGCTCCCGACCGGGCGCATGGGGGTCATGGAGGGGGAGAGCGCGGTCATGGCGCTGTTCAGCGCGCAGCTCGACCGCCTGAAGGCCGAGGGCAAGGTGCCGGACGAGGACCTCACGACGCGGATGGACGAGGTGCGGGCGGAGTACGACCGTCAGCTCGACGCGCGCTTCGCCGCGGCCCGCGGCTTCGTGGACGAGATCGTGCTGCCCGAGGAGCTTCGCCCCGCGCTGGGGCTGCTCCTCCGGGCCGCGCGCAACAACGACGGCCCCCACGTGGGGGCGTTCCACCTACCGGAGGGAACCCGATGAGCGCCGACCGCACGGTGCGCGTCGCGAGCGGACAGGGCTTCTGGGGCGACGATCTCGAGGCCCCGGTGCGGCAGGTCGAGCGGGGACCGATCGACTACCTCATGCTGGACTACCTGGCCGAGGTCACGATGTCGATCATGCAGAAGCAGCGCGCCCGCGACCCCGAGGGCGGCTACGCCCGCGACTTCGTGCCGCTCATGGAGCGCATCTTCCCGGCCTGCGCGGAGAAGGGCATCCGGGTGGTCACGAACGCCGGAGGTGTGAACCCGCGGGGCTGCGCCGAGGCGCTCGTGCAGGCGGGACGCGCGGCGGGCGTGGCGGGCCGCGCGAGGATCGGCCTCGTCACGGGCGACGACCTCATGGACCGGCTCGACGGGCTGCTCGCCGAGGGACACGAGCTCCGCAACATGGAGACGGGCGCGCCGCTCGCGGAGATCCGCGACCAGGTGGAGAGCGCGAACGCCTACATCGGCGCCGCGCCCATCGTGCGGGCGCTCGAGCAGGGGGCGGACGTGGTCGTCACCGGCCGGAGCACGGACACCGCGCTCACCTACGCCCCGCTCATGCACGAGTTCGGCTGGCCGCGCGACGACTGGAACCGCATCGCGGCGGGCGTCGTCGCCGGGCACATCAACGAGTGTGGCGCCCAGGCCACCGGCGGCAACTGTCTCGTGGACTGGTGGTGCATCCCGGGGATGGCCGAGGTCGGCTTCCCGATCGTGGAGGTGTCGGAGGACGGCACCTTCGTGGTGACCAAGCACGAGGGGACGGGCGGGCGCGTCACCCGCGCGTCCGTGGCCGAGCAGATCCTCTACGAGATGGGCGATCCGAGCGAGTACATCACGCCGGACGTCGTCGCGGATTTCACGACGATCCGCCTCGAGCAGGACGGTCCGGACCGCGTGCGCGTGCACGGGATCCGGGGCGGCCCGGCGACGGAGTTCCTGAAGGTGTCGATCGCCTACGCGTCCGGGTGGAAGGCCACCGGGACCCTCACGTACGCGTGGCCCGACGCCGCCGCCAAGGCGCACGCGGCCGACCGCATCCTCCGGGAGCGGCTCGACCGGCTGGGCCTCGCCTTCGACGAGATCCGCACCGAGCTCGTGGGGTGGGACTCCACCCACGGGCCGCTCGTGGGCCCGCCCCCGCCGGACCTCCCCGAGGTGCAGCTCCGCGTGGGCGTGCGCTCGGACGACCGCGCGGCGGTCGAGCGCTTCACCCGCGAGATCGCGCCGCTCGTGCTCACCGGGCCTCCCTCCGTGACCGGGTTCGCGGGCGGCCGCCCGCGGGTCCAGCAGATCATGGCGTACTGGCCGGCGCTCGTGCGGAAGGAGGCGGTCGAGCCGCACCTGCGCGTGGAGGTGATCGAGGTATGACGCGAGGTATGACGAAGGTCCCGCTGGTCCATCTCGCCCACGCCCGCTCGGGCGACAAGGGCGACACGGCGAACGTCGGCGTGATCGCCTACGAGGCCGAGCACTATCGGCTCCTGGCGGAGCAGCTCACGCCGGAGCGCGTGAAGGCGCACTTCGGGGAGATGGTGCTCGGCGACGTCGAGCGCTACGAGCTCCCGAACCTCGGAGCGCTCAACTTCCTCCTGCACGGCGCGCTCGGGGGCGGAGGGACGATGTCCCTCATGAACGACGCTCAGGGGAAGGTCTTCAGCACCGCCATCCTGAGGATGGAGATCGAGGTGCCCGACGAGGTCGCCCGGGCCGTGCGCGGGCGGGGCCTCGTGCCGGCGGACTGGAGCGTGGAGCGCTACGGGTGAGCGCCCCGGTCCTCCTCTACGAGGTGCGGGAGGGGATCGCCCATCTCACGCTGAACCGGCCGGACAAGCGGAACGCCCTCAACGGCGAGCTCGTCGAGGCGCTGAAGGAGGCGCTCGCGCGGTCCCAAGCCGATCCCGAGGTGCGGGTGGTCGCGCTGTCCGGGGCGGGCAGGGACTTCTGCTCCGGCGCGGATCTCGCGGAGCTCGAGCGGATCGCGACCCTCTCGCCCGAGGAGAACCTCGCGGACGCCCGCTCGCTCGGGGACCTGTTCGTGCGCATGCGCCGCCACCCCCGCCCGGTTGTCGCGCTCGTCCGGGGACGGGCGCTGGCCGGCGGGTGCGGCCTCGCCACCGCGTGCGACGTGGTGCTCGCGGCCGAGACGGCCGAGCTCGGATACCCCGAGGTGCACCTGGGCTTCGTCCCGGCCATGGTCATGGCGATCCTGCGCCGGAAGGTCGGCGAGACGCGCGCCTTCGACCTGGTGGTGCGCGGCGCCCGCATCGGCGCGCCGGAAGCGGAGCGGATCGGACTCGTGACGCACGTCCACCCGGACGACCGCTTCGACGAGGAATCCTCCGCGTATCTCGCGGACCTGGCGCGCCGCCCTCCCGGGGCCGTCAGCCTCACCAAGGGTCTGCTCTACGACCTCGACGGAGAGGGATTCGAGGACGGGATCGAGCTCGGCGCCCAGGTGAACGTCGAGGCGCGCGGCTCCGAGGAGTGCCGCTCGGGCGTGCGGCGGTTCCTGGAGCGCGCCAGGGGCTGAGCCCGGTCCGTGCTCCTCGACCGCTCGCGCCGCTCGGATCGCTACCTGGAGTGGAAGGTGCGGGCCTTCAGCGTGGGTGCGGTGCTCGGGCTGGCCGGGATCTATTTCAACGACCGCTGGATGACGGGCATCGCGATCGGCGTTCTGGCGCTCGGCATGACGATGCGCCTGCTGCCCGGCGCTCGGGCCGGCGTGGCGGACGAGCTCGAGGACGACGAGCTCGAGGACGAGGGCGACGAGGGCGACGAGGGCGACGAGGGGGCCGACGAGGACGACGGGGATTGGGAGGGTCCGGACGCCGCCTGAGCGGACCAGGCCCGCCCGTTCCGCCATTCCGCCGCCCCGCGCCCGCGGTGATCCTCCTCCATGGACGCCGACCCCCGGGCCATCCTCCAGCGCCACTTCGGCTATCCCTCCTTCCGGCCCGGCCAGGAGGACCTCGTGCGCGCGGCGCTCGCCGGTCGCGACGCGCTGGGCGTGCTCCCGACCGGAGGCGGGAAGAGCGTGTGCTACCAGGTGCCCGCGCTGGCGCTCGGCGGGCTCACGGTGGTCGTGACCCCGCTCGTCTCGCTGATGGAGGACCAGGTGCGGCGGGCGCTCGAGGGCGGGCTCCGGGCCGCCTACCTGAGCGCGACCCGCACCGCCGCCGAACGGGCCGGGGTCCTGGCGGAAGCCCGGGCGGGGCGGGTGGACGTGCTCTTCGTCGCGCCCGAGCGGCTCGAGCTCGACGGCTTCCGGCGCGAGCTCGCCGCCCTCGACGTGCGGCTGCTGGCCGTGGACGAGGCGCACTGCATTTCCGAATGGGGCCACGAGTTCCGGCCCTCCTACCGCCGGATCGGACGGCTCCGCGACGCGCTCTCCTGTCCCGTCCTGGCGCTGACCGCGACGGCCACCCCGGAGGTGCGCGAGGACG
>CAZOYA010000247.1:0-4695 GCA_964583815.1 uncultured Gemmatimonadaceae bacterium | reverse complement strand
AACTCGTTGTTCGTGCCGTAGGTGATGTCGGCCCAGTACGCCGCCTGTCGCTCCGGAGAGCCCGGCTGGTGGAGGTCGATGACGTCCACCGTGAGCCCGAGGAAGCCGTAGATCGCCCCCATCCACTCCGCGTCGCGCTGGGCGAGGTAGGAATTGACGGTGACGAGATGCGCGCCCCGCCCCGCGAGCGCGTTCAGGTACAGGGGCATCGTGGCCACGAGGGTCTTCCCCTCGCCCGTGGCCATCTCGGCGACCTTGCCGTCGTGCAGCGCGATGCCGCCGATGAGCTGGACGTCGTAGGGGACCATGTCCCACGTGAGCTTCTGCCCCGTGACCGTGACCTCCGTGCCGACGAGCCGGCGGCACGCGTCCTTCACGACGGCGAAGGCCTCGGGCAGGATGTCGTCGAGGGTGTCCTCGATGACGTCGAGGAGCTCCTTCTCGAGCCCGGAGATCTCGAGCGAGAGCCGCTCGCGCTCCCCGGGGTCCTGGCTGTGCCGTTTCTGGTCCTTCAGCCCCTCGATCCGCTCCTTCAGCTCCGCCGTCGCCTCCTGGATTCGGCCGCGGAACTCGTCCGTCTTCCCGCGCAGCTCCTCGTCGGAGAGGGACGCGAGCCCCTCGTAGATCTCGTTGATCTCTTCGACGAGCGGCTGGAGCTTCTTCGCCTCCCGCTTGTGGCGGGAGCCGAGAAGCGACTTGATGGCGGACTTGAACAAACCGACCTCGGGGTTCGGCGGCGGCGGAAACCCGGCGCCAGGACAACGGCGGACCTTCCGGCCCTCAGCCCGGAAAGCTAAACGAAGGGACCGCGATTAGAACACCGTTCGGCGGGAAAAGGTCGCTGCGGACCGGCGGCGCCGGGACCTCGCCGGGGACGCGCCCGGGGACGCCCCGGCGGCGCCCGAAGGAAACGATTGCGTATATCCGTCATGTAGGTAGTTTCGGGCCATGATTTCTCCTGCTGCGGTCCCCCCGGCCGCGCCTTCCGTCGCGCCCGTCGGGCTTGAAACCGCGCTCGAGGAGTCGCATCCGCGCCTCAAGGTCCAGGCGCGCGCCTCGCAGAACATCCGCCGGCACTTCGTGCGGGCGACGCGGCGGATCACGGTGCTCGGCACGCTCGACGTCGCGCTCCTGTGGGCGGCCTCGGAGCTGCTCCAGGCGCTCCGCGCCGCGAGCTGGGCTCCCGCGGCCGTCGCCGGGTTCTTCCCGTACGGCTTCTTCGGGGGCCCCGGAGCGCACCTGGCCATCATCGTCGGGCTCGTGTTCGTGGGCGCCTACGGGACGGCGGAGCGCTGGGCCAATCCCGGCCTTGTCCTGAAGGGCGTGGCGCTCGGGGCCGGCATCGCGCTCTGGCAGTCCATCGACGTGCGCGGCCCGTCGTGGACCCTGCTCCACTGGATCGCGGTGGTGGCCGCCGTCGGCACGGCCCTGGTGGTGGCGAGGCTGCTGCTCCACCGGCGGGTCCTGCGGTACCGTGCCCGCACCCGCTCGGGCGAGCGCGTGATCCTCGTCGGGGATCCGCACACCGAGGAGGGGCTCACGGCCGGAACGGCCGTGCTGTCGTGGCCGGGCGTCCGCTCGCTGGGCTGGCTCTCGGAGCGCGTCGACGTGGAGGACCATCTCGGCCATCCGGCCGCGATCTGGGAGGTGCTCCAGGAGACCCAGACCGACACGGTCGTGCTGTGCGAGACCGTCGCCCGCGAAACCTTCGAGACGGTCGTCGAGGCGGCGGCCGTGGCGGGCTGCAAGGTGCTCTCCGTGCGGAGCCAGGCCATCATGATGGCGAGCCGCCCGCGTCCCATGCAGGGCGAGCACCTCCGCCTGATGGAGCTGACCTTCCCGGCCGGGCGGGCCGGCCAGGCGCTCGTGAAGCGGGTCTTCGATCTCGTGGGCTCCACGGTCCTGCTCCTCCTGCTCGCGCCGCTCTTCCTGCTGATCGCGGCGCTCGTGCGGCTCGATTCTAAGGGGCCGGTGTTCTTCGTCCAGCAGCGCGTCGGCCGGGCGGGACACCTCTTCCCGATGATCAAGTTCCGCACGATGCGGGTGGGCGCGGACGCCGAGAAGGCGGCGCTCGCGCACCTGAACCACACGGGCGACGCGCGGCTCTTCAAGATCCCGAACGACCCGCGCATCACGCGGGTGGGTCACCTGCTGCGCCGCTGGAGCCTGGACGAGCTCCCGCAGCTCGTGAACGTCTGGCTCGGACAGATGTCGCTCGTCGGGCCCCGGCCGTTCTTCGCGTCGGACCTGGCCGACTACGACGACCATCACTTCATCCGGCTCGCCGTGAAGCCCGGCCTCACCGGCCTGTGGCAGGTACGGGGCCGCAGCTCGATCGTCGACTTCGAGGAAGTGGTGCAGCTCGACAGCGCCTACGTGGAACGCTGGTCCTTCGGGCTGGATATGCAGATCTTGTTGCGGACGTTGCCCGCCGTGCTCCGCCGGACGGGGGCGTTCTGACGCCCCTTGCAGGTCCGGATCATCGCTCACGCCCGGCGCCGCGATCATCATGACACGGATTGCCCCCCTTCTCCTGCTGGCCCTCGCCGTGCTTCCGCCCAAGGCGGTCGACGCGCAGATCCCCTCGCCCCAGGAGATCCAGCGGCTGATCCAGCAGAACCCGGATCTCGTCCGCCAGCGGCTCGCCCAGTCGGGGATGACCGACAGCGAGATCCGGATGCGGCTCGGGGCGGCGGGCATACCCGCGACGAGCCTCGACGCCTTCCTCGCCTCGGGATCGCCCGCGTCACCCGCGCGCCCGGCGGACGTTGCGGCCGCGCTCTCCGAGCTCGGCCTCACGGCCGTGAACGCGGACGGGGTGACGGAGCTCACGCCGGTCACGGGCCTCCAGCCCCCGCCGCTGGCCGCGGCCGGGACGCCGGGCCTGGCACCGGGCGCGGCGCCCGGGCTCCCGATCTTCGGCGTCGAGCAGTTCCGGCGCGCCACCACCCAGTTCCAGCCCCTCCTGTCCGGCCCGGTGCCGCCGAACTACCGGCTGGGCGCGGGCGACCAGATGGTGCTCGTGCTCACGGGCGACGTCGAGCTCGCCTACGAGCTCCAGGTCACGCGCGAGGGCTACATCGTGATCCCGAACATCGGCCAGATCTCGGTGGCGAACCTCACGCTGGACGGGCTCCGGGGCCTGCTCCGCGAGCGCCTCGCCCGGGCGTACTCCGGCATCGATCGCGGGACCACCACCTTCGACATTACGGTCTCGCGCCTGCGCACGAACCAGATCTACGTGATGGGCGAGGTGCTGCAGCCGGGCGCCTATCAGCTCGCCTCCGTCGCCACGGCGCTGAACGCGCTGTACGCCGCGGGCGGGCCGACCGACCTGGGCTCGCTCCGCGACGTGCAGATCCGCCACCGGAACGGCGAGATCGGCTCGCTCGACCTCTACGAGTACCTCCTCCGGGGCGACGCCGGCGACGAGGGGATCCTCGAGCAGGGTGACATCGTCTTCGTCCCGCTCCGGGGGGCGCAGGTGAGCCTGGTGGGCTCGGTCATGCGCCCGGCGCGCTACGAGCTCGGCGCGGGCGAGGACCTGATCGACGTGCTCACGGCGGCGGGCGGCTTCTCGCCCGATGCCCGGCGGCAGCGGATCACGATCCACCGCGTGCTCGCCCCCGCCGAGCGGGGGCCGGGTCTCACGACACGGGCGGCGATCGACCTGGCGCTCGCGCCCTCCACGGACCACTCCGATCCCACGACCCTCGGCGGGGTGTCGATCCCGCCCGTGGGGCTGCAGGACGGCGACTCGATCGTGGTGGACGGGCTGCCGGGGCTCCAGGGTGGCTACTTCGTGACGGTGCGCGGGCGCGTGCAGTCGCCGGGGCGCTTCCCCTGGCGGCCCGGGATGACGCTCCGGGACGTGGTCGAGCTCGCCCGCGGCCCGATCGTGGGCGCGGACCTCCGGGAGGCCGAGGTGTCCCGCCTGCCGGACGACCGCGACGGGGGAGAGCTCGCCGAGCTCCTGCGCGTGCCCCTCGACTCGAGCTACCTGGTCCGGCCCGGCGACGACGGCGAGGCGTTCGACGGCCCCGCCGGCGTGGCGTTCCCGCCGGCCGGGACCGCCCCGGAGTTCGAGCTCCGGCCCTTCGACGAGGTGAACATCCTGCTGCAGCCCGACTTCCAGATGCAGCGGGAGGTCACGATCACCGGCGAGGTGCCCGTCCCCGGCAGCTACACGCTGCACACGAAGGACGACCGCGTGGTGGACCTGATCCAGCGCGCGGGGGGCCTCCTTCCGACCGCCTACCCCGACGGCGCGCGCCTCTACCGCCGGGAGCGGAACCTCGGGCGCATCAACATCGATCTGCCCGCCGCGCTGGAGAGCCCGACGAACGGCGACAACATCGTGCTCGAGCCGGGCGACTCCCTCCACATCCCGATCTACTCGCCGACCGTGGAGGTCCGGGGCGCCGTGAACTCGCCCGTGACCGTGCTCTACCGTCCCGGGGCCGATCTCGACTACTACCTCGAGAACGCGGGCGGCCTCCGGCACGACGCCGACAAGGGCCGCACGTCGGTGCGCTACGCGAACGGGAGCGCCGAGCTCCGGGACAAGTTCCTCTTCTGGTCGAGCTGGCCGGAGCCCGGACCCGGCAGCGTCGTGACGGTGCCGACGGAGCGGCCGGGGACCGGGTTCGACTACCGGGGGCTGATCGCGGACCTGGTGGCGGTGACCGGGTCGCT
>CAZOYA010000246.1:0-4807 GCA_964583815.1 uncultured Gemmatimonadaceae bacterium | reverse complement strand
CGAGCTACAAGTTCAGCAACTGGATCCTGAAGATCGCGCACAACCACACGATCGATCACCTGCGGAAGCGGCGCATCGACACGGTCTCGATCGACGGCTCCCCGCACGCGGCGACCGCCGAGGAGCGGGAGCGGACGAGCCTGTCCGTGCGCTCCGAGGACGAGACCCCGCACGAGTACGTCGAGAACCGGGAGCTCGGCGGCCAGATCGAGGAGGCCATCGCCACGCTCCGCGACGAGTACCGGACCGCGATCCTCCTGCGGCACGTCGAAGGCTACGCGTACGACGAGATCGCCGAGATCATGGAGGTGCCCCTGGGCACCGTGAAGACGTACCTCCACCGCGCGCGCGCCGAGCTCAAAGAGCGGCTCGCGCACCTGCAATCGTGAGCGCGCGGTCCGGTCTCCACGGCGAAGGGGCCCCGAAACTTCCGGGACCCCGCGGGCGTAGGGCCGGTCGGGCACACGACCCGGTGAGGGCAGCATGAACGGACGCGATCAGACGGGACATCCGGAGGCCGAGCGGCTCCAGGCGCTGCTGGACGATGCGCTGGACCCGCGCGAGCGCCGGCAGGTCGAGGAGCACGTCCGGGCCTGCCGCCGGTGCGCCTCGGAGCTCGAGGCGTGGAGCCTCGTGTTCCAGGAGCTCGACGCGCTCCCGACGCTCCGCCCGCACGAGGGCTTCGCGGCCCGCGTGCTCCAGGGCGTCCGCGTGCCGGAGCCCCGCCCCCTCCCCGCCCGCGCCTGGGACCGCGTGCGGGCGTGGGCCGGAAGCTCCGCGACGGGGCACCCGGAGGCGGAGATCCTCCAGGATCTCGCGGACGGCGCCCTCCCGGGCCGGCGCGCCCGGGACGTGGCGCGGCACCTCGAGACCTGCGCGTCGTGCCGGACCGAGGCGGAGGCGTGGACCGGGCTCGTGCGCGGTCTCGGCCGCCTCCCCCGCCACGCGCCCGGCGAGGGCTTCGCCGACGCCGTCATGGCGCAGGTGCGGGTGCCCGCGGAGGCGACGGCACCGGTGCCCGCCCGGAGCTTCGTGCCCGCGCTCGCCGCGGCGTCGCTCCGGCTCGCACGCGGGATGGTGCCGCGCAGCCGCCGCGCGTGGGCCGCGCTGTCCGGCGCCGCCGTGACGCCGGCGGTCACCGTGGCGCTCGTGCTGTGGACGGTGTTCTCGAGCTCGACGCTCACCCCTTCCGCGCTCGCGTCCTTCGTGTGGTGGCAGCTCGGGGACCTGGCGGCCTCCATGTGGGCCCGCCTCTCCGGGGCCGTCGCGGGGACCGCGGGCACGACCGGGCTGGAGGCGGCATGGTCGGCGCTCGCCTCCGCCCCCCTCGCCATCGCCGCCCTCGCGGCCGTCTACACGGTGCTCGTGGCGCTCGCGCTCCGGGTGCTCGTACGAAACCTCTTCCTCGCCCCCGCGGCGAACCGCAAGCATGCGTAAGGCGCTCACGTTCCCGATCCTCCTCGCGCTGGCGCTCCTGCCGGGCGACCTCGCCGGGCAGGCACCGGCGGGCGCGGACACGCGCCCGGTCGTCTCGAAGCAGATCGCCGTCGGCCCGCGCGAAGCCGCCCTGGCGCTGGAGTTCTCCGACGGTGGCCGGCTGGAGGTCTCCCTCCGGGAGGGTGTGGCGACCCTCGACGGCGAGCGACTCGGCTCCTTCGAGCCGGGCGGCGCGCTGGACGCGGAGTGGCGTGCCCTCCTCGGTGACGCCGTCGCCCTCGAGAACGGCGCGCTCGCCGCGGCGCTCCGCGACTGGAGCGCCCCGGAGGACCTGCCCGGGCCGGCCGCCGAGACGGCCGCCGCGCTCGACCGGGCCCTCGAGCAGGCCGTCACCGCCAGCGCTCCCTCCGAGGCTCCGAGCGCCGTATCGGACAGCACGCGCGACCTCCTCACCCGGATCCTGACCGGCTCGGTCGTGAATCTCGGTCTCGTCGAGGAAGCGCTCGCGGGGGTCGATTCGGACCTCCGCGTGCACGTGGAGGAGGACTTCGAGGTCCCGGCCGGCGAGTCGGTGTCGGGGACCGTGGTCGTCCTCGGCGGCCGCGCGCGCGTGGCCGGCGAGATCGACGGCGACCTGGTGGTGGTGGACGGCTCGGTCGAGCTGCTCGAGGGGAGCCGGATCACGGGCGAGCTCCGCGTCGCGGACGCTCGCATCCTGCGGTCGCTCGGCGAGGTCGGCGGCGGGACCGTCGACATCCTCGACGAGGACCGGACGGACGTGCGCGACCTCCGGGACCGCATCCGGGCCGAGGTGGAGGCGGAGGTGCGCGACGACCTGCGCGGCGAGCTCCGTCGGGCGGCGCGGGCCGAGCGGGACGGCTTCACCTTCCTGTCCCCCTTCGCCGCCATCCTCGGCGGCATCGGCGGGCTCATCCAGAAGGCGTTCCTGATCGTGGTCCTGGGCGTGGTCACGGCCGCCGCGCTCGCCTTCGCCGGCGAGAACGTCGAGGTGATCTCGGAGGCGGCGCGGCGCTCGCCCGGCCGCTCCGCGATGGTCGGCGTGGCAGGCACGGTCCTGCTCCTGCCCGCCTGGATCCTGGGCGCGGTCGCGCTCGTCGTATCCATCGTGGGCATTCCGGTGGCGATCGCCTGGATCCCGCTCTTCCCGATCGCCGTGGGCGTCGCGGGCCTCGTCGGCTACCTCGCGGTGGCGAAGAACGTCGGCGAGTGGCTGGCGGACAGCGGCTACGCGTGGACCGACTGGATCTCCCGCTCGAACGCGCTGCACACGACCGTGGCGGGCATCATCGGGCTCATGCTCGCCTGCATCGCGGCCGACGTGGTCTCGATGGCCCCCTTCCTGGGCTTCCTCGAGGCGCTCCTGAAGGTGGCGGGCGCGCTGCTCACCTTCGTCGTCGTCCAGGTCGGCTTCGGCGCGGTGCTCCTCACCCGGGGCGGCCGGAAGCGGGAGACGTGGGCCTCGCCGCTCGACCCCGACGAGGCCTGGGAGGCCGCGGTCGCCTCGGACGCGGGCGAGGGAGAGGGCCATGTCTGAGACGCGCCGCACCCCGCTCCGGCCGGGGATGCTCGCGGGGCTCGCCCTGCTCGCGTCGGTGCTCCTGCCCGACGCGCGCCTGGCGGCGCAGACGTGGCGGGACATGACGGCCTCGCGCCGCATCGAGTCGACCGAGCCGGTCCGCGTGGACGTCCGCTACGGCGCCGGGCGCGTGCGGCTCTCGGCCACGGACGACCCGCTCGTCTACCGCATGAACCTGCGCTACGACGCGGACCGGATGGAGCCGCTCGCGGAGTACACGGAGAGGCGGGCACGGCTCGGCGTGCGGTCGACGGGCGACCGCTTCCCGCTGGGGAAGAGCCGGGACGAGGCGGCGCTCACGCTCGCGCTGGGGCGGGGCGTGCCGCTCGACCTGGATCTCGAGTTCGGCGCGGTCCGTGCAGACATCGACCTGGGCGGGCTCAGCCTGCGATCGCTCGACCTCTCGACCGGCGCATCGGAAGCGCGGATCGACGTCTCGGAGCCGAACCCGCGCACGATGGACCGCGCGACCTTCGAGGTGGGCGCGGCGGACGTGACCCTCGCCGGGCTCGGCAACCTCGGCGCCGAGCGCCTGGACATCGAGGCGGGGGTGGGGAGCGTGACCGTCGGCCTGGGCGGATCCTGGCGGCGTGACGCGACGCTCTCCATCGAGATGGGCCTCGGCTCGCTGGAGCTGAGGATCCCGCAGGGGCTCGGCGTGCGGCTCCGCAAGGAGAGCTTCCTCACGTCGTTCGATCCCCAGGAGATGGTGCGCCGTGGGGACGCCTGGTATTCCCTGGACTGGGAAGAGGCGGAGCGGCGCGTGACGATCGATCTCGAGGCTGCGTTCGGCAGCGTGACGATCGTGTGGATGGACCAGGATCGCTGAACGAGGGGGTACCCCATGATCGGTTCGCTGCTCACCTTCTTCGCCGTCGGCCTCGTGACGCTGGTGGTGGCCGGAGTGGTGCTGAGCATCCTCGGCATCGTCTTCTCCCTCACGATCGGGCTGGCGACGTTCCTGCTCTTCAAGGTCGCGCCCGTCCTGCTCGTGGGATGGATCGTCGTGAAGCTCGTGCAGAAGGCGCGCGGGAGCGGTTCGCTGACGGAGGCGGACCGGAAGTGGTTGGAAGGGGAATGAGGGGTGCGCCGGGCGCGGGCGCGGCGCGGTGGCCCTCGTCGGGGCGCTGCGCCGGCCAGCCTGGTAGGTCTTCGAGGGCCGGGTAGGCCGGCTTCGCTCGGGTGCCTTCGGCACCCAAGCCGTCGTCGGGCCACCGCGCCGCGGCCCCGCCCTTCGACCGGCTCGTCGGGCGGGGGCAGGCCGCTGCCCCGCCGCCGGCCCCCCGTGCCGGGGCTCGGGCTTCGCTGCGCCGCTCCCGGCTCGACCCGCTCCGGCTAGACCCTGACCCGACCCTGGGCGAGCTGGTCCTCGACCTGCTCGACCACGCTCCGGAGCGCGGCGCCGGCGGGGGAGTCGGGGGCGGAGACGACGGTGGGCGCGCCCTGGTCGCCGGCCCGGGCGACGGCGGGATCGAGGGGGACGCGGCCGAGGAACGGGAGGGCCATCTCCTCGGCGAGGCGCTCGCCGCCGCCGGACCCGAACACGTCCACGGTCTCCCCGCAGTGCGGGCACGCGAAGCCGCTCATGTTCTCGACCACCCCGAGCACCCGCGTGTTCACCCGCTCGAACATCTTCACGCCGCGCCGCACGTCGCCCGTCGCCACCTCCTGGGGCGTGGTCACCATGACCGCGCCGTCCACGTCGATCGTCTGGACGAGCGAGAGCTGCGCGTCGCCGGTGCCCGGAGGCATGTCGACCACGAGCACGTCGAG
>CAZOYA010000245.1:0-4857 GCA_964583815.1 uncultured Gemmatimonadaceae bacterium | reverse complement strand
GCGCTCCGCATCGGGTGGGGCCGGCGGCGGTACCGCACGCGCATCCGGGAGGCGCTGGCCGCCCTGGACCGCCTCGAGCCGGGGCCCCGCGCGAATCCCGAGGCCTTCGAGCGCCGACGCGAGCGCGAGCGGGCCGAGCTCCGGGCGCTCCGCTCGATCCTCTTTCCGGCGCTCCGCGCGACGCCGAACGTGCCGGACCGCCCGACGGAGCCGGGGGAGCCCGTCTCGCCGGCGGAGCTCGCGGCGGGTCTGCTCGCGTTCCTCCGGCGCGTTCCGCCGGAGGACGGTCCGGACCGCGTGGCGCGCGAGCGGGTCGTGACCGTGCTGCGGCGGGTCGAGGAGACGCTCCGCCGGCGCACCAACTTCCGGGCGGCCGTGGCGATCCTCGGGAGCCATCTCGAGGTGCGGGTCCCGGGCGAGCGCGCGGGCGACTCCGACGACGTCCACGCCGCCCCGTGGACCTCCGCCGGCGGCTGCCTCCACCTCTCCGACCTGGAGCACGGGGGCTTCAGCGGCCGCGAGGCGGTGTTCCTCGTGGGTCTCGACGCGGACCGCTTCCCGGGGAGCGGCGGCCAGGATCCTCTCCTCCTCGACGCGGACCGGCGCGCGCTCTCGCCCGAGCTTCCCCTCTCCACGGAGGTGATGCGAGAGCGGGCGTTCCGCGTGGCCGCCATGTTCGCGCGGGTCCGCGCCACCCTCACCCTGAGCCACTGCGCGTGGAGCGCCTCGGAGGCGCGGGCCCTGCCGCCTTCGCCGTTGCTCCTGCAGGCCCTACGGCTCGCGGGCGGCGACGCGCGCGCGACCTTCCGCGACCTCGAGGAGGCGCTCGGGCGCGTGGTCTCGCCCGTCCCCGACGCCCGGCGCCCGCCGCTCGACCGCGACGACGTGTGGATGCGCGCGCTCGGCGACGGGCCGGTGCTGCGGGACGGCCTCGCGGCGGTGCGGCGCGCGTTTCCCCGGCTCGATCGGGGGCTCCGGGCGAGGGAGGAGCGCCAGGACGGGATGCCGGGCCCGCTGCACGGCGTGGTGCGCCCGCGGCCGGACGAGGTCGACCCGCGCCGCGCGGGCCGCGTCCTCTCGAGCAGCCGGCTGGAGGCGCTCGGCGCCTGCCCGCTGCGGTACCTGCACCGCTCCGTGCTCGACCTCCGGCCGCCGGACGACCCCGTTCCCGATCCCGACCGCTGGCTCGATCCGCTCGCCCGCGGCTCGCTGCTCCACCGCGTCTTCGAGCGGACGCTCCGACTCGGCCGGGAGCGCGGCATGGCCGTGGGGGACGCCGCGCTCGAGGAGCTCGCGCTCGCGGAGCTCGACCGGGCGGCCGCGCACCTCCGCGACGAGCTGCCGGAGCCCGGCGAGGGGACGCTCCGCCGGGAGACGGCCGCGCTGCGCGACGACGTGCGCTCCTTCGTGCGCATGATCCGCGAGCGGGGCGCCCCCTGGATGCGTCTCGAGTGGTCGTTCGGCATGGACGGTGCCGAGCCCCTCGAGCTGCGCGTGGGCGAAGGGCGGCTCCTCCTGCACGGGGTGGTCGACCGCATCGACGACGCCGGGATCGACGGGATCCGCGTGATCGACTACAAGACCGGCGCGGCTCGGGGCTTCGACCGGGCGGCCTTCGCGCGGGGGCGGCGACTCCAGCACGCGATCTACGCCCGGGCGGTCGAGGCGGCGCTGGGCGCTCCGGTGGAGGCCGGCGAGTACCACTTCCCGACTCTCAAGGGGGAGCACGAGGTGTTCGTGTATCCTGCGGGAACCGCGGCGCGGCTGGAGGAGCTGCTCGCGCACATGCTCGACGGCGTCGCGGCGGGGCGCTTCGTCCCCACGGACGATCCGGAGGACTGCCGGTTCTGCGACTATGCCGCGGTGTGCCGGGCGCGCACGACGACCTGGGGGGTGAGCTCCCCGCTCGCGAGCTGGGCGAAGGAGCAGGCGGCGATGGACCTGACGGGCGACTTCGCGCACCTCAAGAAGGTGCGCTCCTTCGAGGACTGACGCGGCCGTCGGGGGACCGGGCCGGTGACCGGTCAGCCGGGCCGGGCGCCGTCCATCAGGATCTCCGCCAGCACCTCCGGATCGAGGTTGCCTCCGGAGACGACGCCCACCACGCGCTCGCCCTCGCGCGCGATCCGGCGGCATGCGGCGAGCGCCGCGGCGCCCGCGCCCTCGGCCACCACGCGGGCCTCGCGCACCAGATCGCGCACGGCGGCACGCACCTCCTCGAGCGTCACCACGACGGACCCGTCGAGCAGCCGCGAGGCCATCGGCCACATCTCCGGCAGGACGCCGCTCGCCCCGATCCCGTCGACGAAGCTCGGCGTGCGCCGCACGCTCGTCGGCGTGCCGGCCGCGAGGGAGGCCGCGAAGGGCGCCGCCGTCTCGACCTCGGCGGCGAGCACGCGCGCGGAGGGCCGGAGCGCCGCGAGCGCGGCCGCGATGCCGCAGGCGAGGCCTCCGCCCCCGAACGGCACGACGACCACGTCGACGTCCGGCAGGTCCTCGACGATCTCGAGCGCGATCGTCGCGTTTCCGGCGATCACGCCGGGATCCGCGACGGGATGCACGAAGTGGCCCTCCTCGTCCGGGTGGCCGTGGCGGCGGAGCACCTCCCACCACGCGTCGAACGGGACCGGCACGTGCGCCGCGCCGAGGCGCTCGATCGCCTCGAGCTTCGCCCGGGGCGCGCCCTCCGGCACGATGACCCGGCAGGGGATCCCGAGCGCCCGCGCCCCGTACGCCACGCCCTGGGCCATGTTGCCCGCGCTGGCCGTGTAGACGCCGCGGGCGAGCGAGGCGCGGTCGGCCAGGGCGAGCGCGTTCGCGGCGCCCCGGAGCTTGAAGGAGCCGATCGGCTGGAGGCACTCGAGCTTGAGCCAGAGGGGCGGCCGGTCGGTGCCGCCCTCGAGGCGGACGAGCGGGGTGCGGAGGACCGTCCGTCCGATGCGCCCGCGCGCGGCGTGGACCTCGGACAGGGGCACGGGCTCGAGGGGCGGCCGGGCGAGCTGCGGGCCGGTCGAGGTGGCCGTCGGCGCCGTCCCCGCCGGGACGGCGCCCGTCCCCTTCCGATCCCCGCCGCCCTCTCGCCTCGTCCGCATGGGTCCGCCTGCCCGGTGGGTGTCCCGCCCGTGCCGCCGGCGGGCACGGGGGTGCAGCGTAGCGGTCGTCCGCGGGCCCGGCCAGAGGCGACGCGGCGGGAACCTTCCCCCGCCGGGGGCCGGCGCCCAGATTGCGCGCGTGACCGGTCCCCAGATCCTCCCGCTGCCCCTTCCCGATGCCCGCGCGCGTGAGCGCGTGGAGGCGGATCTGGAGGCGAACCTCCTCGTCGAGGCCGGCGCGGGATCGGGCAAGACCACCGCGCTCGTGAGCCGGATGGTCGCGCTCCTCGCGACCGGGACCGCGCGCATCCACGAGATCGCGGCGGTGACGTTCACCCGGAAGGCCGCGGCCGAGCTCCGCGAGCGCTTCCAGGCGCGGCTCGAGGCGAAGCTCCACGAGGACGCCGCCGGCGGAGGCGAGCCCGCGGATCCCGAGGAGCAGGCGCGGCTGCACGAGGCGCTCCGCGACATCGACCGTGCCTTCATCGGCACGATCCACGCCTTCTGCAGCCGGATCCTCCGCGAGCGTCCCCTCGAGATCGGGCTCGATCCCGCCTTCGAGGAGCTCGCGGCGGAGGAGCGCCTGACGCTCCGCCGTCACTTCTGGGAGGGGTACCTCGAACGGCTCGCCCGCGAGAGCGATCCCGTCCTGGAGGATCTCGCCCGGGCGGGGCTCTCGGTGTCCTCGCTCTACGATCTCTTCTCGCAGCTCGTCGAGAACCCGGACGTCGAGTTCGTCGCCGACGCGGTGGACCCCCCGCCGGCCGCGGAGGTGGAGCGCGTGCGGGCGCGTATCTCGGCGCTCGTGGACCGGGGCTCGGAGCTGATGCCCGACCGCGCGCCGGAGGGCGACTGGGACTCGCTGCAGCGGCGCGTGCGCAGGCTCCGCTTCCGCCGGGACGTGACGGGGTGGGCCGAGGCGCCGGACTTCTTCGACGCGCTCGCGATCGTGTGCAAGGACGGTCCCAACGGGCACCGGATCACGCAGAAGCGGTGGAAGGACAAGGCCCTCGCGAAGGAATACGCCGGAGACGTGAACGCGCTCACGGTGGGCGACGGCGAGGCGAACCGGCTCCTCGCGCGCTGGTACGAGCATCGCTACGCGCTCGCGATCCGGCTCGCGGGACGCGCCGCCGACGCCTTCCGCGACTACCGGCTCCGCGCGGGGCGCCTCGACTTCCAGGACCTCCTCGTGCTCGCGGCGGGGCTGCTGCGCGGCGATGCCGGGGTGCGCCGGGAGGTCGGAACGCGCTACCGGCGCCTGCTCGTGGACGAGTTCCAGGACACCGATCCGCTCCAGGCCGAGATCATGATGCTGATCGCCTCGGAGCCGTCGGAGGAGGGCGGGGCCGACTGGCGCTCCGCCGTGCCGCGCCCGGGCGCGCTCTTCGTGGTGGGCGATCCCAAGCAGAGCATCTACCGCTTCCGTCGTGCGGACATCCAGCTCTACCAGATGGTGAAGGCGCGCTTCCGCGAGTTCGGAGCCGTGCTCGAGCTGACGGCGAACTTCCGCTCGCGCCCGCCGGTCGGCGATCTCGTGAACGGGCTCTTCCGGGGCGAGGCGTTCTTCCCGGACGAGGCGACGGCCGAGCAGGCGGCCTTCGAGCCGCTCCACGCGCGGCCGCCGCTCGTGGAGGCGCCGGAGGGCGTGTTCTACCATTTCGTCGCCCCGGAGGCGACGAACCGGCGCGCGATCGCGGCGGACGACGCCGCGCGCCTCGCGAGCTGGATTCGGGCGCGCGTCGATACCGGCGAGCGGACGCCC
>CAZOYA010000244.1:0-4920 GCA_964583815.1 uncultured Gemmatimonadaceae bacterium | reverse complement strand
TGCGCGCCGACCCGGGGCAGATGGAGCAGGTGCTCATGAACCTGGCCGTGAACGCGCGCGACGCGATGGAGCGGGGCGGCGGCGTCCTCACCTTCCGCACCGGGACGCAGCGGGCGCGGGACGTGACCTCCGACACGCTCGGCGCCGACCCGAACGCCGTCTGGGTGTGGCTCGACGTCGCCGACACCGGCCACGGCATGGACGAGGAGACGAAGGCGCGCATCTTCGAGCAGTTCTTCACGACCAAGCTGGAGGGGAAGGGGACGGGGCTCGGCCTCGCCATGGTCTACGGCATCGTGTCGCAGATGGGCGGAATCGTCGACGTCACCAGCGCTCCGGGTCGCGGGACCACCTTCCGCATCAACCTGCCCGCGAGCACCCGCGCCGTGCGGAAGCCGGCCGCGCGGGCACGATCCGAGTCCACCGTGGAGGGCCGCACGGTCCTGATCGTGGACGACGAGGACGCGGTGCGGGCCGCGCTGCGGCGCCTGCTCGTCCGCGAAGGCCACCGTGTGCTCGAGGCGAGCCACGGGCGGGAAGCCGTCGAGATCGCCCAGGAGCATCCGGGCCCGATCGACCTCCTGCTCACGGACCACCACATGCCGGGCCTCTCGCCGGCCCAGTACGTCCCGGGCGTGGTGGAGCGGCACCCCGACATCGCGATCGTCCTCGTCACGGGCTCCACCGAGGAGGGCGCGGCGGCGCTGCCGGGGGAGGACGCTCCGCCCACGATCCTCCGCAAGCCGTTTCACGCGGACGACGTGCGGAGGGTGCTCCGGGAGGTGCTGAAGTAGCATCGGCGGGCGTGCGGACGTCGGCCGCACGCCCGCCGAGGAGCCCACCGGACCGGGCCGGGGGCGCCCCGGCCCGGCCGGCGAGCCTTCAGGGGGCCGTCAGAAGCTGATCCCGGCCAGGATCACGAACGAGCGATCCTCGTAGCTGTCCTCGTCGGTGATCGTCTCGATGTCGAGGTCCGTCAGACCGTAGATGTAGCGGGCCTCGATGGTGATCCCCAGCTCCGTTCCGAGACGCACCCCGGCGCCCACGACGCCCGCGTAGGTGGTCGTCGGCCGTCCGGTGTCCGGACAGTCGTCGTCGACCGTGCTGCAGTCGACCTCGAAGGAGACCTGCGGACCGAGATACGCGAACGGCTGCACGCTCTCGGCCGGGATGGCCAGCCGGACGTACGCCGGGATGTCGATGTAGTCCAGCTCGCGCGAGCTCGGGTTGTTGGGCTCTTCCGAGCCCCGCTGTGCGTAGAGCAGCTCGATCCCGATGCCCAGGGGCGTCTCGTACCCCGTCCCGAACGAGAGACCGGCGGCGAACCCGGTCCGTCCGCCCAGGTCACCCGGGAGCACGCCGGTGTTCGAGATCGAGCCGTGCGACAGGCCGGCCTTGAGGCCCACCTGCGCGTGGGCCTCGCCGGCTCCGAGGCCGATCCCGGCGAGCGCACCGAGCAACAGGACGCCACCTCTGGTCAGCGAATTCATGTCTCCCTCCTTCGGTCGGCCGCACGGCCCCGTGGGGTCGCGACCGGGTGATGCCCCGCCGGGGCTTTCTCCAGATCCTCCGGGGCCGCCGCGCGAGGTCGGCTCGTGCGGTCGGCCGCTCGCTCCGTCCTCCATTCACATCCCATGCCAGATGCGGGAATGCCGCGAAATCGAGGGCTTGTCGTACTTGCCTCGGGCAAGTAATATGTGCCGTGGGCAAACAACGGATCGGCCGGGACCGCAGGCATGGTCCTCGGCGGATCATCGGATGGGATGCGGCCTGCGGGAGGGCGCGGAGATGACGGGGACGAAGGACGAGCGGAACGCGGGCGCGGGCCCGCGGAGCAGGCACGGGGAGGCGGGGGTCGGTGCCCGGGGGGACGACGGGGCGGTCGACCGCTTCCTCCCGCTCACGCCGATGGCGTTCGAGATCCTCCTCGCCGTGACCGAGGGCGCACGCCACGGGTACGACGTGATGCTCGAGATCGAACGACGCACGGACGGCCGACTGCGTCCGAACCCGGGCACGCTCTACCGGGCCCTCGATCGGCTGGTGCGACAGGGGCTGCTGCGCACGACGGAGGGCGAGGGAGGCTCCGAGCCCGCGCGCTACTTCCACCTCGCCCCGCTCGGTCGCAGGGTGGCCGCCGCCGAGGCCGCGCGCCTCCGCGCGCAGGTGGGCGCGGCGATGGCGGCCGGACTGATCGAGGACCGCGGAGGCCCGTCGTGAGCGGCGCGCAGGGGTCCACGGACCGGCTCGCGACCGCCTACCGCCGGTTGCTGCGCGCCTACTCCGCCGATTTCCGGCAGCGCTACGAGGAGGGGATGGTGGAGGCGTTCCGCGTCCGCGCGGCGGAGGCCCGGGGGCGTGGGAGGCTCCCCCTCGCGCTCTGGATCGTGCGGGCGGTGACCGACGTGCTCTGGAACGGTCCGCTGGAGCGCGTGAGCGCCTGGCGGGAGGGTCGGGGAGGAGACGGGGCCGGGCGCGCGTTCCTGCGCAACGTCCGCTTCGCCCTGCGCCAGCTCGCGCGTCATCCGGTGCTCGCGGTCACGCTCGTGCTCACGCTGGGGATCGGAACCGGGGCCACGACGTCCTTCTTCGCCGTCGTGGACGCCGCGCTCCTGCGGCCGCTCCCCTATCCCGAGCCGGACCGGCTCGTGCTCGTCGGCAGCGTCGATCCGGAGCTCGGGCCGCAGCCGCTCGGGCCTCCCTACCTCGCCGACCTGCGCGAGCGCGTCACGACGCTCGAGGCGATCGAGGGCTTCTCGCCGAGCTGGGAGCTCACCCTGACGGGCTCCGGAGAGCCGCGCCTCGTCGTGGCCGCCTGGGTGAGCGACGGGCTCCTCCGCTCCCTCGGCGCGACCGTCTTGCAGGGGCGGCTCTTCGAGCCGGCCGAGCACGTGCCGGGCGGCCCCGCGGCGGCGGTGGTGAGCGAGAGCTTCTGGGCGCGCCAGTTCGGGGACGGCGCGCGGCTCGCCGGGCAGACGCTCCGCCTCGACGGCGCGCCCTACACGATCGTGGGCGTCGTGCGCGACCTGCCGATGCCGATCACGGCGTCGCTCGTGAGCGCGGGGGAGGAGACCGCCGAGCTCTGGCTCCCGTTCGCGCGCAACGAGTACGCGGAGCTGCGGATGGTGCCGGTCATGAACGTGGTGGCCCGCCTCCCGGAGGGGATGTCGCCCGCCGCCGTCGCCGAGGAGCTCGCCCGCGTCGGCCCCACCCTCCCCGACGTCGAGGGGCGGGACGGCGGGGGCATGACCATCCGGGCCGACCGGCTGGCGGACGTCGTCAGCGAGGCGGCCCGGCGCACGACGTGGATCCTCTTCGGCGGCGCGGCGCTCCTGCTGCTCATCGCGTGCGCGAACGCGGGCAACCTGCTGCTCGCGCGCTCGACCGCACGGGCCGGGGAGCTGGCGGTGCGGCGCTCGCTCGGGGCGGGGCCGGCCCAGATCGGCGGACAGCTCCTCACGGAGAGCCTCGTGCTCGCGGTCCTCGGCGGGGCGGCCGGCCTCGCGATGGCGCGCGTCTTCCTGGTCACGGTCGGCGCGGCGAGCCTCCCGGGCATGCCGCCCTCGGCCGAGCTCCACGTGGACCTGCGCGTGGCCTCCTTCGCGGCGGCGCTCTCGCTCGGGACGGTGCTGCTGTTCGGCCTCGTGCCCGCGCGTCACGCCACCGCGGCGGCGGGCACGGACGCGCTCCGGCAGGGCGCGCGCGGCACGGGGGGCGGGGGCCGGACGCGCCGGGCGCTCGTCACGATCCAGGTCGCGCTCGCCGTGATGCTCCTGGTCGGGGCGGGACTGCTCGGGCGGAGCTTCCTGAAGCTCGTGCAGGTCGATCCGGGGTTCCGGGCCGAGGGGGTGCTGCAGGTCCCGCTCCCGATGGTGGGGGAGCGCTACGCCGCCGCCGACGCCCGCGCCGCGTTCCTCTCCGACGCGGTCGAGCGGATCGGGGCCGTGGCCGGCGTGGAGCGCACCGCCGCGGTGAACCGTCTGCCGCTCGCCGGGGGCAACGTCCTGGTGGGGGTGGAGGCTCGCGACCTCCCGGCCTCGGCCGCGCAGCCTCCGCTCGTGGACCGTCGGGTGGCGACTCCGGGCTACTTCGAGGTCATGTCGATTCCGCTGCTCGCGGGGCGCGGATTGGAAGGGGGCGACGCGGCCGACGCACCGGCGGTGGCGGTGGTCAACGCCGCGTTCCGGCGGGACGTCCTCCAGGGGATGGATCCGATCGGACGCCAGGTTCGGCTGATGCTCCGGAGCGGTCCGGGTCCCTGGATCACGATCGTCGGCGTCACGGCCGACGTGCGGCACCACGGCCTCGACCGTCCGCCCGCGCCGGAGCTCTACGTGCCCTACGCGCAGGCGCCCGTCGAGTCGATGATCGTCGTCGCCCGCACGGGACCCGAGGCGGGCTCGCTCGTTCCCGCCGCCCGCGCGGCGGTGTGGTCGCTCGATCGCGACGTCCCGCTGGACGGGGCGGGCCCGGTCGACGCCGTGGTGCGGAGCTCGGTGGAGGAGCCGCGCTTCCGGGCGCTCGTGGTCGTGGGGTTCGCCACGCTCGCGCTCCTGCTCGCCGCGATCGGCATCTACGGGGTGGTGGCCTACTCGGTCGCGCAGCGTACGCGGGAGACCGGTGTGAGGATGGCCCTCGGCGCGCACGCCGGCGACGTCGTGCGCGAGATCGTCGGACAGGGACTCCGGCAGGCCGGGATCGGAACGCTCATCGGCCTGATCGGCGGCGTCGTCGGGAGCCGCGTGCTGGCCGGTTTCCTGTTCGAGGTGGAGCCCCTGGATCCGCCGACCTACGCCGGCGTGGCCGCGGTCGTGCTCGTCGTGGCGCTCGCGGCCAGCTACCTTCCGGCACGACGGGCCGCCCGGGTGGATCCCGTCCGGGCGCTCGCGGCGGAGTAGCAGCGCGGGGAGCTCGCCGGGG
>CAZOYA010000243.1:0-4927 GCA_964583815.1 uncultured Gemmatimonadaceae bacterium | reverse complement strand
AGCTCCGCTCGGCGGGCGCGCCCGAGGTGGCCGTCACGGAGCGCGGCACGGTCTTCGGCTACGGGGACCTGGTCGTGGACATGCGCTCGTTCCGCCGGCTCGAGGAGGCGACGGGCGCGGTCACGATCTTCGACGGGACGCACTCGGTGCAGCGTCCCGGCCGGGCCGACGGGTCGAGCGGCGGGGACTCCGAGCACACGCCGGCGCTCGTGCGCGCGGCGGTGGCGGCCGGCTGCGGGGGCCTCTTCCTCGAGACGCATCCCGACCCCGCGTCGGCTCCGTCCGACGGCTCGAACATGCTCCGGCTCGACCGCGCCGAGGCCCTGCTCGCCGAGGTCGTGGCGCTGCGCGGGGTGCTCGCGCGCGCCGGGGAGGTCGTGCGGTGAGCGGGGCGGCGGACGTGCGCCGCGACGGCGTGGCCGCCACGGACGGCGCGCCCGGGCGCCCCCTGCCGCGGGAGCTCGCCCTCCGGACGAAGCTCGTGATCTTCGACGTGGACGGGGTGCTCACGGACGCGGGCGTGTACGTGGGCGCCTCCGCCGAGGGCGAGCCCGTCGAGCTCAAGCGCTTCGACATCCAGGACGGGGTCGGCCTCCGGATGCTCATGTGGGCGGGCCTCGAGGTCGCGCTCGTGTCGGGCCGGGTCTCCCGGGCCACGACGATCCGGGCGCGCGAGCTCGGCATCGAGGAGTGCCACCAGGAGCCGGACGCGTACAAGCTCCACGTCGTGGAGGATCTCCTGGAGCGCAAGGGCGTCTCCTGGGAGGAGGTGGCCATGATCGGGGACGACATCCCCGATCTCGCGGTGCTCCGCCTCGTGGGGCTCCGGGCCGCCGTGGCCAACGCCACGCCGCCCGTCCGGGCGATCGCGCACTGGACGAGCACCCTCCCGGGCGGACGGGGCGCGGTGCGCGAGTTCTGCGACGCCCTCCTCGAGGCGCGGGGCGTCCTCGAGGACGTGATCGAGCGCTACGTGAGCGAGCGCAGCGTCCCCCGCACCGGAGCGCGCGCGAAATGACGTTGCGCGAGTCCGTGGTGCGGGAGGAGACCGGGGCCGCTCCGAGGGCCGCGACGGAGGACGCGCGCCTCGTGGCGGAGGGCCGGCGCGTCCTGCAGGCCGAGGCCGAGGCGCTCCTCGCGCTCCCCGACCGCCTGGACGGGGGCTTCGCGCGTGCCTGCCGGCTGGTAGCGGAGGCGTCCGGGCGCATCGTGCTGAGCGGGATCGGCAAGAGCGGCCACATCGCGCGCAAGATCGCCGGGACGCTCACGTCCACCGGGACCCCGGCCACCTTCCTGCACGCGGTCGAGGCGCTGCACGGGGATCTCGGCATCGTGGGCGAGGGGGACGTGGCGATCCTCGTGTCGAAATCGGGGTCGGGCTCCGAGCTCGGCGCGCTCATCGGCTACCTGGGCCGGCTCGGCGTACCGATCGTCGCGCTCACGGGCGATGCCGGGAGCGATCTCGCGCGGAACGCGGCCGTCGTGCTGGACTGCTCGGTGCCGGCCGAGGCCTGTCCGATGAACCTCACGCCGACGTCCTCGACGACGGTCGCGCTCGCCATGGGGGACGCGCTCGCCATGGTGGTCCTGCAGCTCAAGGGGTTCCGGGCTCCGGACTTCGCCTCGCTCCATCCCGGGGGCGCGCTGGGACGGAAGCTCACCGTCCGGGTGCGGGACGTGATGATCCACGAGGGCTATCCCCGGCTCGCGCGCTCGGCCACGATGCGCGACGCGATCGCGCCGCTCGCGGAGCTCCGGGGCACCGTGCCGATCGTGGACGAGGCGGGGCGCGTGGTGGGGATCGTCACGGCCGGCGACCTCACGCGGCTCATGGAGCGGGACGGGGACTTCCTGTCGCGCCCGGTCGAGTCGGTGATGACGCGGACGCCGAAGACGGCCTCGCCGGACGAGCTCGGTGCGGCCGCGGTGCGCCGCATGGAGGACCACGGGATCATGGCCCTCCCCGTCGTGGAGGCGGACGGGACGCTCGTGGGCATCGTCCACCTCCACGACCTGATGCGGTCGGGCGCCGTATGACCGTGCGCGCCGCGCCCCGTCCGTCCGGCCGCCCGGCCCCGGCCCGCCGGCGCGGCGCCGCCCCGGCGCTCCTCGGCGCGCTCGTGGTCGCCGCCGCGTCCGCCTGCTCGAGCCCGCAGGAGACCCCCGTCGCGGACCAGAACCTCCTCGCGCTCGAGGCGGACAACGTCATCTACGGGATGGCCAGCTATCTCACGACGAACGGCGTGCGCGAGGGACGGATCGAGGCCGACACGGCGTACATGTACGTCGACTCGGCGCGCATCGATCTGCGGAGCCTGCGGATCGTCTTCTACGACGAGGCCGGCCGGCCCCGCGCCACCGTCACGGGGCGCACCGGAGAGTGGGACCAGCAACGCGACGTCATGGTGGCCCGGGGGGACGTGCTCCTGGTCGTCCACCAGAGCGACCGCGAGATCCGCACCGAGGAGCTGCACTACGACGCCTACGGTGAGCGGATCTGGAGCGACAGCACGACCACGCAGACGCTGCCGGACGGCACCGTGACGCGGGGGTCGTCCTTCGAGTCGGACCTCGAGTTCCGCAACCTGCGGATCGAGAACGTTCGGGGAGGCGCCCGTGCGGGTCCGTGACGCGCGCCCCCCGTCCCGGACGCGGGCCTTCCCGGTGGGAGCGGCGCTCGTGCTGGCCGCCCTGGTCCCGGCGCGCCCCGCCGCCGCCCAGGAGGGGTGCGCGTTCGGCGAGGACGGCAACGACGTGCTCCGCCAGGTCACGCTCTCCGGGGGCGAGGTGATCTACCACGTGACGCGCCCGCACTTCGTGTGCGAGGGCGGCGTGCAGATCTGGGCGGACTCGGCGACGGCGTACACGGCGACGGATCTCGCGCACCTCATCGGGTCCGTGCGGTACGAGGAGCCCGGCCGGGCGCTGCGGGCGGACGAGGCGCGCTACTTCTCGAACGTCGGCCGCCTGCAGGCGAGCGGGAACCTGGTGCTGCGCGATCTCGCGGGCGGCACCGTCGTCGAGCACGGGGACCTCGTCTACTTCCGCCGGACGGACTTCCGCGACGAGGAGACGATGACCGTCACCACGGCCGCGGACGGCACGCGCCCGGTGGCGACGCTCGTGCCGGGGGACTCCGCCCCCGGCGACTCGCTCGCGGACCCGGACACCGCCCGCACCGCGTACGTGGTCGAGGGCGACGAGATCGCCCTCGTCGACGGCAGCCTCCGCTCCACCGGAGACGTGCGGGTCCGCTACGACTCGGTGCGGGCTTTCGCGGATACCCTCGTCCACGAGGAGGAAGGCGAGGCCGGCGAGACGGTCCGGCTCTTCGGGCGTGCCCGGATCGAATCCCGGGCCTACGAGCTCGCGGGCCGGCGGATCGACCTGCGCACGCCCGCCGAGGGGGCCCGGGAGATCGTCGCGCGCGAGGAGGCGACGCTCGTGGGGGAGGACCTGCGCCTCACGGCGCCGGTGATCCACGTGTTCGGGGACGAGTCGCGGCTGGAGCGTCTCGTGGCCCTGTCGGACGCCCCGAGGGATACGGCGCCGCCCGCTCCGGACGCCCCGGTGCCGCCTCCGGCGCCGGCGGGCGCCCCACGCCCGGACTCCGGGACCGCGCCGGCCGAGGCACGCACCCACGCGGTGGCCGGCGCCTACGAGATCACGGCCGACTCGCTCGAGGTGCTCGCGCCGGGAGAGTCGCTCGAGCGGATCTTCGCGGCGGGGCGGGCCCGGAGCGTCTCGAGGGCGCGGGATTCGGTCGCGGTCTCGGCCGAGCTCCCGGAGGTCGCGCAGGCGGACTGGCTGGAGGGCGACACGATCGTGGTGACGTTCGCGCGCGCGGACGAGGTCGCGACCGCCGCCCCCGCGCCGGACGGGTCGCCCGAGGAATCGCCCGAGGAGGAGTCGGACGTGCGCGTGGAGCGGATCGTGGCGATCCGCGAGGCGCGGAGCCTCTACCGCATGGAGCCGGCGACCGCCCCCGAGTCCGCGGCCGCGGGCGCCGGGCAGCCGGCGCTGCACTACGTGACCGGCGAGCGGATCACGATCGTGATGCGGGACGGCGAGGTGGACCGCCTGGAGGTGCAGGGCCAGGCGACCGGGGTGCACCTCGAGCCGCTCGGGGTCCCGGCCGCGGACCCGGCGCCGCCCGGGGACGCGCCCGCACCGGACCCGGTCCCGGCCGCACCGGACACCGTTCCCGTCGCGCCCGATACGGTTCCCGCGGGCCCCGGCGGAGCCCTCGCGGGGTCGGGGGAGGAGCGCCGATGATCGGCCGCACCGCCGTCGTCACCCCGGCCAGCGGGGAGACCCTCGGGACCCGCGAGCCCAGCCGGCTCGCGGGGACCGGGCTCACGAAGGTGTACGGGGGCCGCAAGGTCGTCGACGACGTCGACATCGACGTGCGCCAGGGGGAGATCGTGGGGCTGCTCGGCCCGAACGGGGCGGGGAAGACCACCACGTTCTACATGCTCGTGGGGCTCATTCCGCCGGACCGCGGGAAGGTGACGCTCGACGACGAGGACCTCACGCGCACCCCGATGTACCGGCGCGCGCGCAAGGGCGTCGGCTACCTCGCGCAGGAGCCGTCGATCTTCCGCAAGCTCACGGTCGAGCAGAACGTCCTGGCGATCCTCGAGACGCTCGGGCTCCCCCGCGAGGAGGAGCGCCGCCGCCTCGAGGAGCTCCTCGGCGAGCTCGGCCTCACCGAGCTCCGCAGGAGCAAGGCCTACTCGCTCTCCGGCGGCGAGCGCCGCCGGCTCGAGATCACGAGGGCGCTCGTCCAGCGGCCGAAGTTCATGCTGCTCGACGAGCCCTTCGCGGGCATCGACCCGATCGCGGTGAACGACATCCAGCAGATCGTCGCCGAGCTCCGCGAGCGCGGCATCGGCGTGATCATCTCCGACCACAACGTCGAGCAGAC
>CAZOYA010000242.1:0-5017 GCA_964583815.1 uncultured Gemmatimonadaceae bacterium | reverse complement strand
GCTTTGCCCCCGCAAAGGCGGCGCGCTTCGCCGCCGCAGATCAACGTCTCGCTCGGCTCATACTTCGCGCGTAGTGGCGTAGCGTGCGTGCGGCTACACGGTCGGGGTGCCTCGATGGCGCGGCCCCGCTGGCCGTCATCGAGGCGTTCCCGTGATGCTGCGGGACGACCGTCGCGCGGGGGCACCTCCTTCGACAGGCTCCAGGGTGAGCGGGTGGGGGAGTTCGCCCGGAGCGGGGCGCGTCGGCTACGGCCGGGGCCTCGGCCTGCCCTCGACGGGGTGGGGTTCGATGACGGCGAGCTGGGGGATGTGGTCGGAGAGCGACCACGGCTGTGCCTCGGTGGGGATGAAGGGGGGCTCTGCGAGCGGGCGGCCTCGGACGACGCGGGGGGCCAGGGTGCGGTCGACCCACACGTAGTCGAGGCGGGCCATGGGGATGTCGGCGCGGTAGGTGTAGCCGTCGCCGGGGTCTTCGGGCTCGAAGGTGTCGTAGAGGCCGGCGTTCCACCACCACTCGTACTCCGGCATGTCCGGGCGGTGGTTGAAGTCGCCCTGCACCACCACGCGAGCGCCCTCGCGTTCGTCCGCGCGCACCGCCTCCAGCACCGCCAGCACCTCGCGCTCCCGGACCGCGGCGTCCGAGGGGTGCAGGTGCACAGAGTGCAGGGCGATCGCTTCGCCCTCGTCGCCCTCCAGCACCACGCGGCCCCAGTGGCGGGTGAACTCCTCCGGTGGCCGCACGCCCGCGGGGTGAGGACAGTTCTCCGCGGCGAGCAGGCGGCGTTTCGTGAGGAGCGCACCCGGCCAGCGCTCCGGGCTCGGGAAGACCACGCACGCCATCCCCAGCCGGGCGGCAATGTCCAGCACCGTCTCCCGCTCCGGGCACTCCGCCAGCGTGACCACGTCCGGCGCGTACGCATCGAGGGCCCTCGCGAACGCCTCGGGAGTCACGAGTTCGGGCGGAGCATCGCCGGGGAAGCCCGTACACTGGAGCACGTTGAAGGCAATGGTGCGGAAGGCCAGCGGACACCTCCCTGTGATGCGTCCCGCGCCCGAGCGCTACCGAACGTGGGAAGGGGATCGTACCGAGATGGCCGATACCCGGGTCAGTACCGACAATCCAGGCGAGCTGAGCGCCGCCGGCCTCGCGCAGCAGTGGCGCGAGGTGCGCACCGCGGCCATCGAGGTGGCCTCCACGCTGCCGGAGACACGCGCCTACCGCAACATGGAGCGCGCGGGCTGGACCTTCAAGCACGAACTCTCCCACTTCGCCGCGCTGGACGCGGAGGTCACGCACCTCCTGGACGCCACGCGCCGCGGCCTCACCGAGGGCCTGGACGCCACCTCGCTGCGTCGCCGTCGAGGCGAGGCGATGCATGCCGCGCTCTCGATGCGCCTACTGCCGCTGCGCGAACACCTGGCCGAGGCCGGCGAGGAGACCGCACGTGCGATCGAGGAGGCGGGCGACGCTCTGAGCGCCGCGCTCACGGGCGCCCTCGCGGACGCGGGGGGAGAGGCGCGTGACGTGGCGGGCCACATCCGCAGCCGTCTCGCGCAAGCCGAAGCGGGCGTGCAGGCGCTCCGGAGCGCCCTCGGGGCCTAGAGGCGCCGCGAGAGGCCGAGCCACTGCCGGCCGCGCCATCGCAACCGTTTCGCGACCGGCGGTGAGGCGGTTCTCTGCTACGCTTCGAGCGTGGGATGGGGACCACATCGGACATGAGTTATCCGCGCGGGGGGCGCACGCGATGACCACCAACGAACAGACTGACGTTATCCGCGATCGGCTCAGCATTCCGCGCCAGCCGGTGCCGAAGCAGAAGCCGGCTGATCGCGTCCAGAACTTCGACGAGACCTACCTCCGCATGGACATGGATGCGGCCATCGTGGAGGCCGCGCGGTGCATCGACTGCCCGTCCGCGCCCTGCATGCAGGCCTGCCCCGTCCACAACGACATCCCCGCCGCCCTGAAGTTGCTGGAAGACGGCGACGTGCAGGGCGCGGCGGACGTATTCCGCAACACCTCCACGCTGCCCGAGATGTGCGGCCGCCTTTGCCCGCAGGAGTCCCTCTGCGAGGGCGCCTGCGTGGTCGGGTTCGCGATCCGGCCGGACGGCTCCGCGCATCCGCCGGTAGCCATCGGCCGGTTGGAGTCGTTCATCACGGACTCGGAACGGCGGAACATCGGCAAGTTCCCGGTGCGCCTGCAGGTGGCCTCCACCGGGCGCTCGGTGGCCATCATCGGCAGCGGGCCGGCCGGCCTGACGGTCGCCGAGGAACTCCAGGCGCGCGGCCACCAGTGCTCCGTGTACGACATGTGGCCGGAGCCGGGCGGAGTCCTTCGCTACGGCATCCCGTCCTTCAAGATGAGCAAGCAGATCCTCGAAGAAAAGCTCGCCTCGCTCCGCGAGATGGGCATCAAGTTCGTCAACAACACCCGCATCGGCCGCGACGTCTCGCTGACCGAACTGCACGAGCGTGACGGCTTCGACGTCGTGTTCATCGGCACGGGCGCTGGCGTGGGGAACGCGCTGCGTGCGGAGGGCGAAGACCTGGTGAACGTGTACCAGGCCACGGACTTCCTGGTGCGCGGCAACCTGCGCCCGGAGGAACTGCCGGAGGACCAGCGCGAGCGGCCATACGTCGGCACGGACGTGGTCGTCGTCGGTGGTGGCGACACCTCGATGGACTGCGTGCGCACGGCGATCCGCCTGGGCGCGGAGCGCGTGACGTGCGTCTACCGGCGCACGGAGAAGGAGATGCTGGGCCGCGCGGAGGAGCGCGTCCACGCCCGCGAGGAGGGCGTGGAGTTCGCGTACCTCACCACGCCGCTGCGCTTCGTCGGCGACGCCGAGGGCAAGGTGCAGTCGGTGGACATGGTGAAGATGGAGCTCGGCGAGCCAGACGAGAGCGGGCGCCGTCGCCCGGTGCAGATCGAGGGCTCGGAGTACTCGGTGCCGGCCACCGCCGTGGTGATCGCGGTGGGCTACAACGCGGACACGGAGTTCGCGGAGGAGGCCCCCTTCGACACGGACCGCTGGGGCCTGGTGAAGGTGGACCCGCGCACGGGCCAGACGAACGTGCCCTACATCTTCGCCGGCGGCGACGTGGTGAACGGCGCGGACCTGGTGGTCACGGCGATCGCGGACGGCAAGCGCGCCGCGACCTGGATCCACCAGTACCTCGCGCAGATCGAACAGCACGAGTAGTCGAAGCCCCTAGGGGGCCCCAGCGATCGAGGACTACCCCCCGATCACCCCAGCAACGGTGTTTCGCCCAGGGATCGCCTCGAACTGGGCGAGTGGCGCTAGCGTGCCCGCGAAGATATCGAGGATCACGGGGATGCGGTCGTCCGAGGGCTGCTCGGGGACGGGGATGGTGACGACCAGGCGAGACTCGTCCAGCCAGGCGGTGGCGGTGACGTCCATCGCGTAGGTGGCGAGCGGGACGCCGTCCGGCCGGAAGACCGTGAGGTAGGACAGCGGCGCGTTGTTCTCCGCGTCGCGGGCGACCCAACGAGTCGCCATGAGGCCGGACGCGCTCACAACCGGCTGGCCCATCCCGTAGCCCGGTCCGTCGTCAGGCGAGCCGCCTCGATCGTCCAGTGCGCGGACGTCGAGGAGCACGTCACCGACGAGGAAATGCCCGTCGCGCTCGCCCTCGCGGACGGTGGGTGTGGGCTGCTCCGGCTCGATGCCCCAGCCATCGAGGTCCCACACGAGATCCTCCCGCTGGCCGAGCGACTCGAATGTCTCGCCACGATCGGTGGAGCGGAGCAGGGTGAGCGTCGTGGGCTCGTCCTCGCTGCCGCCAACGTTGCCGCAGTACCCGACGGTGCATTCGAAGAGGTAGAGGTCGGCGCCGTCGACCACCGCGTGCGCCATATAGGGGCCACCGGTCTCCTCCCAGACGGTGACCGGCTCGCTGGCACCGGCATCGAGGCGGAGCAGCGCGTCCGAGGGCGCGTCGCACCTGGTGCAGCCCGTCCAGACGAACAGGCTCGCACCTTCCGGCAGGGCGCCGGGGTCGACGAGCGTCGGCGCGGGGTGCCGTGGCTCGCGAGGCGCCTCGACGCTCGCAGTTGGCGTCGAAGTGGGGGCGGTCGAGGTGGGCGTCGCGGTCGGTGACGCCTCGAGGGTCGGCGGGGGAGAGGTGGTGGCGTCCTCGCCGTCGTTGCCGCCGTCACACGCAGCCACCAGGGCCGAGAGCGCGAGCAGGAGCACGACGAGCCAGCGAGGGGTCATGTCACCGAGACGATGCCAGCGGCTCACCGGTTCCCTCGATAGTTGGTGCGGCCTAGAAGTGCCAGGGGAAGCGTCCATAGTCCGGTGAGCGCTTCTCAAGGAAGGCGTCGCGGCCCTCGACGGCTTCGTCCGTGCCGTAGGCGAGGCGGGTGGCCTCGCCGGCGAAGAGTTGCTGGCCCACCAGGCCGTCGTCCGGCAGGTTGAAGCCGTACTTCAGCATGCGCATGGCCGTGGGGCTCTTGCCGTTGATGATGCGCGCCCACTCCAGCGCCACCTTCTCGAGGTCGGCGTGGGGGACCACTCGGTTGATGGCGCCCATCTCGAAGGCTTCCTGCGCCGTGTACTCCAGGCCCAGGAAGAAGATCTCCCGCGCCCGCTTCTGCCCCACCTGCCTCGCCAGGAGCGCGGAGCCGTAGCCGCTGTCAAAGGAGCCCACGTCCGGGTCGGTCTGCTTGAAGCGCGCGTGTTCCTCGCTGGCGATGGTCATGTCGCAGACCACGTGCAACGAGTGCCCGCCGCCGGCGGCCCAGCCCGGCACGACCGCGATGACCACCTTGGGCATGAACCGGATGAGGCGCTGTACCTCCAGGATGTGCAGGCGGCCCAGTTTTGCCGGGTCCACCTCGCCCTCGGCGGCCTCGTACTGGTAGCCGTCGCGGCCGCGGATGCGCTGGTCGCCGCCAGAGCAGAAGGCCCAGCCGCCATCCTTCGGGGACGGCCCGTTCCCGGTGATGAGGACGCACCCCACGCTGCTGGTCATCCGCGCGTGGTCAAGC
>CAZOYA010000241.1:0-5061 GCA_964583815.1 uncultured Gemmatimonadaceae bacterium | reverse complement strand
GGGCGCTTCGCGCCCGCTCCACCTACATGGCCCTTGAACGCGTGTGCCTCGGAGGCGAGGTGGCGAGCATTGTCGAAAGGACCGCTTCGTGTCGGATCCCGGAACGTTGGATCAGAGGCTAGGGCCGTGGGTGGACGCGCGAACGAAACCACTCCGTGAGGTTCGTCTCGTTCAACTCCCCCGAGGCCAGGGAAAGCATTTTCTCCACGACCTCTTTCTCCGGTGCGTGGAAATCCAGGCCGTTGAGGCTGAGGAAGATCACGGCAGCGAGGAACGCCACTCGCTTGTTCCCGTCTCGAAATGGGTGGTTCGAGCTGATCCCGTAGGCGTAGTCGGCCGCGAGCCGCGGGAGATCGGCCGTCTCCTCATAGCTCCACCGCTGCTTCGCGCGAGCCAGCGCTGACTCGAGGGCGTTCTCGTCCCGGATGCCGATAAAACCGCCATGCTCTCGGACCTGGTCCAGATGAACAGCTTCGATCACCAACCGCGGAACCCATCGAGGCTCCGCCCGACTCACTTGGCGAGTTCCCGGAGCGCGTTGCGGTACTTCTTCTGGGCCTCGGCCGCGATCGCCAATCCCTCTTCCACCTCAGGATCGTAGGGACTGAGAAGCAATCCATGGGCGGTCTCCACAACGAGCACCTCGTCTCCAGGCTCCAGGTGGAATCGGTCCGCGAGATCCTTCGGGAGCGTCGCTCCCACGGAGCCGCCCATCTTTCTGAGCTTCACATTCCTGACCATTGCTCACCTCCTTGGTAGCATCTGTATGCTACCAAGGGAGGTAAGGTTCCACAATGACTGCCTCAGGACCGGCTACTCGATCGCGGCGGAGCTTCGCTCGTTCCCTGGAGCGAGATCGGCGTACAAGTTCAGCTGGTGGACGCCAGGGCCCTCGCGCTGATCGGATCCGGGTCACGCCGCGAGAACCCGTCGACGCATGGCTGACGCTTCTGATCGGCATGGATGGATAGTATCCGTGGTTGGATACGGGTCCATCGGACGGCGCCTTCGACGGCTCTCGCTGAAGGGACATGAGTCCGCATGGGCGCGAGCTGCCCAGTCCGTAGTAAGTCACGGTGACCCAGGAGGTCCGATGCCCGAGCAGCCGAACGCTGAATTGCTGAAGAGATTCCTGGAAGCGTTCAATTCCCACGATCTGGACTCGATCATGGGTTTCTTTGCAGATGATTGCGTGTTTTACATGCCGCGAGGCGCGAAGCCGCGTGGCGACCGATACGTGGGCAAGGACGAGGTCAGGGCCGGCTTGGCGAAGCGGTTCGAGGGAATCCCGGACGTGCATTACGGAGACGATCAGCACTGGGTTTGTGGTGACTTCGGAGTCTCCGAGTGGACCTTGACCGGCACCTCGGTGGCGGGGCAGCGGGTCGAGGTCAGGGGAGTGGATCTCCTCGAGTTCGCCCGCGGCAAGATCACGCGCAAGGATTCCTTCTGGAAGATCGTGGAGTGACTCGTGCGGCAGCGGCGTACGACCATCCCGTTGACCTCCAACCCACCGGCATTCCTCGTAGCCGCGCTACTTGCAGCCGCCTCCGCGGCCGCGTGTGGGCACACGGAGGCGGACGCGCCCCACGACCTCCTGACCTCCGTGGACTCGTCCGGTGCCTATCCCGTGGTCCGTAACTCCGGCCGCGCTCCACGTTGGAGCCTCGAGCCTCTCGGTACCGTGGGTCAGGTGGCGACGATGGGAGATCCCGCCCCGGACGAGTTCGGTCGGGTTTCGAGCGTGACGACGGGCCCGGATGATTGGGTCTGGATCGCGGACCGGATCAATGCGCGCATCAAGGCCTTTCGACCGGATGGCTCTCTGGCCATCGAGGTGGGTCGCGAAGGAGAGGGGCCCGGCGAGTTCGGCTCGATCTACTCGCTCGCCTGGGTGAACGAGCTGCTGCTGGTCCTGGACCTGGGCAACGGCAGGATCGCCGAGCTCTCTCCCGAGGGAGAGTGGCTCGGGACGCGGCGGGCGCCCGGAAGGGTCAGCGGCTCGCCGGCGGTTCTCCGCTTCTACCCGCTCACCGATACGACCGTCGTTCAGTGGTCGCTGAGCACGGCCGGGGGTGAGGCCAGGAGCACGTGGGTCGAGCACGGTCCGGAAGGCATCACCGGAGAGTGGCAGCAGTTGGCGAGCGAGCGCCCGGCGGTCACCACCCTACGGTGCGACCGACCGGATGGTGTGATCTCGTTCTTCTCCATTCCCTTCACAGGCCAGCCGCTCGCCCATCCGGCCGTGTCCGGCCGCACGTACATGGCCTGGTCATCGGAGTACCGGATCGCGTTGGTGGAGGCCGACGGCGATACGACTCGGGTGATCGAGCGCGACTGGCCCGGGATTGCGGTAACGAGGGAAGAGTGGGAGCGGGAAACCGCGGAGTTCCGGGCCTTCCGGGACGAATGGCCCTCGGCGGTGTGCACCCCTCGCGATATGGAGCGGCCCGATCTCAAGGCGGCGCTCAGGAATCTCCTCGTGGACACCGAAGGCCGCTTGTGGGTGGAAGCGGTCGGCGAGGAGAGTACGGTGTGGGAGGTCTTCGACGCGACGGGTCGGCTTCTGGGATCGGTCCCGGGCTTCGCGTACCAGGACCGTGTGGCCCCCTCGATCCGGAAGGGACGTATCGCGTGGTCGAGCAGCGACTCGCTCGGAGTTCAATACGTCCATTGGGGGCGTATCGCCGAGCTCGGGCCATAGAAAGACGCATCATCGCATCCGGATCGATGGATGGATTGATCCGGTCCGGGACCTCAATCGCCAGGTTCGATCGAAGGACTCACTCGAAGCACAGGATGGCTGGATGATCGACAGCACGGATGCGCACCTCGGCCCCCATGACCTGTTGCGGCTGAATATCGCCAAGGCGGATCCGATGCTCCGGCTGCTGGCAGCGCATGCTGGATTCGAAGACGGCCAGATCCCATTCGAAGACGCCTGGTCGATCTTCAAGGTCTTCATGCAGCTACCGTGTAGCGTCACGGATGGCGGCGGCACATTCCAGGTGATCGCAGCGAATACGGACACTCCGGTGCTGGAGGTGTTCTTCGGTCGTGAGTTGGCCGACGCGAGGGACGACGGGTGGGTCGATGCTCGAATCATCGGGCTCAACTACGTCTTCCATCCGCCGGAATCCGGTCCCGCCATCCCAGAATCCCTGATCGATGGCGAGGATACGTGGAGCACGGACTTCGCCACGCTCGACAGTTTCTTCGCTGCTGTGGAGCAGAGCGAAGGCTTCCGAACCGCTCGTGGCAGGGACATCATGGCCGTGAGCTTCTACCAGCAGGAACTCGAAGATCGAGAGCTGGCTGACCGGGAAGATCTGTAGACCGGTTCCGACGCTGCGGTGAGGCGCTGACGGACCGCCGCGGGGGACGTGGCACACCTCCGGCCCCCGCCGTATGCTTCTGCAGGAGCTCACCCGCACCGTGGAGGTGACCATGGCTTCCGACCTCAAGGCCCCGAGCGCTGCCCTGGCACTCGCTCTCGCTGGCCTGACCGGATGTGCCGCGCCGATCTCCACTCGGGTCCAGGAGCCGGTTCATCCCTCCCAGCCGGCCGAGGTTACGGTGCTCGCCGTGATGCCGGCGACGGTCGAGCCCGGATCCGAATGGGTCCGCCCGGGGACCATGGAGCACCTGGTGGTCGCGCTTCGCGAGCGCTTTCCAGGGATCGAGATCATCGCTCCGGACGAGGTCGCCCGGCGTCTGGCCTCCCGGTCCCGGGCACAGGAGTACGCATCGCTCCTGCAGGACTTCGAGCGTGCCGGCGTCGTGGACGTCGAGCGCGTGGAGGAGATCCTGAGCGCCGTTGGAGCCAGTCACTTCCTCCACGTCCGCGCGGGCTACACGGGCGAAGGGTTGCAGCGGGTTTCGACGTTCCTCGCCGACGACCCGACGTACTACTCGACGAAGCGGCAGGCCCTCCACGCGGTCGCCACGTTGTGGGGGCCGGGAAGCCATGGTCCGAGCTGGCAAGCGGTGGCGAGGGCTGGCTCCCAGGCTCGGCTGCTGGAGCGTGATCGCAAGCCGGGCGACCTCGTGGATCCCCTCGTCACGTCCGTGATCGACAGGATTCCACTCGCTGGCTCCGAAACCGCTTCCGTGGCGGACACGCGAGGTCCGGGCGAGTAGTCGTTCCGCCGCGGGGTCACGCTGCGCCCGGGCGACCGACCGACGAGGATGCGCAAGTGACCAGAGCCACGATCTCGGGCATCTCACCGTTCTTCATCGTCTCCGACGTGCCGGCCACCCTCGCGTTCTATCGCGACATGCTGGGGTTCGAGGTCACCTTCCGCGGTCCGAGCCCTGACGACGAGTTCTTCGGGATCGTGCGCCGCGACGGGGCGATGATCATGTTCAAGGCGCTCGGAGAGATCGTGGACGGCCGGGACGTCGCGGTCGAGCCGGTCCCGAACTACAAGCGCACGCCAGCCTTCAGTTGGGACGCCTACGTCAACGTCCCCGATCCCGACGCGCTCGCGGCGGAGCTCGCGTCGCGTGGCCTTCGCTTCTCGGTGCCGCTGGCGGATACGGACGACGGTCTCAGGGGGTTCGTGATCGAGGACATCGATGGCTATGGCTTGTTCTTCGGTCATCCCAGAGAATGAGCCGGGCGGCTCGTGGTACGGGCCCGGACCGCTCGCGTGCCAGGACTCTCAACGACACGGGAAGGCAGCATGGCCAAGCTGGTGTTCGGAATGAACCAATCCCTCGACGGCTACGTCGATCACATGAAGTTCGCCCCCGGTCCCGCGCTCTTCCGCCACTTCATCGAGGAAGTTCGGGGGCAGGCGGGGAGTGTGTACGGGCGCCGCATGTACGAGATCATGCGCTACTGGGACGAAGACCATCCCGAGTGGGATGCGGACGAGCAAGCCTTCGCGGCGGCGTGGCGCAAGCAACCGAAGTGGGTGGTCTCGCGCTCGCTGAAGTCGGTGGGCCCCAACGCCACGCTCGTCGAGGGGGACCTCGAGGGCGCGATCCGGACGCTCAAGGCGGAGCGCGACGGGGAGATCGAAGTCGCCGGCCCGAATCTGGCGCACAGCCTCACCG
>CAZOYA010000240.1:0-5189 GCA_964583815.1 uncultured Gemmatimonadaceae bacterium | reverse complement strand
CGCCGATCATGTCCGCGATCGTCACGTCGGGCGTGGCGAGCTTCTCGACGTAGCGCTGCTCGCGCCCGATCCACGCGACCGGCGTGTCGTCGCCGCACTCCTCCAGCCGCAGGCGCGCGTACTTCGAGATCGGCCGGAGCGGGTCGTCGTTCACCTCGCTTCCCGCGACGATGGGGATCCGCTCGTCGAGCAGCGAGACGAGCTGGCGCAGGATCCGGCTCTTGGCCTGGCCGCGGAGCCCCAGGAGGATGAAGTCGTGGCGCGCGAGGATCGCGTTCACGATCTGCGGCACCACCGTCTCCTCGTAGCCGAGGATGCCGGGGAAGAGCTCCTCGCCTGCGCGCAGCTTGCGGACGAGGTTCTCCCGCAACTCCTCCTTGACGCTGCGGCTGCGGTATCCGGCGGCCTTCAGGGCACCGAGGGTGGTGGGCTGGGACTCGATCATGGGGCGCGCATCCTCCGTCCGCGGCGCTCGGAAGGGTAGAGCGGCCGCCGGGACTTGGCGATGTTATCCGTCTGTCGGGAGACCGGCGGCACTCGACACCTGGGAGTCGAAACGATACACGCGGCCGTCCAAGCGGGTCCGACGCCGCCACAACACCGGAGCGATCATGTCCGAGGGCAACGGCGCCCTGCGCAACTCCGTGCGACCGCTCGACGCGCAGCCCCCGCTCCCCCGGGAGCGTCTGATCATCGAGGATACGCCGGACGACGAAGCGGTCCCCATGGACGTCGTGTTCGTCGGCGGCGGGCCGGCGGGCCTCGCGGGCGCGATCGAGCTCGCGCGCCTGGTGCGCGCCGATGCGGAGGCCGGGGGCGACCTCGGCGAGATCGAGATCGGGGTGCTCGAGAAGGCGGGCCAGCTCGGCGAGCACAACCTCTCCGGCGCGGTCGTGAACCCGGTCGCCTTCCGGGAGCTCTTCCCGGAGATGAAGGTCGAGGACTTCCCCTTCCGCCGGCCGGTGGACAAGGAGGCCGTGTACTTCCTCACCTCCTCGAAGTCCGCCCGCATCCCGACCCCGCCCACCATGCGGAACCACGGGAACCACATCGCCTCGATCTGCGAGATCGTGCGCTGGCTGGGGGAGCGGGCCGAGGAGCTCGGCGTGAACGTCTTCCCGGGCTTCCCGGTCGACTCGCTGCTCGTCGAAGGCTCGAAGGCGATCGGCGTGCGGACCACGCCGGCCGGCCTCGACCGCAACGGCGAGGCCTCGGGCGCGGACGCGATGCCGCCGATGGATCTCACCGCCCGCGTGGTCGTGCTCGCGGAGGGCACCCGCGGCCCGCTCACCCAGGCCTGGCTCGACTGGCAGGGCATTCGCTCCCCGAACCCGCAGATCTTCGCCCTCGGCGTGAAGGAGGTGTGGGAGGTGAAGCGGCCGCTCGACCGGATCATCCACACCATGGGGTGGCCGCTCGAGGGCCGCACCTTCGGGGGCAGCTTCATGTACCCGCTCGCCGACGACCTCGTCGCGATCGGGCTGGTGGCGGGGCTCGACTACGAGGACGCGCGCTTCGACGTGCACGAGGCGCTCCAGCGCATGAAGCTCCACCCGCTCTTCCGCCCGTACCTCGAGGGCGGGGAGATGGTCGAGTGGGGCGCGAAGACGATTCCGGAAGGCGGCTACTGGTCCGTGCCCGAGCGCCGTCACGGGGACGGGGTGTGCATCGTCGGGGACGCGGCCGGCTACGTGGAGGTGTCCTCCCTCAAGGGGATCCACTACGCGATGCAGTCCGGCATCCTGGCGGCCCGGCAGATCTTCGAGGCCCTCAAGAAGGGGGACGTCTCGGCCGACGCGCTGGCGGGCTACACCGCCGCCGTGGACCGGAGCTTCATCATGAAGGACCTGAAGGAGCGCCGGAACATGCGGCTCGCCTTCAAGGGCGGCTTCGTGGCGGGCGGCGCCAAGGCGGGCCTCATGACGCTCACGAAGGGTGCCCTGCTCGGAGGCCGCATCGCGACCGAGGAGGACGCGGCGGAGAAGAAGTCGCTCGGCGCCGCGCCGGAGCCCTTCGTCCCGGACGGCAAGCTCACCTTCTCGAAGGTCGACGCGGTCTACAAGTCGGGGAACCAGACCCGGGACGACATCCCGAGCCACCTGATCGTCGGGAAGGACGTGACCCCCGAGGCCGCGGAGATGTACGTCCACATGTGCCCCGCCGGCGTCTACGAGCGCGACGGGGACCGGCTCGTGGTGAACGCCCCGAACTGCGTCGACTGCAAGGCGACGGACGTCCTGGGCCCGCGGTGGACGCCGCGCGAAGGCGGGAGCGGGCCCTCGTACCGGCAGATGTAGTGCGCTCTGGCACGGAGCTTGTCGGTAGGTCGGGGTCCGATGGAGGCGCCGCGCCTCCGGCACCACCCGGCCGAGCGGGAGCACGGGCCATGAACGAACAGGAAATGAAAGGCCGCTGGACGCAGCTCAGGGGCCGCGCCCAGCAGCGGTGGGACAGGCTCACGGACGACGATCTCGACCGGATCCAGGGACGCGAGCAGGAGCTCGTGGGACGGATCCAGGAGCGATACGGGAAGGGTCGCGAGCAGGCGGCTCTCGAGGTGGAGCGGTGGCTGGACGAGCTGGACGCCAGCATCCGCCCCCTCGAGCGCGAGATCCCGATCAGCCGACGCTGACACCCCGCGGGTGGGCGGGGCCCTCCCGGAGGCCCCCGTCCACCTCCGACGCTTGCCCGCCGGGCCCCCGGCGCCTACCGTCTCCCTTCCCGGGCCGTCCGCGGGGCGCCCCGGGTCCCGAACACCTATCGGACCTTCCGGAGACGCCCATGCGCGCGCTGTCGAAGCTCGGCCTGGCCACCACGCTCGTCCTCACCGCCTGGGGATGTCAGCAGGCGGAGGGCGAGGCCTCCTCCGATTCCTCGGAGAACGCACGGCTCAACCCCATGATCGCGCTGCACGAGCAGGGCGAGCCCGTGTTCGGGCTCTACACGCCCAGGGCCGCGCCGCGCATGGCGCGTGGCGAGACGCCCGATCCGTCCCAGATCAAGACGCCCGCGCAGCTCGCCCAGGAGACGGTCGGCTACGACGGGAGCGACTACGTCTTCTACAGCTCGATGGAAGGCGGCGTGGACGAGGCGCTCCCCGAGTTCCAGACGCTCGTGGGCGCGATGCACGACGCCGGCGCGACCGCGCGCTCGCACCCGTTCGTGGTCAAGATGGAGAAGATCTCCGAGGACCCGGACGCGGCGCGCCACATCGACCAGCAGCTCGACGCGGGCGTGAGCGGCATCATGTTCGTGCACGTGGAGAGCGCCGAGGAGCTCCGCCAGGGCCTCGAGGCGATGCGCTTCGCGGCGAACGGCGGCACGCGCGACGACGAGGTGGGGATGGCCCCCGAGTACTGGGGCGTGTCGGAGGAGGAGTACCGGGCGAAGGCGGACCTGTGGCCGCTGAGCCCTGAGGGCGAGCTGATCGCCTGGGTGATCGTCGAGAGCCGCGAGGGCCTCGAGAACCTGCGCGAGATCGCGGCCGTGCCCGGGATCGGCGTGCTGTGGCCGGGCGCCGGGACGCTCCGGGGCGTCTTCTCGACCGAGGGCCCGAACGGCGAGCGCGTCTTCGACGAGGAGGCCTGGGAGGCCGCGATCCAGTCCGTCGCGGACGCCTGCGAGGAGTTCGACCTCATGTGCGGCTTCCCCGCGGGTCCGGACGACATCGAGCGCCGCATGGCGCAGGGCTTCGACGTCTTCGTGATGAACTGGGGCGACGCGGGCTTCCAGACGATCGAGGTCGGCCGGACGGTCGCCGGCCGCTGAGCGGCGGCCGCGGCCGAGAGCCGCGGCGTCAGTCGGCCCGCGAGGGCTCCCGGCCCGGTCGCCTCCCGGCGGCCGGGCCGGTCGTCGTGGGGGCCTCGGCCTCCTCGTCTTCGGCCGCGGCCTTCCGCACCTCGAGCGGCTTCGCGGGGCCGAGCCCGGTCACCTCGAGGATCTCCTCCTCGTCGAGCGTCTCCCGCTCGAGCAGCGCCTCGGCGAGCAGGTCGAGCTCGCGGCGGTGCTCCGTCAGCAGGCGGCGCGCCTCCTCCTGCGAGTCCGAGATGATGCGGTGCACCTCGGCGTCCACCAGGCGGGCCGTCTCCTCGCTGACCCCGCGGGAGAGCTCCGGCTGCATCGGTGCGCCGAGGTAGGGGTTCTGGCGGGGCGCGAGCTCGACCATGCCGAGCCGGTCGCTCATCCCCCAGCGGGTGACCATCATGCGCGCGAGCCGCGTGGCCTGCTCGATGTCGCTCTCCGCCCCGGTCGTGCGGGTGCCGAAGACGATCTCCTCGGCGGCGCGCCCTCCGAGGATCCCCACGATGCGCGCGCGCAGGTACGCCTCCGGGTAGTTGTACCGGTCGCTCTCGGGGCGCTGGTACGTCACGCCGAGCGCCTGGCCGCGCGGGACGATCGTCACGCGGTGGACCGGATCCGCTCCGGGCACCACCAGCCCCAGGATCGCGTGGCCGCCCTCGTGGTAGGCGATCCGCTCGCGGTCCTCCCGGCTCAGCAGGAGCGGCCGCTCGGGCCCCAGCACGATCTTCTCGAGCGCGTCGAGGAAGTCGGTCTGGCGCACGAAATCCTGCTCCCGGCGGGCCGCGAGGAGGGCGGCCTCGTTCACGAGGTTCCGCAGGTCGGCCCCGGAGAGGCCGGGGGTGGCCGAGGCGATCTCGCCCAGGTCCACGTCGGGGTCGAGGGGCACGTGGCGGGTGTGCACCTCGAGGATCGCCTTCCGCCCCACCCGGTCCGGGAGGTTCACGACGACGCGCCGGTCGAAGCGGCCGGGGCGCAGGAGCGCCCGGTCGAGGACGTCCGGCTGGTTCGTGGCCGCGAGCACGATCACGCCTTCGCGGCTGGAGAACCCGTCCATCTCCGTGAGGATCTGGTTGAGCGTCTGCTCCTGCTCGGTCGAGCCGCCGATCGCCACCATCCCCCGGGCCCGCCCGATGGAGTCGAGCTCGTCGATGAAGATGATCGCGGGCGCGTGCTCGCGGGCCTGCCGGAAGAGGTCCCGCACCCGGGCCGCGCCGACCCCCACGATCATCTCCACGAACTCCGACCCGCTCATCGAGAAGAAGGGCACGCCCGCCTCGCCCGCCACGGCGCGCGCGAGGAGCGTCTTGCCCGTGCCGGGGGCGCCCACGAGGAGCGATGTCGCCCTCCTCGCCGGGCGCAACCGGCTCGCCGTCGCGCAGGATCTCGAG
>CAZOYA010000239.1:0-5209 GCA_964583815.1 uncultured Gemmatimonadaceae bacterium | reverse complement strand
ACGAAGACGTGGACGAGCCAGGCGCCGAAGATACCGAGAAGCACCAGGCCCGCAAAGGGATCCGGGGACTCCTCGGCCATGTGCACGAGGCGTCCGAGCACCCACGCGAAGCCGAGGATGACGAGGATCGTGCCCCGGAAGCCGAGCTCCTCGCCCACCACGCTGAAGATGAAGTCGGTGTGCTGCTCGGGGAGGAAGTCGAGCCGCTTCTGGGGCCCCTCGGTGAAGCCCTGCCCGGTGAGCCCGCCGCTCCCCACCGCGACCATCGACTGGATGAGCTGGTACCCCGCCCCGAGCGGATCCGTCTCGGGATCGAGGAAGACCAGGATGCGGTTCTGCTGGTACTCGGCGAGCGAGTTCCAGAGCGGACGAGCCACCGTGCCCGCCGCGAAGTTCGCGAGCACGAGCGCCACCGACTCGAAGAGGAAGAGCCGGTAGCGGTAGAGGTACAGGAAGCCGATGACCGCGATGATGTACACCGACCAGACCCGCAGGTCGAAGGCGAGCAGGAGCGCGGCTCCCGGGCTCGCCACGAGCACGAGGAGCGCCGCCGGGACGCCGGACCAGAAGAGCATCGCGAAGAGGATGCCCACGAACGCGAGCGCGCTTCCGAGATCGGGCTGGCGGAGCACGAGCAGGAACGGAAGCCCCACCATCGCCGCCGGGACCGTGAGCTCGCGCAGCGAGGCGAGCGGGCGCTCCCGCTGCGCCAGCAGGCGCGCGAGCGCGAGGATCGTCGCGAGCTTCGCGATCTCGGAGGGTTGGAAGCGGATGAAGCCCAGGTCGATCCAGCTCTTCGTGCCCGCCGCCGTCCCCGAGCCCGTTCCGACGATCAGGGTGACCGCGAGGAGCACCATGCTCACGATGTAGGACGGGTAGGCCGCCCACTCGATCCAGCGCCCGGAGATCCGGGTGATGGTCCCGAAGGCCACGAACGCGAGGCCGAGCCACATGCTCTGCCGGATCCACGCGTTCCCGGTCACCGGGTTCGGGACGTGCACCACCCCGGCCGAGTAGATCATCGCGATCCCGAAGAGGGAGAGCGCGATCACCCCGCACAGGAACCACGGATCCGTGCCCCACACGCGGAGCGTCCGCTTCAACGATCCACCCCCGCCCGGGGCCGGAGGAACCGGTCCCGGTACCAGGGCGCCGGCCGACCGGCCCTCAGGTGCTCGAGGTAGGTCTGGATCGTGTCGGTGGGGATGCCGTACTTGCGCCGTAGGTAGAAGTCGGCCGTCTTCGCCATGATCGGGGCGGCCATCCCCGAGCCGCTCGCGCCGAACTCGACGAGGACCGCGACCACGATCTCGGGCGGACCTCCGGGGCGGCCGGCCATCCCCACGAACCAGGCGTGGTCCTCGGCGAGTCCCCGGACGCTCAGCGGGTTCTGGCCCGTGCCGGTCTTCCCGAGCACCTCCCAGTGCTCGAGCGCGGTCCCGAAGTGCGCGGTCCCGCCCGGCGCCGTGACCGCGCGCAGCCCGTCCCGGAGCTCCTGGAGGTGCTCGGGCGTGAGCTCGAGGCTCCATCCCTCGCCGAGCGGCGCGTCCCGCGCGATCGCCGGCGGCGGCGCCGATCCGTCCCGGGCGAGCGCCACGTAGAACTGCGCCATCTTGAGCGGCGTCTGGGAGTTCGGCCCCTGTCCGATCGCGAGCGAGAGCACCTCGCCCTCGGTCGGCGAGTATTTGAAGGTGCGGCGCCAGAAATCCCGGTCCTCGGGGAAGATGCCCTGGCTCTCCTGCGGCAGGTCCACCCCGCACCGGGTGCTGAAGCCGATATCGTGCGACCGGTCGAGGAGGCGGTCGAGGCCGATGCGCAGCCCGAGCTGGTAGAAGTAGACGTCGCAGGAGTTGGCAATCGCCTCGGCCAGCGTGTTGCTCCCGTGCCCGCCGCGGTCCCAGCAGTGGAAGAAGCGGTTCCCGAAGAGCATGCGGCCCGTGCACGGCAGGGGCATCCGCTCGTCGGGCCGCACCACGCCCAGGTCGAGGGCGATCGCCGCGGCCGCGAGCTTCCACGTGGACGCGGGCGCGTAGAGGCCGAGCACCGCCCGGTTGAAGAGCGGCTTGTCCTCGTCCTGCGTGAGGCCCGTCCAGAGCTCGGTCTCGATGCCCCCCACGAAGGCGTTGGGGTCGTAGGCGGGCGCCGAGTACATCGCGAGCACGCCGCCGTCCGCCGGATCGAGCGCGACGACCGCCCCGGTCAGCGTGTCGGGGAAGATCCGGTGGACGTACTCCTGCAGCTCGTAATCGAGGTTCAGGTGGAGGTCCCGTCCCGGCTCGCCCGGGTCCGTGCGCACCCCCGCGAAGTCGCCGACGATCCGGCCCCTCGCGTCGAACTCGACGTACTTCCAGCCCTGCCGTCCCTGGAGGACCGACTCGTACTGCCGCTCGATGCCGATCTTGCCCACGATCACGCCGCGGTCGTACCGCTCCGAGAGGAACTCGGGCGACGCGAGCTCCTCGGCCGTGATCTCGCCCACGTGCCCGAGGACGTGGGCCCCCGCCTCGCCGAGGACGTACCGCCGCCGCGGGCGCATCTCGACGTAGATGCCGGGGAACTCCCCCCGCCGCTCCTCGATGGCCGACACCGCCGCGAAATCCGCGTCCCGGTCCACGACGACCTCGCGGCCGTAGCGGCGGAGAGCGTCCAGCACGCGCTGGACCTCGGAGTCCGGCAGGTCGACGTGCTCCTGCAGGCGTGCGAGCACGGCCCGCGCGGAGTCCATCGGCATGGGGAGGAGGGTGATCGCGTATCCCGGCACGTTGTCCGCCAGGATGCGACCGTCCCGGTCGTAGATCGTTCCGCGGGGAGCCGGCACGGGCACGCGGCGGATGCGGTTCGACTCGGCGCGCAGCTCCCAGGTGCTCGAGCGCAGCACCTGGACCCGGAAGAACGTGAGCCCCAGCAGCCCCATGAAGACCGCCAGCACCAGATACGCCCCCTTCGCTCGGAGCTGTCGGCGATGGGGGTGGTACACGTTCATGCTTCGCTGGACCTGCCGGAGAGGAGCGCGATGGCGAGGCCGACCACCGCGACGTACAAGGCCGCGGGAAGCCCCCGGATCACGACCTGATCGAGGAACCCGCCCCGCAGCGCCTCGTCGAGGAAGAGCCAGTGCAGGAGGTCCCGCACCCACTTGCCCGCGAGAAAATAAGATACCACGAAGAGTCGCGAATCGCCGACGAAAAGCTCACGGGTCGTGGCCCCCAGCGCGCCGAGGAGCGTCATCGTGAGCATGTTCGCCCCGAAGGCCAGCACCGAGAGCGCGTCCTCGAGGAGCCCGAAGAGGAACCCCAGCCCCGCCGCCCACCCCACGCGCAGGTCGCGCGCCCCGATGAGGAGCGCGACCGTGAGGAGATCGGGGGCCGCCTCCTGCAGCGAGAGCGCGACGTGCAGCACGAAGTGGAGCACGACGAGCAGGACGACCACGGCCCACCCGAGGGCGCCGACCCTCACCCGCCCCCTCCCGGTCCCGTCCCCGCGCCGGGCGTGGTGTCCGCCGGGGCCCCCGCGCCGCCCCCTCCCGGAGCGGGTCGGGGCGCGGGGTTCCCGGCGGATCCGGAGAGCGAGTCCGCGACGGCGGCCGAGTCACCCACGAGCGTCGTATCGGCCCCCGGCCACGAGAGCGACGGGAGCGGCTCGCTGCCGATCCCTACGAGCACGTGGGTCACGGACGCCGGCTCCACCGCCGGGCGGATCCAGTAGCTCTTGCGCCAGGCGCCCTGGAAATCGGCGACGCCGTCGATCGTGCCCACCGGGAGTCCGCGCGGGTAGACGCCCCCGAGCCCGCTCGTGAGCACGGCGCTTCCGTTCGCGAGCACCTCGTTGAAGGCGGTGCCCGTGAGCACCAGGCGGTCCTCCTCGCGGAAGGCGCCGCGGCGGTTCTCGACGATCCCGTAGGACCCGGCGGAGGGCACCATCGCGCTCGCACGGAAGTCCGGGTGCGTCCAGTCGATCCCGACGGAGGTCGCGCGGCCGACCTCGCGCACGACCCCGACGAGCCCGTTCGGCGCCACGACCGGAGCCCCCTCCCGCACACCGTCCACGCGGCCGAGGTCCAGGAGGAACGTGCTCTCCGAGCCCGGCGTGCCGGGACGGAGCAGCGTCGCCGACCGGAAGGTGGACCCGACCCGCTCGCGCAGCTCGAGGAGCTCCCGGAGCGTGTGGTTCTCCTCGGCGAGCGTGGCCCCCGCGAGGAGGAGCGCGGAGAGGGAGTCCACCCGGGCCGACAGCTCGGTGAGCGTCCCGGCGCGGGCCCGGGTGCTGGAGATCTGCTCCTGCGCGGCGATGAAGGGGCGCAGCAGGGAGTCCCTCAGCGCGCCGGCGATCCCCTGCTGCCGGTCCTGGTCGAGCGCGCCCGCGGCGAGCGCCGCGGCGAGGAAGCCCGCCGCCAGCAGCGCCTGGATTCGGGTGCCCCCGACGGGGGCGCCGTCATCGGAGTACGCCAACGTCCTCCCCCGGCGCGCCGCCCCGCGACGGACGGGGGATCCGGCGACCCCTGCGGTCGAAGCCGGTGACCACGCGCATCCCTACTGGACGAGGACCGAGCGGTACTTGTGGAAGTCGTCGAGCACGCGCCCCGCGCCGCGGACGACGCAGGTGAGCGGCTCCTCGTCCACGTGGATCGGCAGGTTCGTCTCGTGCTGCAGGAGCCGGTCGAGCCCGCGGATCAGGGCCCCACCGCCCGTCATCACGATGCCGCGGTCCACGATGTCCGAGCTGAGCTCGGGGGGCGTGATCTCGAGCGCGCGGCGCACCGCCTCCACGATCGCCTGGATCGGCTCCTGGATGCACTCGCGGATCTCCTGCGAATGCACCGTGACGGTCTTCGGGATGCCCGACACGAGGTCCCGTCCCTTGACCTCCATCTCCCGCTCCTCGCCGAAATCGAAGGCCGAGCCGATCTGGATCTTGATCGCCTCCGCGGTCGGCTCGCCGATGAGCAGGTTGTAGTTCTTGCGCAGGAAGGTCACGATCGCCGCGTCGAGCTCGTCGCCGCCCACCCGGATGGAGGTGTTCGAAACGATGCCGGACAGCGCGATCACGGCGATCTCGGTGGTCCCGCCGCCGATGTCGATGACCATGTTGCCGGTGGGCGTTTCCACGGGGAGCCCCACCCCGATGGCGGCCGCCATCGGCTCGGCCACCATGTACACCTGCTTGGAGCCGGCGGTCTCGGCCGAGTCCCGGACGGCGCGCCGCTCCACCT
>CAZOYA010000238.1:0-5226 GCA_964583815.1 uncultured Gemmatimonadaceae bacterium | reverse complement strand
CGCGGACGAGCTGTACCTGAAGCGCCTCATCGTGGGCGGGCTCGACCGGGTGTACGAGATCAGCAAGGACTTCCGGAACGAGGGGCTCTCGCGGGTCCACAACCCCGAGTTCACGATGCTCGAGTGGTACCAGGCCTTCTCCGACTACCACGAGCAGATGGACCTGGTGGAGCGCCTGGTCCTCCACGTGCTCGACGAGGTGATCGGCGCGCGCACGCTGCGCTACGGCGAGCACGAGATCCGCTTCGAGCCGCCCTTCCGGCGCATCCGGCTCCTCGACGCCCTCTCCGAGGCGATGGGGCTCGACGCCGCGGAGGCCGACGAGGCCACGCTCCGCGCGCGGGCCGAGGCGCTCCGGATCCCGGACCTGGAAGGCGCCGGCCGGGGGAAGCTCGTCGACAAGCTCTTCGGCGAGCTCGTGGAGCCGGATCTCATCCAGCCGACCTTCGTCATGGACCACCCGAGGGAGCTGAGCCCCCTCGCGAAGGAGCACCGCGAGGACCCGCGCCTGACCGAGCGCTTCGAGCTCTACATCGGCGGGGCGGAGATCTTCAACGCCTTCTCGGAGCTGAACGACCCAGTCGACCAGCGGGAGCGCTTCGAGGCGCAGGCGGCGCTGCGGGCCGCCGGCGACGAGGAGGCGCAGCAGGTGGACGAGGACTACCTCCGGGCGCTCGAGTACGGCATGCCGCCGACGGGGGGCGTGGGCATGGGTGTGGACCGGTTCGTGATGATCCTCACCGACCAGGCGTCGATCCGCGACGTGATCCTCTTCCCGACGCTCCGGAACGAGGGATGAGCATGGGAGCCAGACCGTGAACCGCCGGCTGCAGTGGTTCATCGCGCGGCACTACCTGCGCTCGGGCCGCGCGCGCGGGCTCCTCTCGCTCATCACGTGGATCGCGCTGGGAGGGGTGATCCTCGGCGTCACCGCGCTCGTCGTGGTGACCGCGGTGATGAGCGGGATGCAGCAGGATCTCCGGGACAAGATCCTCGAGTCGACGCCGCACGTGATCGTCCTGCAGCACGGGTCGACGCTGCGGCTGCAGGACTGGGAGGGGGTCGTCGACCGCATCCTGGATCAGGAGGGCGTGGTCGGCGCGGCGCCCTTCGCGCTCTCCCAGGTCTCGCTCGTGCGGCGTGACGAGTCGGGCTCCTACCCGCAGGCGGCCAATCTCTACGGCGTGTCGATCGACACCACGCGGGGCGCGCCCACCGAGATGGAGCAACGGATCATCGAGGGCGCGCTCGACCTGAAGCCGACGGAGTCCGGCCGTCCCCCGCTCCTCATGGGGAGCATCCTGGCCGAGCGCATGCAGCTCTTCGAGGGGGACCGGGTCGTCGTGGTCGCCCTCGAGAACCTGCGGCGCGACCCCTTCGGAGGGCTGAGCCCCACGCTCCGCGAGTTCGAGGTGACGGGCACGTTCACGACGGGGATGTACGACTACGACCTGAGGAACGTGTACACCACCTTCGAAGCCGCGCAGGAGCTCCTCGGCATCGAGGCGGGGACGGCGAGCGGGATCGGCGTGCGGACGACGAGCGCCGACCTGGCGCCGGAGATCGCGACCGAGCTCGGGGCGAAGCTCGGCCACCCCTACTACGTGGAGTCGTGGGTCGTGACCAACCGGGCGCTCTTCAGCGCTCTCCGGCTGGAGAAGCTCGCGATGAGCCTCATCCTCTTCCTGATCGTCGTGGTGGCGGCCTTCAACATCGTGAGCACGCTCGTGATGGTCGTGGCCGACCGGACCCGCGAGATCGGGATCCTCAAGGCGATGGGGATGACGCGCCGGGGGATCCTCCGGGTCTTCGTGCTCCAGGGCGCGTGGATCGGGGTGGTCGGGACCACGGTGGGCACCGTGCTCGGGGTCGTGCTGGCGTGGGCGCTCGGACGCTACGAGATCATCCGCATCCCGCCGGACGTGTACTTCATCGATCACCTGCCGGTCTCGCTCCGGCTGCTCGACGTCGCGCTGATCGTGGCCGCGAGCGTGGTGATCGCCTTCCTGGCCACGATCTATCCGTCGATCCAGGCCTCGCGCCTCGAGCCCGTGGACGCGATCCGACATGAGTAGCCCGACCTCCCGCCTCGACGCCCGCCCGGACCCGCAGGCCGCCGCGGCGGCGCTCCCGCTCGAGGCGAGGGGGCTCCGCAAGGTCTTCGTCGGCGGGGACGGGAGCCGCCTCGAGATCCTGCACGGGGTGGACCTCGCCGTCGATTCGGGGGAGGCCGTCGCGATCGTGGGGGCGAGCGGGGCGGGGAAGTCGACGCTCCTCCACCTCCTCGGGGCGCTCGACCGCCCCACCGAGGGGCAGGTCCTGCTCCAGGGGCGCGACGCGTCCGGCCTCTCCGACGAGGAGCTCGCGGCCGCGCGCAACCGGCACATCGGCTTCGTCTTCCAGTTCCACCACCTCCTGCGGGAGTTCAACGCCCTCGAGAACGTGATGATGCCCGCGCTCGTGGGCGGCTCCGACTTCCCCGAGGCACGGGAGCGGGCCCGCGCGCTCCTGGCGGAAGTGGGCCTCGCACACCGCGAGACGCACAAGCCGAGGCAGCTCTCCGGCGGGGAGCAGCAGCGGGTGGCGGTCGCGCGGGCGCTCGTGAACGAGCCGCTCGTGCTCCTCGCGGACGAGCCGTCGGGCAATCTCGACAAGCACAACGGCATGCGCCTGCACGATCTCCTGTTCGAGCTGCGCGAGCGGCGCGATCTCTCCCTGGTGGTGGTCACCCACAACGCCGATCTGGCCGGTCGGGCGGACCGCGTCCTGGAGCTCGATGCCGGACGGCTCCAACCGGCGACTCGGGTGTAGGGAGCCGGGAGGACGGCCGGGCGGCCCCCCGCGGCGCGGGGTGACACGGCGGTCGCGACGGAGTGCAGGACCGGAGAGGGCGATGTCGGACATGGTGTGTGACAACTGCGGCGGAAAGGACGCGGTCGTCCACCTCACGCAGATCGTGAACAACGAGATGTCGACGTTCCATCTCTGCGAGCGCTGCGCGGCGGAGAAGGGGCTCGAGAGCACCCCGGAGCCGGTGAGCGTGCCGCTCACGGATTTCCTGGCGCAGATGGGGCACGATCAGACCGAGGAAGCCCCCGCCGGCGGCCACCAGTGCTCGTACTGCGGGCTCACCTTCAAGGACTTCCGGGACACCGGCCGGCTCGGCTGCCCGCATTGCTACGAGACGTTCGCGCCCTCGCTGCGCCGGCTCCTGCGGCGCGTGCACGGCGGCACGCAGCACGTGGGCAAGGTGTACCTGCCGCCGGACCCGACCGCCTCGGAGATGGAGAAGCGGCTCGAGGGGCTACGCCGGAGGCTCACGCGCGCGATCGAGTCGGAGGACTTCGAGCGGGCCGCCGAGCTGCGCGACCAGATCCGCGCCCTCGAGCCCGCATGACGCCCCCGGACCCCCGCATGGACGAGTTCTCGACGCTCCCGGACTACGGCCTCGACTGGCTCGAAGCGAGCGGCGATCACGCCGACATCGTGCTGTCGACGCGCGTGCGGTTGGCCCGCAACCTCCAGGGCCACGCGTTCGGCCCCCGAGCCCGGGTGAACGACCGCGAGGCCGTGCTGCGGCGCTTCCGTGCCTCGGCCGAGCGGTGCGGCACGCTCCGGGGCGGCTCGCTCCTCGAGATGCACACGCAGGAGGCGCGCACCCGGCGCATCCTGCTGGAGCGACGGCTCGTGACGCGAGACCTGCTCGGGGAGGGAACCGAGGGTCCCCCGCGGGGCGCGGCGGTGCACCTGTCCGGGTCGCGCCCCGTGAGCGTGATGATCAACGAGGAGGACCACCTCCGGATCCAGAGCCTCGTCTCGGGGCTCCGCATCGGCGAGGCGTGGCGGCTGGTCGACCGGCTCGACGAGGAGCTCGGGCGCGAGCTGCCCTTCGCGTTCCATCCCGAGTTCGGCTACCTGACGAGCTGCCCGACCAACGTGGGAACGGGGCTCCGCGCCTCGGTGTTCATGCACCTGCCCGGCCTCGTGCTCACCAAGGAGATCGGCAAGGTGCTCCAGGGGCTCGGCCAGGTGGGGCTCACCTTCCGCGGCCTCTACGGAGAGGGCTCCGAGGTGGTGGGCAACTTCTTCCAGGTCTCCAACCAGACCACGCTCGGCAAGGCCGAGGAGGACCTGGTCGACCACCTCGAGAAGGTCGTCCGCCAGGTCATCCAGTACGAGGTCCACGCCCGCCAGGTCCTGCTCCGCGACGCGCGCGCGGTGACCGAGGACAAGATCTGGCGGGCCTACGGTCTGCTGCGCTACGCCCGGTCGCTTTCCTTCGAGGAGTTGATGAATCTCCTGTCGGGCGTGAGGCTCGGTTTGAGCCTGAAACTACTGCCTGGGCTCCGTGTATACACGCTCAACAAGATGATGATTTTCACGCAGCCGGCGCATCTCGAGCAGGCCGCCGGCCGCGAGCTCCCCGCAGCGGAAGGTGACGCCCACAGAGCGGCCTATGTGCGGCGGATTCTAGCCACCGAGGGCGATGTCTCGCCGGACGATTCCCGGCCGGGGGACGAGTCACCCTCCGATCGACCCGAAAAAGGATGAACTACAACTTCACCGACCGCGTGCGGAAGGTCCTGGCGATGGCCCGCGAGGAGGCCATACGCCTGCAGCACGACTACGTCGGTACGGAGCACATCCTGCTGGGCCTCATCCGCGAAGGCGAAGGGGTGGCGGCGGCCGTGCTCACCAATCTGAGCGTCGACCTCGATCAGATCCACGAGCGCGTGGAGGAGTCGGTCCGGAAGGGCAAGGCGACGATCGCGCTCGGGGAGCTCCCCTACACGAGCCGGGCCAAGAAGGTACTCGAGTTCGCGATGGCGGAGGCCCGCGACTTCAATCACTCGTACGTCGGGACCGAGCACCTGTTGCTCGGGCTCCTGCGCGAGGAGAAGGGCATCGCGGCCCAGGTGCTGAATTCGCTCGGCGTGACCCTCGAGGAGGCACGCTCCGAGACGCTGAAGGTGCTCGGCTCGGACGTGAGCCCGTCGGAGCCGGCCGGCATCGGCGGCTCGAGCGGCCCGACCGCGAGCCAGAAGGGCGGGGACAAGAAGTCCAAGACGCCCGCGCTCGACCACTTCTGCCGCGACCTCACCGAGCTCGCCCGACAGGGCAAGCTCGACCCGACGATCGGTCGGTCCTCGGAGATCGAGCGCGTGGTCGAGATCCTCTGCCGGCGCAAGAAGAACAACCCGGTTCTCATCGGGGAGCCGGGCGTCG
>CAZOYA010000237.1:0-5259 GCA_964583815.1 uncultured Gemmatimonadaceae bacterium | reverse complement strand
CGTCGAGGCGCTTCCCGAGCTCCGCCGCTCGATCGAGCGCTTCGGCGGCACGCTCGGGTTCGAGCGGGCTCCGGCCGGAGTGCCCGAGCTGCTCGCGGCGCTCCGCGCCGCCTCGTCGGAGCCCGGCGCGGCGGAGCTCGCGCTGGAGCGCAGGATACGCGCGGTCTACGACCCCGCCGGCGTCCTCGGCGGGGCGAGGGCGGAGCAGGAGGCGGTCGCGTGAGGGCCCGTCGGGGGGCGCGATGGGCAGCGGCATGACGGCCGGCACGGACGGGCGGGGAGCCGCGGCGGGCCGGGCGGCGGCGCCGGGCGCACGGCCGACGACCGTGCCGGGGGCGGGAGCCGTCGGCGCCCACCCCGCGGGCGTGACCCGCGGCCTCGCCGCCGCGCTGGAGAGCCAGCTCGACCGCCTGCAGCCGTGCGTGCACTGCGGGTTCTGCCTCCCCGCGTGCCCGACGTACGTCCGCCTGGGCGACGAGGCCGACTCGCCGCGCGGCCGGCTCCACCTGATGCGGGCGGTCGTAGAGGGACGCCTCGATCCGGCGAGCGGGGCCTTCCAGGAGCACATCGACCGCTGCCTCGGGTGCCGCGCGTGCGAGCCCGTGTGCCCTTCGGGCGTGGAGTACGGCACGCTCCTCGAGCACGCGCGGGAGGCCGCGCGCGCCGCCGCGCCGCCTCCGCTCCTCACGCGAGCGCTCCTCGCGACGCTCGGGAGCCGCCGCCTGCGCGGCCCCTTCTTCCTGGTGGGCCGCCTCCTGCGCGGAAGCGGGCTCGCGGGCCGGTTGGCGACCGCGATCCCGGCGCGTGGGCCGCTCCGGAGCCTTCGGCTCGCCCTCGCGATGCTGGCCTCGAGCGCGCCCGGGCCGGCCGCACATGGCTCCGGGGCGACCGGCTCCGCCACGCCGACCGGCCTCGCCGCGACGACTTCGACCCCGTCGGCCCCCTCCGTCCACACCGCGCCGCGCCCCCGCGTCGGCGTCCTCCGCGGATGCGTCCAGGAGGGGCTCTTCGGCCGCGTGGGCGCGGCCACCCGACGGGTCCTCGAAGCCAACGGCTTCGAAGTCGTGGAGGTGGTGGGACAGGACTGCTGCGGCGCCCTCCACGCCCATGCCGGCGCGCTCGCCGAAGCCCGCGCGCTCGCACGCCGGAACGTCGCGGCCATCGAAGCCGCGGAGGTGGACCACTTCGTGGTGGACGCGGCCGGGTGCGGCGCGGCCATGAAGGCCTACGGGACGATCCTGGAGGACGACCCCGACTGGGCCGAGCGCGGCGCGGCCGTGGCGGCACGCGTGCGCGACGTCACGGAGCTTCTCGCCGAAGTCGGCCCGCGTCCGGGCGCGCCGGTGCCCTGCCGGGTCGCCTACGACCATCCCTGCCATCTCCTCCACGCGCAGGCCGTCCGCGAAGCGCCCCTCCGTGTGCTGGCGGCGGTCCCGGGCGTGGAGGTGCGGGTGGTGGAGGGCGCCGACGAATGCTGCGGTGGAGCGGGGATCTACGGGCTCACGCACCCGGAGCTCGGAGGTCGCATCGGGCACGACAAGATCGAGGCGGTGGCGGCCACCGGAGCGGAGCTCGCGGCGACCCCGAATCCGGGGTGCATGATGCAGATCGGGGCGGGGCTCCGCCTCCGGAGCCTGTCGACGGAAGTCGTGCATCCCGTGGAGCTCCTGGACCGGAGCTATCGACGCGCGGGTTACTATGGTGGAGCAACCGCGGAGGAGAATCGTCGTGAGCGCGCCTGAGGCGAACAGCGCCACCCCGCCCGATCGCGTCTCGCTCGACGTGAGCCAGCGCTCGGCGAACTACTTCGGGCTCGTCTGCACGAGCGCCCACGCGACCGACGCCAACGTGGCCTTCCACGTGGGCTGGAGTCGCTGACGGTGGGGATCGAGGCGAGGCTGATTGCCCCGGGCCGGGGACCGAGGAGCGAGCTGGGTTTGGCCATGCTCGACCACGTGCGGGCGATGCGGGGCGAGTTCGTGGACTTCCTCACCAGGCTGGCCGCCCTCGAGTCGCCGACCGACAGCCCCGGGAGCCAGGCGGCGGTCCAGGCGGTGCTGACCGAGGCGCTGCGGGAGCTGGGCTACGACGTACGGCTGATCCCGGGCCGGGAGACCGGCGGCCACCTGTACGCGCGCAGGGCCGCCCGCGTGCGCGGCCGGCCCCTCCAGCTCCTGGTCGGCCACACCGACACGGTCTGGCCGGTGGGCACGCTCCGGGACATGCCGCTGCACGTCGAGGAGGGGCGCCTCCACGGCCCCGGCACCCTGGACATGAAGGGGGGCCTCACGCAGATCGTGTTCGCGTTGCGGGCCCTGGCCGAGCTGGGCCTGGAGCCCGCGGTCGAGCCCGTCGTGCTCGTGAACTCCGACGAGGAGATCGGGAGTCCGGAGTCCCGCCGCTGGGTGCGGTCGCTCGCACGCGTGGCCTGCCGCGCGTTCATCCTCGAGCCCGCGCTGGGCCCGGACGCGCGCATCAAGACGGGGCGGAAGGGCGTCGGGCGCTTCGACGTCGCGATCCGCGGCCGCGCCTCGCACGCCGGCCTCCAGCCGGAGGCGGGGCTGAGCGCGATCGTCGAGCTCTCGCACGTGATCCAGAAGCTACACGCCCTGAACGACCCGGAGCGCGGCACCACGGTGAACGTCGGGATCATCGAGGGGGGCGTACGGCCCAACGTGGTCGCGCCCACGGCGCGCGCGCAGGTGGACGTGCGGGTCCGGACGCTCGACGACGCCGAACGGGTGGAGCGCGCGATCCTGGGTCTGGATCCGACGATCCCCGGCATCCTCCTCGAGGTCACGGGCGGCGTCCGCATCCCGCCGCTCGAGCGCACGCCGCGTAACCGGAGGCTCTGGGCGCAGGCGCGGGACGCCGGATACGACCTCGGCTTCGAGCTGGACGAGGGGACGGCCGGCGGCGGCTCCGACGGCAACACCACGAGTCTCTTCACCGCCACCCTGGACGGGCTGGGATGCGTGGGGGACGGCGCCCACGCCGCGCACGAGCACATCGAGATCGATCCGTCGATCGAGCGGTGCGCGCTGCTGGCGTGGCTGTTGCTCCTGCCCGCGGGAGGGTGAGGGGGATATCGGCCATCGGCGCCCTTCGGCACCTCTTCGACCAGGAGGCGTGCGTGGAAACGATCATGCTCGGCTCGGTGACGCGGATCGCCGACCAGACGATCCTCTGCGCCTCCGACCCGTACGCCGTCGAGGGGATCCGGAACGCGGGGGGTCGCACCTTCGACCTCGTGGCCGGCCCCGCGGCGAACACGGCCGCGGGCGTCCACCTCGTCCGCGTGCTCTGCGGCCTGCCCGCGATCGACCTCATGGAGGAGCGGGGGCACGAGGAGCTCGAGCGGTTGCTGCGGGCGGCGATCCCGGGTCCGGGCACGCGATGAGCCGAAGCTGGACGCTCCGGCGCTTCGAAAGCAGCGCGGACTACGGCGCCTGCGTGGCGCTCCAGGAAGTGATCTGGGGACCGGCCTTCGCGGAGCGGGTTCCCGCCGCGATCCTGAAGGTGTCGCAGGAGGTCGGAGGTGTCTCCGCCGGTGCGTTCGACGGCGAGGGCCGGCTGCTCGGCTTCGTCTTCGGCCTCACCGGCCTGCGGGCGGGGCGGCCGTCCCACTGGTCCGACATGCTCGCGGTGCGCCCGGAGATGCGCGGCCGCGGGCTCGCGATCGAGCTGAAGCGCTTCCAGCGCGACCAGGTCCTGGCGTTGGGCGTCGAGGTGATGCTCTGGACCTTCGATCCGCTCCGGGCCGGGAACGCGCACCTGAACCTGAACAAGCTCGGCGCCGTGGCGCGGGCGTACCACCCCGACATGTACGGCGCGACCGGCTCGCCCCTGCACGACGGGATCGGCACGGACCGCTTCGTGGCCTTCTGGCCCCTGAGGCACGAGCGCGTGGTGGCGCGGCTGTCGGGCTCCGGCCCCGCGGCCGGGGAGGACGAGGCCGCGCGGGCCGCCGATGCTCCCGCCGCGCTCGCCGCCCGGGCGCCGGCGGGCGCCGGGACCGCGGAGGCGATCCCCCTCCCGGGCGAATCCGTACCCGACCTCGACGATCCGCTAGTCACCGTGGCGATCCCCGCGGACATCGGAGCGATCATGGAGCGGGACGCCGGCCTCGCGCGGGCCTGGCGGGAGGCGACGCGCGCAGCCCTGTCGACCTATCTGGCGCGGGGCTACGAGGCGCGCGCGCTCCTGCGGGACGGCCCCACGTGCCGCTACCTCCTCGAGCGGGACCCGGAGCGCGTCCGGTGAGCGGGACCGACGGTGGCGCGCCCGTCCGCATCGAGCGGGCGGTGCTGCGGGAGGTCCCACTCCGCCTCCGCGAGCCGTTCGAGATCAGCAGCGGATCGACCTTCGATCGGCGCGTGCTCCTGCTCACGCTGGAAGGGGAGGGGCTCGAGGGCTGGGGCGAGTGCGTCGCCGCCGAGATGCCCTCGTACGCGTACGAGACCACCGAGACGGCCTGGCACGTCCTCACGGAGCTCGTCCTTCCCGGCGTGGTGGGCCGCCGGGTCGAGGCTCCGGCCGACGCGCTCGCGCACGCCTCCTGGATCCGCGGGCACCGCATGGCCAGGGCGGCCGTCGAGATGGCCGCGTGGGACCTGCTCGCACGCCGGGACGGCGTCGCCCTCTCCCGCGCGCTCGGCGGCACCCGCGCCTCGGTTCCGGTGGGCGTGAGCGTCGGGCTGCAGCGCACGGACGAGGCGCTCCTCGACACCGTCGGGCGGTACGTCGACGAGGGATACCGGCGCGTGAAGCTCAAGATCAAGCCGGGACGGGACGTCGAGATGCTCGCCGCGGTGCGCGAGCGCTTCCCGGACCTCGCGCTCGTGGCGGACGCCAACTCGGCGTACACGCTCGAGGACGCGCCGCGGCTCGCCGCCTTCGACGCGCTCCGCCTCGAGATGATCGAGCAGCCGCTCGGCCACGAGGACCTCCGGGACCACGCGAGGCTGCAGCGGCTCGTCCGCACGCCGATCTGCCTGGACGAGTCGATCCGCTCCGAGGGCGACCTCGAGCTCGCGCTCGAGCTCGGGAGCTGCCGCATCGTGAACATCAAGCCGGGACGCGTAGGGGGGCTCGGGCCCGCGCGCCGGATCCACGACCGCATGCGCGCCGTGGGGCTCCCGGTCTGGTGCGGCGGCATGCTCGAGTCGGGGGTCGGGCGCGCCCACAACCTCGCGCTCGCCTCGCGGCCGGGCGTCACCCTCCCCGGAGACATCTCCGCGAGCCGCCGGTACTGGGCGC
>CAZOYA010000236.1:0-5262 GCA_964583815.1 uncultured Gemmatimonadaceae bacterium | reverse complement strand
CCCGGCGCCCACCCCGCCCCCGACCAGGCCGCGCACGTCGCCGCCCGCCCCCTCGCCGACCCCGCCGACCTCGACGGCCGCGATGGTGCCGCCCGCGCCCGTCCCGATGCCGCCGACGTGGATGCCGCGCAGGTCGCCCCCGGCGCCCAGCCCGATGCCCCCGAATCCGAGCCCCGTGAGGTTTCCGCCCGCGCCGACGCCCACGCCTCCGAGCGCGATGCCGCGGAGGTCCTCGCCGCTCCCGGCGCCCGCCAGCCCGAGCGCGACGCCGTTCAGCGTCCGATCGGCGGAGAGGCCCACCCCCACCGCGAGCCCGCTCAGGTCGCGGGCGCCGGTGAGGGGGAACCCGATCGCGAGGCCCTGCACGCGGCCGCCCGCCCCGTCGTGCGGTGACCAGACCGTCGCGTTGAGGCCGCGCACGAGGCGAAGCTCGCGGTCGCGGAAGTTGAATCGAAGCCCGTCGAGCCGGGGCACGTCCCCGAAGCCGATCCCCACGTCGCCCGCCGCGAGCTTCAGGCCCTGGGCAGCCGCCGGGCGCGCGCCGGCCGTGACGAGCGCGAGGAGGATGACGGAGGCGGCTGCGAGGACGGGCGGGAGGCGTCGGGAACGGGTCATGGCTCTCGGGGTCTGGGACGCGCCGGTTCCGCGCCGGGCACCGCGCGGGCCGCGACTTCTCCTCCTACGACGCGCTCCGGACCCCGGTTTCGTGCACCCGGCCTATTTCGAGACCCGCTTCTGCACCCCGGCGCCGGTCACGGACTGGCCGTCGCAGTTCGTGATCGTCACCGCGTTTGCGACCACCGGCACCACCCGGAGCGCCGAGGAGAACGAGCGGGCCGACCGGGAGCTGGAGGCCGATCTGCGCGAGCGGGCGGGGACGGCCCTGGAGGCGGGGCGGGCGGGCCGCGGAGGAGCGGGTTGGCTCCAGCGCATCACCGGCTATTCACCCTCCACCGGGCACGCGGAGCCGGGGTGGGCCGTCGACCTTCCCTTCGAGGAAGCCTGCGACCTCGGTCTACGCTTCCGGCAGGACGCCATCTACGTCGTGCGCGGGGACGACCTGTTCGTCACGCACTGTGACGAGCGGCGGGGGGAGGTGCGGGTCGGGCGCTTCCGGGAGCGGCTGGACACGGAGGGGTGCCCGGACGGGCGGCGGGGTCGCTGAAGCGGGTGGATGCCGCGCCCGCCCCGGGGCGCCTGGAAGCGGGTCGTCACGGTCGCACCCCGTCCGTGGATACCGCGCCCGCGCGGGGGCGCCTGGAGACGGAACCAGCGACCAGATCGCGCCCCGCGACGATGGGTCCGGGCTCGTGGGGCGCGATTCGGCTGCCTGACGTGCCATTCGCGCCCCGCGTGGGGCGGCGCCGCCATCGAGTGTGCGGAAATGGTCGTATAGCGACCACTCCGCGCCCCACGATCGAAGCAACCCCGTCGTGGGGCGCGTTCTGGTCGTGGATCGGGCCCGGGCCGGTCCCGCGACGGCGCCGCGCCGCGTCCCCGCGTCCCGCCCCTACAGCGCCACGTCCCCGCCCGGATCCCGCTTCCGCAGCTCGTCCAGGATCCGGCGGCCCTCCTCGAGGCGCTCCTCCTCCGCGGCGGGGTCGGCCACCGCGCTCGCCCACAGCAGCGTGCCCGAAGGTGAGACCGGCACGCGCAGCAACGTCCCCTCGCGCACGGTCGCCCCGATCCCCGAGCGGCCCACCTCCGCGGTGCGGCCGCTCCCGTCCTCCACGAGCACGACGGTCTCGCCCTCGATCCGGTCCACGGCCCAGAGACGGGCCTCGTCGTCGCTCATCGTTCGGTCCTCACGGTCCAGCTCCCGTCCTCGTGGCCGATCACGGTGATCCGTCCGTGCCGGTCCGTGCGGTAGATCTCCGGGGTCACGTGCCGGTACGCCTCCAGCGCCTCCGGATGCGGATGCCCGTAGGAGTTCCCCGCGCCGAGCGAGAGGACCACGACCTCCGGACGTGCCGCCCGGAGGAAGGCGCGCGTGACGCCGTTCCGGCTCCCGTGGTGCGCCCCCTTCAATACCGCCACGTCGGGTACCACTCCCGCATGCACCAGACGGGTCACCGCGGGCACCTCCGCGTCTCCCGTGAGGAGCGCGGCGAAGCGGCCGTACCGCAGCACGAGCACGACCGAGCGGTCATTCTGCTCGAGCTCCTCGTCGTCCGGCAAGGGAAGCACCTCGAGCCGCACGGAGCCGAGCGTGAGCGTGCGCGGGGACGCCTCCAGGTACCGGATGTCGGTCCGCGCGCGGAGGAGCTCGGCGAGCCGCGACCAGGTCGCGGTCGTGTGCGGCGTGCCGTTGTCCATGTAGGAGCCGACGGGGAAGGCGCGGAGCACCTCGTCCATGCCGCCGATGTGGTCCGCGTGGCCGTGGGTCGCGACGACGAGATCGAGCCGTTCCACGCCGAGCTCGCGAAGGGCGGGGACCGGGTCGGAGGGTCCCGCGTCGATCAGCGCGGTGCGCCCGTCGGGCGAGCGCACGAGGATCGCGTCGCCCTGACCGACGTCGAGGAAGTGGATCTCGACCCCGGGGCGCGCCCCGTCCGGGACGACCTGCTCGCCCGCCCCGGGCGGCTCGCCGGCTCCGGCGCCCGGACCCGCCGAGCAGCCGAGCGCCGCGAGCAGTCCGAGCACGAGCGCCCGGACGCCGATCCGGGCCCGCGCCCGCGCCCGGCTCCCCCGCGGCTCCGCGCGCTTCGTCCGAGGACGCCCCACGTCAGGACGCACCGGCCGAGGCCGCTTTCCGGAAGCCGCGCCGCGGCATCACGCCCCAGCCCTGCACGCGGCGCAGATAGCGGACGAGACCGCGGAGGCGCCAGAACAGGTTGAGCTGCCGGTACCCGAGGCTCTCCACGATCGCGAGCACGAAGAGCCGCAGGAGGTCGGAGGCGCGGGGGTATCGTCGGAACGCGAGCTCCTCGATGACCACGGCCGTGATCGACAGCACGATCCCGAGCACGATCGCGAGGAGAAGGAAGACGGTGACGTAGCCGGGCGACGCCCACCCGAGCGCGAGCGTCGCGGCGAAGACCACGTAGCCGAGGAGCTCCACGGCGGGCCCCCACAGGTCGAAGAGATGGTAGTGCGGCATGACCCAGAGCCCGATCCGTCCGTAACGAGGGTTGAACAGCATCCCTCGGTTCAGCGCGATCGCCTCGCCGAGGCCGCGATGCCAGCGATCGCGCTGGCGGCCGAGCACCCGCAGCGTCTCGGGCGCCTCCGTCCACGCCACGGGGTCGGGCACGAAGCGGATACGATACGGGATGTCCCGCTCGCGGCAGTGGCGGTGGAGGCGCAGCACGAGCTCGACGTCCTCCCCGACCGTGCGCGTCGAGTATCCGCCGGCCTCCACGACGAGCGCGCGCCGGAACATCCCGAACGCCCCCGAGATGATGATGTTGCCGTCGATCGCGTCCCATCCGAGGCGCCCGACGAGGAAGGCGCGCAGGTACTCGAGCACCTGGAGCCGGGCGAGGAAATGGTCCGGCAGGCGCGTTTCGGTGACCCGTCCCGCGGAGACGGTGCAGCCGTTCACGATGCGGATCGTCCCCCCGGCGGCGACCGTGCGGGCATCCTCGAGGAACGGTCGCACGAGCCGTGTCAGGGCGTCGCGCTCGAGCAGGGTATCCGCGTCGAGCGCGCAGAACAGCGGGGTGCGGCAGAAGCAGAGACCGGCGTTGAGCGCGTCGGCCTTCCCGCCGTTCTCCTTGTCCACCACGACGAGGTTCGGGTGGCGCCGGCTCCGGTACGTCGCCCGGATGCGGGCCGTGTCGATGTCGAAGGTGGACATCCGCGGGAACGGCTCGAGCTCGTACGCCGCCACGAGCCGTTCGAGCGTGCCGTCCGCGGAGCCGTCGTTCACGACGATCACTTCGTGCTGCGGGTACTCGAGCGAAAGGAGGGCGCGCACGGACTCGACCACCGTCTCGGCCTCGTTGAAGGCCGGCGCCACGAGCGTGATCGGCGGCGCTCCCTGATGGGCGACGGCCTCGCGCAGGTCGAGCGAGCGGAGCCGCTCCGCGTAGCGCCGGATGGAGCGGAAGGCGGTGGCGCTCGTCAGGAGATAGGAGCCGTGCAGCGCGAGGAACCACGTGAACACGAACGCGTTCAGCCCCCACAGGAGCGGCGCGAGCGCGGCCTCCGCCGCCGTCCACGCGTCGGGCGCGCCCATCAGGCCGCGCCCGTCATGCGCGGAGCGGGGGTGCGGTCCGCAGCACCTCGTCGCCGAGCGTCGCGCGCGGGCTGCCCGAGCCGGCGAGACGGACGAGCTCCTCCGTCCGGCCCAGCTCCACGAGCGCGTGCGCCGCGTGCAGCGCGACCCAGGGCGAGGGGTCGTCCAGCCCTCGCGCCACGAGCTCCACGTCCGAGGTGCGACGGTCGCTGAGGGTCCCCACCGCCCGCACGACCGCCGCCCGCACGTGGGGCGCGGCCGCCTCGGCGAGCGGGCGGACGGGGCCCAGGTGCTCGGGTCCTCCGAGGCGACCCACCAGGCGCACGAGGTCCGCCTGAGCGTCGTCGTCGGCCTCTTGCGGGAGCCGCTCGAGCGCCGGGCCGATCGCGTCGAGGTCGTTGAGCGCACGGAGGGCACGGGACGCCGCGGAGCGCATCGGTGGCGGGGCCGCGTCGTCGACCATGAGCGTCCGCAGCGCGGGCGCGGCCCCGGGGCCGAAGGCGGCGAGGAGGCTCCCGAGATACTCCACGCTCCAGTGCGGGAAGCCCGGCAGGCGCGCCAGGAGCGCGGGCAGGTGGGCGACGGCCGCGTGCCGGGCGAGCACGCGGGCGGCCACCATCGCGACGAGGGGGGCCGGGTCGTCCAGGGCACGGACGATCCGCGCCCGGCCGCGCTCGAAGTCCAGGGCGCCCAGGAGCTCGAGGGCGTGGGCGCGGCGGTAGGGATCGGTCCCAGCCAGGAGCGGCTCGAGCGCGGACAGGTGCGGCGCGGCGCGCGCCTCGAGCGCCCGGCGCTCCGGCCCCTCCACGGCGCGTGCCCAGCGTGCCAGGAGCTCGAGGAAGAGGACCCGGTCGCGGGGCGCCACCTGCGGGCCCGGTCCGGCCGCCGTCCCCCCATCCCCCCCCGGATCCCCCCCCCGATACCCCCAAGGTCCTGGACCGCCTGTCCGAACTCGTGCGCAACCACGAGGACATCGACTACGGGCTGCAGACGAAGAAGTTCAGCCTGAAGCCGACGTCGGGCGGGAAGATGAGCGCGGCCGACCGCAAAGCGATCAAGGACTACATCGACAAGACACTCGG
>CAZOYA010000235.1:0-5296 GCA_964583815.1 uncultured Gemmatimonadaceae bacterium | reverse complement strand
GGGGCCGCGCGGGCGCGGGGGCCCAGCTCGCTCGGGCGGGCTCTGCGGCGCTGCGCACGCCCTCGCTCGGCGTGCCCCCGCGCCCGCGCGGGCCATCGCGCTCGCCTCCGCCCCGGGGGCATGGCCGGGCGGGCCTCGCGGCGCCCCCCGACCCGCCTCCTACCGCACCTCGGTGTCCACCCCTTCCTCGCCTTCCGAGCGCGCGATGATCGCCGTCCCGACCGAGTCGCTGTAGATGTTCACCGCGGTCCGGTACATGTCGAGCGGGCGGTCGATCGCGAGCATGGAGCCGACGATCACGTTGACCTCGGGGCCGCGGAGGCCGATCGCCTCGAGCACGATGAAGATCACGACGAGGCCCGCCGAGGGGACGGCGGCGGCGCCGACGGACGCGAGCAGCGCGGTGAGCACGACGATCGCCTGCTGGAGCACGGTGAGGTCGAAGCCGAGCACCTGCGCGATGAACAGCGCGCCCACGCACTCGAAGATCGCGGTGCCGTCCATGTTCACGGTCGCGCCCATCGGGAGCACGAACGAGCTCACGCGGTTCGACACGCCCACTTTCTTCTCCACCGCGTTCATGGTCACGGGGAGCGTGGCCGCGGAGGAGCTCGTCGAGAAGGCGACGAGCAGCGGTTCCCGCATGTTCGCCAGGTGGATCCTGGGCGAGATGCGCCCGAGCACGATCAGCAGGATCGGGAGCGTCACGAACAGGTGGATCGTGAGCCCCGAGAAGATCGTGGTGGCGTAGAGCGCGAGCGGGCGGAACGCGTCGAATCCGGTGGTGGCGACCATTCGCGTGATCAGCGCGAACACGCCGATCGGCAGGAACTTGATGATGCCCGAGGTCAGGCGCATCATCGCCTCGAAGAGCGCCTCGACGAGATCCGTGATGCGGCGCTGCTGTGTCTCCGGCAGCGTCGTCACCGCCGCGCCGAAGACGATGCTGAAGAAGATCAGCGCGAGCATGTCCGCCGTGGCCGCCGCCTGGATCACGTTCTCCGGCACGATGTCCATGATCAGCTCGACGGGGGACGACGGGGTCTCGAGCGCGGGGAGCTCGGCGGCCGTGGTCTCCGTCATGTTGGCGTCCACGCCGGGCCGCAGGAGGTTCACCAGCGCGAGCCCGGTGAGGACCGCGAGCAGGCTCGAGAGGATGTAGTAGCCGAAGGTCTTCCCGAAGAGCCGGCCGAGCTCCCGGGCACCTCCGAGCGATGCGACGCCTGAGATGATGGAGGTGAGCACCAGCGGCACGATGATCATGCGCAGGAGCCGCATGAACAGGTCGCCGAGCCATCCGATCGCATCCGAGGCCGGCGTGCCGACGATCAGCCCCGTCGCGGTGCCCAGCAGGATGGCGATGAACACCTGCCAGTGGAGCCGCCGGTACCAGGGGAGGTTCGGGTTGTGTTCCATCGGCGCTCGATCCTCGCGGACGGTGGATGTGGGGCGGTCCCGGACGCCGCGGGACGATCTTCCGGGCCGTACGCGGCCCGCGCCCTACCTAAGGACCGGAGTGCCGCGGCACAAGGGGAAGGGACGGCGCGGAGCGAGGGCGCGTCAGTCGCGCGCCCGCACTTCGGCGCGCAGGATCACGTCGCCTTCGAGCACCGCGTCGACGGTCTCCATGCCGCCCACGACGCGGCCGAAGACGGTGTAGTCGCCGTCCAGCCGGACGTTGTCGACGAGGTTCACGAAGATCTGCCCGTCGCCCGTGTCGGGCCCTCTCGTGGAGAGCCCCACGGTGCCGCGCCAGTGCGGCCAGCCGATCTCGTCGCGGGTGTAGGGTCCGTCCCCCGCGTACTCGTTGGCGCCCGGGGATCCCCCCTGGACGACGAAGTTCGGCGCCCATCGATGGAAGGTGAGCCCGTCGAACCAGCCGGCGCGCGCGAGGCGCACGAAGCGGTGCGCGTTCGTGGGGGCCATGAGCGGGAGGGGCTCGATCGTGATCGTGCCGCCGCTCTCCATGTGCAGCACCACGAGCGTCTCCTCGAGCGCGGCGAGCTCCGCGGCCGTCGGGAGCTCGAGGCGGGGAAGGGGACGGGACCGGGGCGCGCGGGCCGTGCCCGTCCAGGCCTGCAGGATCCGCGCGGCCTCCCCCGCCACCACGCCGTCGTGATCCTCGAGGTACGGCTCGAGCCGTGGCGCCAGGTCCGCGCCGCCGTGGGAGCGTACCCGCGCGAGGAGGGCCAGCCGCGTGTCCCGTGTCGTCTCCCGCCGCTCGGCCGAAAGCCGCTCGAAGGCGTCGAGCGCGCGGCTCCCCACCTCCGCGCCCGTCGCATCCTCGAGGAGGAGAGCCGCCGTCAGGAGGATCTGCGGGTCCCGCGCCCCGAGCTGCTCGAGGAGAAGCGCGTCGGCCGCCCGCCCTTCGAGGGCGGCCAGGGCGGGGAGCGCGGCCGCGCGCACGTTCGGGTCGGCATCCGAAGCGAGCGCGCGGAGCGTCGCCCCGTCGCCCACGAGGCCCGCCGCGCGGCCGGCGGCCGCACGGGCGAACGGGCTCTCGTGCGCGGCGTGGAAGGCCAACGCGGCCGCCACCCGGCCGGGGGCGAGGCGGGCCAGGGCCTCGAGCGCCGCGGCGGACTCCTGGCGTCCGCGGCCCGCCCCGCCCTCCGCGAGCGGGGCGAGCGCGTCCGCCACGGTGCCGGCGGCCGTGCCCGTGCAGGCGCTGCCGAGCGCACCGAGCGCGACGACGCGGACGGGGGCGGCCGGGTCGGTCCGGGCGACCTCGAGGAGGGCGGCGCACCGCTCCTCCTCCTGCGGGAGCGTGCCCAGGGCCCGTACGCCCTCGATCCGCACGATCGCGGCCTCGTCGGCGAGCGCCGCCTCCACGAGCGCCGCCCGCCCGTCCGGCCCGACGCCGCCCAGGAAGCGCGCCGCGGCCTGGCGCACGCCCGCCTGCGGGTCCTCGAGCGCGCGGGCGAGGGCGCCCGCGCGGAGGAGCCCGCGCTGGCCGAGCGCGAGGAGCGCGGTCGCGCGCACGTGCTCCGCGTCGGGGTCCCCGGAGTCCAGGGAGGAGTCTCCGGCCCACGCCGCGAGCTCGTGCAGCCGCGCGACGACGGCCGGGTCGTCGATCGGGACGCCCGGCGCGCGCGAGAGCACCTCGAGCCCGCGTGCCACGCCGAGCGCCCGCGGCGTCGGGGCCCCCGGGGCGCCCCAGGCGACCAGCAGCGCCATCACGCGGGCCCCCTCCTCGCCGGAGGCCGCCAGCCGCCCGAGCGCCTCCGCGAGCGCGCCGGCGGCCGCGGCGTCGGTCTCCCGTTCGGCCCGGGCCAGGAGGTGTGCGAGCGCCGGGCCGCGTGGCCCCTCCCGGGTCGCGCGCGCGAGGGCGTGCGCCGCCTCCGCCCGCACGCCCGGGTCCGCGTCGTCCAGGTGCGGCGCGATGGACTCGACGAGCGCCGGGTCCCGCAGGCGGCCGAGCGCGCGCACGGCCGCCGCCCGGACGAAGGGGTCCTCGGCGCCGGCGAGCGCCACGAGCGAGTCCCGAAGGGGATCGCCGGGTCCCGGCCGCGCGTCCTCCGCGGCCACCACGCGGAGGAAGCGCTCGTGGAAGGCCTGCCGGTCCTCGCCCCCGCAGCCGACCGCGAAGGCCGCGGCCGGAACGAGGAGGAGGAGCGTGCGCCTCATTCGGCCTTCTTCGGAGCGGCCGGTGCGCCCCGGGTCGTCCGGCGCGGGGCTTCGTCGCCCGTCCGCGGCGCGCGGGCGAGCACCCCGTCGACGTACCGGTCGGCCGGGCCCTGCAGCCGGTCGTGGAGCGCACGGAAGAGCGTCGTGGCGCGCTCGCCCTCCCACCCCTCCGGAAGGAGCGCGCGCGGGAGGTACGGGTCCTCGAGGGGGAAGGCCCGGAACTCGTGGATGAGCTCGAAGCGCAGGGTGTAGCACTCCTCCTCGCTCGTCGCCGGGCCCCGACCGTTCCGGGCCCGCAGGCGCTCGAGCCGCGGCGTCCAGCGCTCGAGGAACGCCCGATAGTGGGCGTTGACCGCGTCGAGATCCCAGCACTTCGCCACGAGCTCGCGGACGGGCGAGCCCCCGACGCGGGTGGCGCGGAAGCACTCGAGGTGCTCCTCGAGCCCGAGCTGGCCGGAGAGCTCGGCCACCTGCGCGCGCACGTCGTGCGGGGAGATCCAGAGCCCGTTCCCGAGCGAGCCGAAGCCGAGCCAGGCGAGCCGGTCCCGCAGGCGGTCCCGCAGCCGACGGGCATCCTCCGGGATCGAATAGGCCAGCAGGAACCAGCGCTCGTCCCAGGGCTGGTCCCACGAGGGCTGGTAGATGCGGGCCTGCCCCTCCTCGAGCAGGCGCCGCCCGCGCGGCGTGAGCTCGTAGAACGCGTTGCGTCCGACGCGACGGGTGCGGAGCCAGCTCTTCGCGGTCATCCGCGAGAGCGCGGTGCGCACGGCGCCCTCCGAGAGGCCGAAGGGCTGGAGCAGGGCGATGAGGGAGCCGACCCAGATCGGCCGGCGTCGGTCGAGCAGGTACTCGCCGTAGAGCGTGAAGACGAGGTCGCGCGGGCGCCGGAAGCCCGATTCGATCACCCCAGGCTCCTGGCGCGTTAGAACGACTCGACCTTGTGGAACACCTCGGTGCCGTTCTTGAACCAGTGCTCCCGGAAGGGCTCCGGCGACACCTCGTGACGGAGCAGGTCCTTCGTCATCGCGTGCGGGAAGAGCGTCATCCGCCCGCTCTCGTTCTCGTGGACCGTGTAGTCGCCGCTGATCTGCAGCGTCGTGCGGAGCCGCTGGCTTCCGTTCATCATGAAGCCCTGCAGCAGGTGGGTCGTCGTCTCCCACGATCCGGGCGTGATGCTCAGGTCGATCACGGGCGAGCCCGACCCGAAGATGCGGACGCGGAGCCGGTCGTCCGTCTCGATGAACTGCGCGTCCACGTTCTGCGGGTGATACGGGAAGTGGAAGCGCTCGGACTTGATGCGCCGCGCCTCCCGCGAGCTCGTCGCCGCGAGAAAGGGGAAGAAGCCCGCCTTCGCGTGCTGCCCCCACGCCGCCACGGTCGGGGGCACGATCACCGAGAACATCAGCTCCGTGTACGGCCCCACCACGCTGTCGTCGAACACGAACGCGGTCACGGAGAGGATGCTCCGTTGGTGCCGGACCTCGATCGGCTCGAGATGCTCGGGAAGCAGCGCCCGCGCGTCCGACGTGGCCATCTCGAAGAACGCGCTGACACCGGTGTTGAAGCGATAGCTGCCTACGGACATATCCCGTACCTCGCGAGCACCCCGCGGATGATCTCCACCCCCTGCTCGAGCTCCTCGCGGCTGTGCGCGGCGGAGATCGACATCCGG
>CAZOYA010000234.1:0-5319 GCA_964583815.1 uncultured Gemmatimonadaceae bacterium | reverse complement strand
TCCAGTCCCAGCACACCGCCGAGGACGGTCAGATGGTGGTCGCCCTCGTGGGTGGGGACGCCGCCACGGTGAAGAAGCTCTACCGCGAGCCGGACGGCCGCATCCGGCTGCAGCCCGCCAACCCGACCATGGCGCCGATCTTCGCCGATCCCGAGGACGTGCGCGTCCAGGGGGTGGTCGTGGGGGTCATCCGGAAGTACTGACCGCGCGCCCCGGCATCGGCGCGCCCCGGTCGGAGGCGCCTGAGCGCGCATCCCCGGCCCCGCCGCTCCTCAGCGCGCGCTCTCCTCGCGCAGCCGCTCGAGCGCCTCCAGCCCCGCACCCCGGTCGAGCGTCGCGGTGGCCACCCCCACGGCCTCCTTCCAGTCCTCCGCCAGGTCCGCCGCCAGCAGCGCGGCCGCCGCGTTCAGGATCACCGCGCAGCGGGCCGCTTCGCCCTCACCCCGCAGCACGGCCTCGACGAGGGCGGCGTTCTCCTCGGGGCTTCCTCCCTCGAGCCCGTCCGGGCCGCACCGCTCGAGCCCGAGGCTCTCCGGCTCGATCTCGTAGGTGCGGACCACCCCGCCCCGCAGCTCCGACACGCGCGTGGCGCCCATCGGGCTCACCTCGTCCACGCCCGGCTCGCCGTGGACGACGAGCGCCCGGCTGTGGCCCAGCTCCCGCATCGCCCCCGCCACCAGCTCGAGCGCGCGGGGCTCCGCCACGCCCACCACCTGCCGCGTGGCCCCGGCCGGGTTGGTGAGGGGTCCCAGGAAGTTCATGATCGTCGTGATCCCGAGCGCGCGCCGCACGGGCCCCACGTGCCGCATGGCCGGATGCAGGAGCGGCGCGAACATGAAGACGATCCCCGCGCGCTCGAGGATCTCGCCCATGCGCTCGGGCGGGAGCTCGATCCGCACGCCCAGCGCCTCGAGCACGTCCGCGCTCCCGCTGCGGGACGTGAAGGAGCGGTTGCCGTGCTTCGCCACGCGCGCCCCCGCACCGGCCGCCACGAGGGCGGCCGCGGTCGAGATGTTGAACGTGGTGAGCGACCCGCCCCCGGTGCCCGCGGTGTCCACGAGGGCTCCCGGATCGCGGGCCGGCACGCGCACCATCGCCTTGCGCAGCGCCCGCACGCCGCCGGCGAGCTCCTCCGCGGCCATCCCCTTGACGCGCAGCCCCATCAGGAACGCCGCCATCTGGGACTCGGAGACCGCCCCCTCCATGATGCGGTCGAAGCCCTGCTCGGCCTCGGCTGCGGTGAGATCTCCTCCCTCCGCGATGCGCTCGAGGAGCGGGACGAGACCGGGGCGGGCCTGGGGTTCGGGCACGCGGATACCTTCTTCGGCGAACGAGGCACACGGGTCCGCGCCGAGGGGGCGGACGGGGCCGGGATCCTAATCAGGACGCGCCTTTCCGGTCAATTCACCGGGAGGCCGCTCGCTTGACACACCCCCCTCCGGATCTACCTTTCGCGCCGTGGATCCCTCCGACCGCACGAGGCTGAAGCTCACCGTGCACTACGACGGCTCGGCCTTCCACGGCTGGCAGCTCCAGCCGGACCATCGCACGGTGCAGGGCGAGCTCCAGGCGGTGCTCACGAGGCTGGCGGGCTCGCCGCGCGTGGTGGTCGGAGCCGGCCGCACCGACGCGGGCGTGCACGCGACCGGCCAGGTGGCCTCGGTGGACATGCCCCCGAAGTGGGAGGCCGGCCGCCTCCGGCGCGCTCTGAACGCCCTCCTTCCGGACGACGTCTGGATCGAGCGCGTGGAGCCGGCGCCTCCCCGCTTCCACCCCCGCTACGACGCGGTGCGCCGGAGCTACCGCTACCGCGTGGGCACGTGCGACCGCGCCCGCTCGCCGTTCCATCGCCGCTGGTGCTGGGCGCTCGGCGAGGAGCTCGACAGGGACCGGCTGGAGGCGGCCGCCGCGACGCTTCCGGGCGAGCACTCCTTCCGGTCGTTCGCGAAGGCCGGGCAGCCCGAGCGCGGCGACCGCTGCCGGATCGACGCGGCGCGATGGACCGAGTGGGAGCTCGGGCTCGCGTTCGAGGTGACCGCCGACCGCTACCTGCACCACATGGTGCGCTATCTCGTGGGCACCATGGTCGAGATCGCGCGCGCCCGCAGGCACCCGGAGGACTTCCCCGCGCTCCTCGCCGGCACGCCCGGCTTCGAGACCTCTCCGCCCGCGCCCCCCGAAGGGCTCTTCCTCACGCTTGTGGAGTATGGGGAGGGCTCCCGACGTGTCGACCCACGGAATACCAGGAGCGAAGCCCCGGCATGAAGATCTTCCTCGACACGGCCGACTTGGGCGAGATCCGCCGCGCCGCCGACGCGAACCTGATCGACGGCATCACGACGAACCCCTCGCTGGTCGCGAAGATCGCCGGGGAGCGCGACCCCCGCGAGATCTATCTCGAGATCTGCCAGGCCGTCGACGGCCCGGTGAGCCTCGAGGTGGTCGGCGTCGATCGCGACACGATGGTCGAGGAGGGGCGCCGCCTCGCCGCCATCCACGAGAACGCGGTGGTCAAGGTGCCGCTCACCGAAGACGGCCTGAAGGCCTGCCGCGACCTGGTCGAGGAGGGTCACAAGGTGAACGTGACCCTCTGCTTCTCGGTCTCGCAGGCCCTGCTCGCCGCGAAGGCCGGGGCGACCTACATCTCGCCGTTCGTCGGACGCATCGACGACGTCTCCGGCGAGGGGATGCAGCTCATCCACCAGATCCGGCAGGTCTACGACAACTACGGATTCGAGACCGAGATCCTCGCGGCCTCGCTCCGGCACCCCCTGCACGTCGTGGAGTGCATGCTGATCGGGGCGGACTGCTGCACGCTGCCGCCGAAGGTGCTCTGGCAGCTCGTGCAGCACCCGCTCACGGACCGGGGCCTCGACGCGTTCCTGGCCGACTGGAACAAGCTCGACGCGAAGATCTGACCTTCCCGTGCGCCATCTCCCGCCGACCAGGACGCTGCTCGCGGCCGCGACGCTCGCCGTGACGCTCGCCGCGGGCGCCTGCACGTCCGACGCGGACGCTTCGGCCCGCGCGGCCGGCGAGGTGGCGACCGCCGGCGCGTCCGCGTCCGCCCTGGCGACCGCGGGTGCCGCCGGGCTCGGCGCGCCGGCCCGCCAGGAGGCGCGCGCCGCCTCCTCCGCGCAGGCCGCGTCCCGCGCCCTCGACCGCGAACGGAGCACCGCGATCGTCGAGGCGGCGAACCGCGTGGCGCCTGCCGTCGTGAGCGTGAACGTGCTGCGCACCACCCGCGTCCGCCCTCGCTCGATGTGGGAGAGCTTCTTCCTGCCGCCCGGCGCGCAGCAGCGGAGCGCCGGCTTCGGCTCGGGCGTGATCGTCGACTCCGACGGGATCGTGCTCACGAACGATCACGTCGTGGCGAACGCCACGCGCGTCATGGTCACCCTCGCGGACGGCCGCGACCTCGAGGCGGAGGTGGTCGGCACGGACCCGATCGCCGACGTGGCGGTGCTCCGCGTGGACGCCCGGGACCTGCCCGAAGCACCGATCGGCACGGCGGAGGGCCTCATGATCGGCGAGTGGGCCATCGCCATCGGGAACCCCCTCGGCAACTACGCGGCCGACGTCGAGCCGACCGTCACCGCGGGCGTCGTGTCCGCCACGAGCCGCAACATCGTCCCCTCCTCGGACGGCGAGGGCTTCTACTTCGGGATGATCCAGACGGACGCCTCGATCAATCCCGGCAACTCGGGCGGCCCGCTCGTGAACGCGCTCGGCGAGGTGATCGGGATCAACACGTCGATCATCTCCCGGAGCGGCGGGAGCGAGGGGCTCGGCTTCGCGATCCCGATCGACCGGGCGCTCCGCATCGTCAACGACCTGCTCCGCTTCGGCGAGGTGCGACGGGCGTGGGTCGGCATCGAGGTCGAGCCCGTGGAGGCGGACGCGTGGGGTCGCACGCGCGGGGTGCGCGTGAGCCGGGTCGCTCCGGGATCGCCGGCGGAGCGCGCCGGCCTCGAGGTGGGGGACCGCCTGCTCGAGGCGAACGGACGCGCGCTCACGGTGCCGCTCGACTTCGAGGGCACGCTCCTCGACCTCCGGGCGGGGGACCGGCTCGCGCTCCGGGTGGAGGGCGAGGCGCGGCCGGTGACGCTCGACGCCGTCGCCTTCCCCTCCGTCACGGCCGAGCGCATCCGCGTGCTGGAGGACGTCGAGCTGATCACGGTGACGCCGCAGATCCAGGTCGAGCGCGGCCTCGTGAGCGCCGATGGCGCGATGGTCGCCGACATCCCCGAAGCCCTCGGGGCGCAGCTCGACCTGCGCCGCGGGGACGTCATCGTGCAGATCAACGGCCTCCGCATCCGGAGCGCCGAGGAAGCCGCCCGGGCCTTCGAAGCGCTTCGCGGCGCCGGGCGGATCGTCATGTACTTCGAGCGCAACGGCGCCTACAACATGCGCACCTTCACCTGGAGCCGCTGAGTGGGCGGCGACGCGAGCACCCGGTACACGCATCCCCTCGGCGAGCGCTACGCCTCGCGCGAGATGCAGGAGATCTTCTCCCCCGCCCGACGCTTCGGGACCTGGCGCCGCCTCTGGCTCGCGCTGGCCGAGTCGGAGGCCGAGCTCGGGCTCGACATCCCGGCGCGCGCGCTCGAGGAGATGAGGGCGACGCTCGACGACGTGGACCTGGACGCGGCGGCCGAGTACGAGCGCCGCTTCCGCCACGACGTCATGGCGCACGTGCACCTCTTCGGCGACGCGGCGCCGGCGGCGCGGGGGATCATCCACCTCGGCGCCACGAGCGCGTTCATCGGGGACAACACGGACCTGATCCTGACCCGCGCGGCGCTCGAGCTCGTGAGGGCGCGGCTCGTGCGCTGCATCGCCTCGCTCTCGGAGTTCGCGCGGGAGCACGCCCGGCTCGCGACGCTCGGCTACACGCACTTCCAGCCCGCCCAGCCGACCACGGTCGGCAAGCGCGCGACGCTCTGGATCCAGGACCTGCTCCTCGACGTCGAGGAGCTCGACCACCGCATCGGCGCGCTGCGCTTCCGCGGGGTGCGGGGCACGACCGGGACGCAGGCGTCGTTCCTCGAGCTGTTCGCGGGCGATCACGAGAAGGTCGACCATCTGGACGAGGCCGTGGGCCGGCGCATGGGCTTCGAGCGCACCTATCCGGTGAGCGGCCAGACCTATCCGCGGAAGGTCGACTACGCCGTGCAGGCCTCCCTCGCGGGCGTCGGCGCCTCCGTCTCGAAGATCGGCCACGACCTCCGGCTGCTGGCGCACCTCCGCGAGGTCGAGGAGCCCTTCGAGGAGGAGCAGATCGGCTCCTCGGCGATGCCCTACAAGCGCAACCCGATG
>CAZOYA010000233.1:0-5329 GCA_964583815.1 uncultured Gemmatimonadaceae bacterium | reverse complement strand
TCCAGCTCGACCAGGCACGCCGCCGCCGCCTCCTCCTCCGCCGCCGCCGCGCCCCCGCCGGACGCGGCCCTCACCGCCCGAGGAGCTCCTGGAGCCGGGACGCGAGCGCGCCCAGACGCGCGCTCTGACCCACGACGTCCTGGGACACCTGGACGCGCGCTCCGGCCACGTCCGCGCGAAGGGCCTCGAGGCCCGCCGGGTCGACGCCGGCGAGCTCCGGCCGCACGCCTTCCAGCGCGGCGCCGGCCCGCTGCAGGCGCTCCTCCGCCAGCCCGAAGTTCCTCCCCTCGAGCGCGCCCACCGCGCCTTGGAGCAGCGCGAGCGCGCGCTCGACGCCGAGCTCCGCTTCGAGGCGGGTGATCCGCTCCTCCGCCCCGGCCGCCCGTGTCTCCGCGGCCTCGAGCTCGGCCCGGAGCCCGTCGACCGGTCCCGTGGCCGTGAACCAGCCGAACCCGAAGCCGACGAGGAGCAGCACGCCCATCCCGATCGCCCAGACGACCCAGCGTGGAAGACCGAAGGGCGTCGGGCGGCGGCCGGGGACGGCGTTCTCGGGCGTCATGGGGGTGGTCCCGGGCGAGGGAGGTCGGAGAGCGGGCGATTCCGTACGTTCTCGGGCCCCTCGCGGGAGGTCAAGCGAGGTCGTCGGCGGCGAGCAGGGTGGCCGCGGCCGCCGGCTCCGGAGCGGCGAGCAGCGCCCGGGCCTCGCCCGACGCGACGATCCGGCCCCGGTCGAGGAGCACCAGGTCGTCGGCCAGGGCACGCACGTCCGCGAGCGCGTGGGTGACGAGCACCATCGGCGTGCCGGTGCGCCCGGCGAGCGCGCGCAGCACCGCGCGGAGCTCCCGGCGCACCCGGAAATCCAGCGCCGCGAAGGGCTCGTCGAGGAGGAGGAGCTCGGGCTCCGGCGCGAGCGCGCGCGCGAGCGCCACCCGCTGCCGCTCGCCGCCGGAGAGGCTCCCCGGGCGCCGGTCCGCGTACCCTTCCAGCTCCACGAGCGCGAGCAGCTCCTCGACCCGCCGGCGTCGCTCCTCCGCGGGGCGTCCGCGGATCCCGTAGGCGACGTTCGACGCGACGCTCATGTGCGGAAAGAGCGCGTGCTCCTGGAAGACCAGGCCGACCCGCCGCGCGCGCGGGGGCAGGTGGACGCCGGACGCGGTGTCCGTGAGGATCCGCTCGCCGAGGGCCACCCGTCCCTCCCGCGGCCGCTCGAGCCCCGCCACGTGCCGGAGCACGAGCGTCTTGCCGGCGCCCGACGGCCCGAAGAGGGCGGTGATCCCGGGTGCGGCCCGGAAGCGGACGTCCAGATCGAAGTCGCCGACCCGCGTCCGGAGGTCGACGGACAGCCTCACCACCGCGCCCGGCCCCCGATTCGCGACAGGAGGAGGAGCACGCCGGCCGCCACGAGCGTGAGCAGGAGCGCGAGCACGTTCGCCTCGGACATGCGTCCGGCCTGCACGGCCTCGTAGATGGCGATGCTGCCGGTGCGGGTGCGCCCGGCCACGCTGCCGGCCACCATGACCGTGGCCCCGAACTCCCCCATCGCCCGCGCGAAGGCGAGCGCGACGCCGGCCAGGATCCCCCGCCACGCGAGCGGCAGGCTCACGGTGAGGGCGATCGCCCACTCGCTCCGGCCGAGGGTGCGGGCGACCTCGACCTGCGCGCGGTCCACCTGCTCGAAGCCGGCCTGCGCCGAGCGGATCAGGAAGGGCACCGACGCCACGAACGCGGCCAGGACCGCCGCCGCGGGCGTGAAGACGATCCGCTCCACTCCGAGCGCCCCGGCCAGCCGCGCCACCGGGCCACCCCGGCCGATCGCGAGGAGGAGGTAGTAGCCGAGGACGGTCGGCGGCAGGACCAGCGGCAGCAGGACGAGCACGGTCCAGAGGGCGCGGCCGGGCAGGTCGCGGCGCGCGAGAAGCCACGCGACCGGCAGGCCCGCGAGGAGCGCGAGGACGGTCGCCTGGAGCGACACGCGGAGCGACAGGAGGAGCGGAGCGAGCTCCGGCGCGCCGCTCACGGGGTCGGGGGCTCGAGGCCGTGCCGAACCAGGATCGCGCGCGCCTCGGCCGAGCCGAGCCAGCGGACGAAGGCGTGCGCGACCTCCGCTCGGGCGCTGTCGCCCACCACGCCCGCCACGTGGAGGATCGGCTCGTGCATCGCGGACGGCACGAGCGTCGGCTCGTCGGGCTGCCCGGCCAGGAGCGCGAGCGCCACGAGCCCCGCGTCCGCGTTGCCGGTCCGGACGTACTGCCACGTCTGCGCCACGTTCTCGCCCCGCACGAGCCGCGCCTCGGCCACAGGGAGCAGGCCCGCGGCCGCGAGCGCCTGCCGGGCGGCGCGCCCGTACGGCGCGTGGTCGGGATGGGCGATCGCGAGCAGCTCGTAGGGCGGCCCGGCCAGCTCGGAGAGCGCCCGGGGAGTCGGCAGGCCCGGCCGCGCCACGAGCGCGAGCCGGCCGTGCGCGAAGACCCGCCGGCTCGACGGCGAGACCAGTCCCTCCTCGACGAGCGCGTCCACGTGCGCCCCGTCCGCCGCGAGGAAGACGTCGGCCGGCGCGCCGCGCCGGATCTGCTCCGCCAGGGTGCCGGTCGAGCCGAGCACCGTCTCCACCGGGACGCCCGAGTGCGCGGCCCAACCGGCCGCGAGCTCCCCGGCGGCCCCCTCCAGGCTCGCCGCCGTGAACACCACGAGGCGATCCTCCGCCCGCGCGCACGCCGCCGCCACGAGCAGCGCGCCGACGAGCGCCGGAAGCGCGGCCGAGGAGCCGCACCATATCCGCCTCACGCCGGCCGTCCCATGTCCGTCGCGTCGTAGCCGCCGAGCGCCTCCACGTGACGCGCGAGCGCGGGACGGCGGAGGACCGAGAGGAGCGCCCCGAGGGCCGGGAGGTCCAGGTAGGCGTCCGGCACCACGAGGTCGTACGGCTCCTCGACGAGCGGGAAGGCGGCGAGATCGTGGGCGCGCGCCGCCGCGCGGATCGCCACCCCGGCGTCGGCGAGACCCGCCGCGACCGCATCGGCCACCGCGAGGTGCCCCCGCGCGGCGGTCTGGAGGAAGCCGGCCACCCGGTCCGGCGCGATGTCCCGCTCCGCGAGCACCCGCTCGACGAGCGCCCTCGAGCCCGAGCCCGGCTCCCGGTTCACGAAGCGGAGCCCGGGGCGCGCGAGGTCCTCGGGTCCGGCGAGCCCGAGCGGGTTCCCCGGAGCCGCGAGCAGGACCTGCTCCCAGGTCGCGAAGCGGATCCGCGAGACGGGTCCCGGCACGAGCCGGCGGATCCACGGCTCGTCGTACGCGCCGGAGTCCGGATCGCCCGGGTGCACGCCGGCGACGTGCACCACGCCCCGCGCGAGCGCCTCGAGCGCGGCCCTGCTCCCGGCCCGCAGCCAGAGCACCTCGAGATCGTGGTGCCGCCGGAGCTGGTCGACGACGATCCCGAACGCCGGATCGCACCCGGCCACCACCAGGTCGGGCGGCCGCACCGCGCCCGGCAGCGGCTCCACCCGCACGCGCCCGTTCGCGACCGGCTCCGCGACCCCGTCCGCGCGCACCGCGGAGAGCGCCCACGCCGCGTCGAGCCGGTAGGCCGCCTCCTGCCCGCCCACGCGCGCGAGCCGCACGCGCCCCCGGGCGGGTCCGCCGACGGCGGCGTCCACGACCACGAGGTCCGACCCGGTCTCCTCCAGCCGGAACAGCTCCTCGACGGACCGTCCCAACGCGCGCGCCAGGCGGAGCGCGACCTCCGTGGAAGGCACGGACCGCCCGCTCTCGATCGCGCCGTACGCCTGCCGGGAGATGCCCGCGAGCTCCGCGAGGCGCTCCTGGGTGAGATCGGCGGCGAGACGTAGGGGCCGTAGCTCGGATCGCATGCGGCCATGTTAAGCCTACTTGGCGCGCATGCCAACCGCACTTGCTACACGGAGCGATCCATTCCGGGGACGACGGCGCCCATCTCCCGCCCTTCTCCTGCCACGTACACCCGGTGCGCCGGGTACGCGAAGACGATGTCGTCGTGCTGCGCGAAGGCGTCCAGGATCCTCTCCCAGAGCTCGTGCGCGCTCCCGCGGCGGCGGCGCGGCGGGCAGAGATAGCGGATGCTCAGGACCACGCCGTCGGATTCGACCGACGTGTAGACCATCGGCGTGAGCTTGCTGTAGTGGATGAGGAAGCGGCGCGAGGTCGAGCGGAGCGTCTCCTCGGCCTCCTCGCTCATCCCGTCGGTGGCCTCCTCCACGATCTCCGTGAGGATGCGCTTCGCCTTCTGCCAGTTGCTCTCGAAGGTGAGCCGCACCGGCAGCTCGTTCCACAGGAACGGGAAGCTCGCGGTGTAGTTGGCGAGCGGCTCGGTGAAGACCTTCGCGTTCGGCACGTGGATGAGCCGGCCAGTGCTCTGGTCGGCGGCCACCCAGTTGCCGATCTCCATGATCGTGAACGAGAAGAGCCGCGTATCGACCACGTCCCCGGCGCGGTCCGCGATCTGGATGCGGTCCCCGAGCTCGAACGGCTTCCGCCACAGGATGAAGATCCAGCCGGCGAGATCGGCGATCGGGTCCTTGAGCGCGATCGCGAGACCGGCGGAGAGGAGGCCGAGGAACGTGCCGATCGAGCGGAGCGCGGTGAACCAGACCTGGAGGATCACCACGAGCCCGACGGCGAAGGCCGCGTAGTTCGAGACCTTCGACCAGCGGTAGACGGCCGTGCGGTCGACGAGCCGCCGGTCGACGACGCGCAGGAAGAGCCGCCGGGCGATGACGAGCCCGGCCAGCACCCCGGCGGAGACGAGCAGCTTGGTCTGCGTCTCGGGCGAGAGCCCGAAGAGCGACCACCGGACCGCGCCCCCGGACGCCCCTGCGGGCGCCTGTGCGGAGGCTGCGGCTTCCTGGAACATCATCGGGACCTCTTCCGGAATGGTCGGCTCGGGCGATCGTTTCCATAGTGGTCCCACGGAACGCCGATCGGAAGTCCGACGAACCCCGGCTTCATGCCCTCTCCCCCACCCCGCATCCTCCGAGCCGAGCCCGTGCGCCCGCGCGGGCTCGAGGTCCGCGTGCACCTCGAGGGGGAGGAGGAGCCGCTCCGGGTCACGCTCGAGGCGCTCGAGCGCGCCCGTCTGGGCGTCGGCGACGCGCTCGACGCCGCGCGGCGGCGCGCGCTGCTCGAGCACGACCGCGACGTGCGCGTGCGGGACGCGGCGCTCCACCTGCTCGCCCACCGGGCCCGCACCCGGCGCGAGCTCGAGCGACGGCTCCGGCGGAAGGGCTTCGAGGCCGGGCGCGTCGACGCCTGCCTCGACCGGCTCGAGGCGCGCGGCCTGCTCGACGACGCCGCGGTG
>CAZOYA010000232.1:0-5398 GCA_964583815.1 uncultured Gemmatimonadaceae bacterium | reverse complement strand
AGCACCCGGTCGCGGTCGGTGTCCATGGGCGCCCGTCCTCTTCACCTCTGCCCTCACCGGCGAGGGCGTGCGCGACCTGCTGGAACTCTGCGTCCACGTCTGGGAAGTGCGCCGCCGGCGCGTGCAGACCAGCGAGTTGAACCGCGTGGTGCACCGAGCGATGGCCGAGCACGGCCCGCCGACTGTGCACCACCGCAAGTTGAAGGTCATGTACGTCACGCAGGCCGAGGTGGCGCCGCCGACATTTGTCTTCTTCGTGAACGATCCCGAACTCGTCCACTTCTCGTATCTTCGCTACCTGGAGAACCGGATCCGCGAGGCCTTTGACTTCGAGGGGACGTCGATCCGGCTCGTGTTCAGGCGGCGGTCAGAAGACCGGTTCGAGGAGTCGGCATGAACCCAGTACTTATCACCCTGATCGCGGGCGTCATCGGCTATCTCGTGGGCGCGATCCCCGTGGGGCTGTGGGTGGGCCGCCTCGCCGGGGTGGACGACGTCCGCAACTACGGCTCCGGGAAGACCGGGTTCACCAACTCGCTCCGCGCCATGGGCGTGAAGTGGGCCATCCTCGTCGTCCTGGGCGACGTGCTCAAGGGCGTCGCGGCCGTCCTCGTCGGGCGCTTCGTCTTCGATGAGCCCACCGCCGGGGCGCTGGCCGGCGCCGCCGCCGTCTTCGGCCACGTCTACCCGGTATGGGCCGGCTTCCGCGGCGGCCGAGGCGTCTCGACGGCCTTTGGCGCGTTCCTGGCGGTGTCGCCGGTGGTGGCGCTCGTCCTCCTTGGGGCGTCGCTCGTGGTGCTGGGGATCTTCCGGTACGCCTCGCTGATGTCGGTCACCGGTGTCTTCACGGGGCTCGTGACCATCGTCGTGATGGCGGTCGCCGGGTGGCTGGACTACGCCTACCTCCTCCTCTTCGCCATCCCCACCGCCGGGCTGGTCGAGTACAGCCACATTGGCAACATCAAGCGTCTCCTGGCCGGCACCGAGCCCAAGCTCGGGCAGGGTGGAGGACGTCGCCCGGCCGGCGCCGGCTAGGTGGCCTCCGACCCGGACGAGGCAGCCTTCAACCGCGTCGCCGTCGTCGGCACGACCGCGTGGGGCACTACGCTGGCGGTACACCTCGCGCGCAACGGCCTGCCCGTCACGCTCCTCGCGAGGACGCCCGCGGAGGCGGCGGAACTGGCGGCGCACCGCTGCCACCAGCGACGGCTACCGGACGTGCGCTTCCCCGACCTGCTGGACGTGAGCGCGGAGGCCTCCGCGCTGGCCGAGGCCGACCTCGTGTGCTTCGTGGTGCCCTCGCGCACGCTGGAGGACAACGCGCGCCGGGTGGCGGAATGCGTGCGCCCGGACGCGACCATCCTGAGCGCCGTCAAGGGCATCGAGGTTGGCACGGGGCGCCGCATGTCGGAGGTCGTGACCGAGGTGCTGCCGTCGAGGCCCCTCGCGGTGCTGTCCGGCCCGAACCTCTCGCGGGAGGTCGCGGCCGGTCTGCCGGGATCGACCGTGATCGCCTCGGACGGGGCGCCCCTCGGGCGGCTGCGGGCGGCGTTCCACTCGCACTCGCTGCGCGTCTACACCACGCAAGACGTGGTGGGCGTCGAGTTCGGGGGCGCGCTGAAGAACGTGATCGCGATCGCCGCCGGGATGGTGGACGCCCTCGGGTTTGGGGACAACGGCAAGGCGTCGCTGCTGACACGCGGGCTGGCGGAGATGACCCGCCTCGGCGTGGCGGCGGGGGCGTCGCCGCTCACGTTCCAGGGGCTGGCCGGCATGGGCGACCTGGTCGCGACCTCGTACAGCCCGCTCTCGCGCAACCGGCGGCTGGGCGAGCGAGTCGGGAACGGCGTCCCGCTCGCCGAGGCGCTCGCCTCGATGGGCGAGACCGCCGAGGGTGCGACCACCATCGAGGCGGCGCGCGGCCTCGCGGCCCGCTACGGCGTGGAGATGCCGATCACGGAAGCGCTTCATCGCGTGCTGTTCGAGGGCCTGCACCCCTTGCGGGCGATGGAAGAATTGATGGCGCGCGACCCTCGCCCGGAGGTCTGAGCCGCGCCAGTACCGGGAGCAGGGGAGCACATCGATGGCCAGGCTCGGGTTCTTCACCACGGCGTCGCTCGACGGCTACATCGCCGATGAAGAGGGCAAGTTCGACTTCGCCGTCCCCGACGAAGAGATCCACGCCTTCATCAACGACCTCATCCGCCCGTTCGGGACGCACCTCTACGGCCGACGCAATTACGAGGTGATGCTGCCCTGGGAGGAGATGGGCGGCCCGGACGACCCACCAGCGATCCAGGACTTCGCCGGCATCTGGCGGGACGTCGACAAGGTGGTCTATTCCTCCACGCTGCCGGAGGTTTCCACGCCTCGCACGCGGCTGGTGCGGGAGTTCGATCCGGAGGACGTGCGCCGCATGAAGGCGGAGCACGAACGCGACCTGATCATCGGTGGCCCCACGCTGGCCGCGAACGCCTTCCGGGCCGGCCTGGTGGACGACTGGCACCTCATGATTGCCCCGGCGCTCCTGGGCGGCGGGCTCCCGGCCCTGGCTGGGGTTCCTCGCCTCCCGCTGGAACTGGTGGACGAGCATCGCTTCCCGAACGGGACCGTGTATCTGCGCTACGTGACCCAGCCGTAGGAAGCGGGCGCCGGCGCCAGGATCTGCCCGGTCCCCTCGCTGTTCGAAGGGCGCCCATTGATACACTGAGTGCCTGGAGATGCCCCTATGACCCAGGATGGATTCCAACCCGAAGACGATGACCTCGGGGACGATCAAGACGCCCTCTCGGTCCCGAGTGTCGGCGCCGTCCTCGACGAGATCGAGCGCGGTGCGCCCCTGGAGCCGCAGCGTCTGCGCGCGCTGAGCGAGCCCAACGAGGACGCCCTGCGCCGGATGATCGGCCTCTGGTCGCAGATGCCGGCGGAGCGGCGTCGGGAACTCCTCGCGGCCCTGGAACGGCTCGCGGAGGACGACGCGACGCTGGACTTCCACAAGGTCGCGCTGACCGCCACGCGTGACGCCGACCCGGCCACCCGGATCCTGGCCGTGCGCGGCCTGATCAACGAGGACCGGCCGGAGTACCTGCGTCTGCTGCTCTCGCAACTTCGAGACGACCCCACGCCCGCCGTGCGGGCGGAGGTAGCCGCCGTGCTCGCCCCGTTCGTGGTGGCGATGGAGCTGGGCCTGCTGCCGGAGGACGACGGCGAGACGCTCGTCGCCACGCTCCGAGACGTGATCGAGGACATCGAGGAGCAGGACGAGGTGCGCGGGCGGGCCCTCGAAGCCCTCGGCGCGCTGTCGGAGGAGGCGACGGCGGAGTTGATCAGCGAGCAGTACGAGGTCGGTAGCCATCGCATGCGCGTGGCGGCGCTCCGCGCCATGGGCCGCAGCGCCTCCGAGGGCTGGCTGGACGTCCTCATCTACCACTTCGACGACGAGGACGCGGAGATCCGCGCCGTCTCCGCGGAGGCCGCCGGCGACCTGCTGGTGGACGAGGCGGTGCCGCCGCTGATCATGCTGGCGCAAGAGGACCGGGACGACGACGTCCAGGTCTCCGCCATCCGCGCCCTGGGGGAGATCGCCAACGAGGAAGCGGAACGCGTCCTCTCGCGCTGGCTCTCCGAGCGCCATGAGCCCCACATCCAGGAGGCCATCCGCGACGCATTGGCGGAGGTGCACCTGATGACCGCGGAGTTCGCGGACGACCGCGACGAGGATCCCGACTTCAACTCGGGGATTGGGCGGGATGGCCTGAATTGACCGTGCGTCGCGCTACCTCGTCCGGCGGGGTCGTGTACCGGGTGGGGGCAGAAGGGCCGGAGATCGTGCTGGTCAGCCGCCGCTCACCCGTCCTGTACGCCCTCCCGAAAGGCACGCCGGACCCCGGAGAGACGGACGAGGAGACGGCCCTCCGCGAGGTGCGCGAGGAGACGGGCCTGCAGGTGCGGTCGCTGGGCCAGGTCGGTGACGTGCACTACTGGTTCACGGATCCGGACGGCACGCGGGTGGACAAGACGGTCCACTTCTTCCTGATGGAGCCCACGGGCGGCGCGCTGGAGGACCACGACCACGAGTTTGACGAGGTGGGCTGGTACCACCTTGCAGAAGCGGAACGTCTGATTACTCACAAGAATCAGGCGCACATTCTGCACAAGGCCGCGGAACTCATCGCTACACTGCCGGCATGACCTCCACGAAGCCTCGCGTCGTGGCGGAGGGCCAGTTGGTCCGGCTGCGCGAGAAGACCATGGACGACGCCGAACGCGACTACGCGTGGCGCTGCGATCCTGAACTGGCCGCGTACGACGCGGCCCGCCCCCTGTCCGTCCGCTTCGCCAACTTCGTCGCCACGATGGCCGAGGAACTCCAGTACCCCACCATCCACCGCCGCACGTTCGCCATCGAGGAACTCCAGGGCGGCAAGCACATCGGCAACGTCATGTACTACGGGTACGACTCGTTCGCCCGTGAGGCCGAGTTGGGGATCACCATCGGCGACCGTGACTACTGGAGCCACGGGTACGGCACGGACGCCGTGCGATGCATGCTGCGCTACCTCTTCACGGAGATGCGCCTCCGCCGCGTCTATCTGCACACGCTGACGTGGAACTACCGCGCCCAGACCGCCTTCGAGCGCGCCGGCTTCCGTCGAGTGCGTCGCGTCAACCGGGGCGGCTACGACTTCGTCTACATGGAGTGCGAACCCCGCGACCTCGCCGACGCCGACGAGGCGAGCGGCACCTCCGAGGCGTAGCGCACCTCCGAGGGCCGGCGCGGCTCAGTTGCGGGAGAGCGTCGTCTCGTCCTCGATGCGCCGGAGCTTGAGCGGGTTGCGCATCACGTAGATGCGGACGACGCGGCCCTCGCTGGCATCCACGCTCACCACCGTGCGGCCGTCGCCCGGCACGTCGAACAGCAGGGCCGGTGCGCCGTTGATCTGCGTGCCCATGGCGGTGAACTCTGGCGCGAAACGCGCCAGCGCGCTCAGGACCTTCGCCACCTTCTGAGCGCCGTCCACCGGCTGCGGGAAGGTGGTCGCCAGGCCACCGCCGTCCCCCACCAGGACCACGTCCGGCGCCAGGACGTCCAACAGCGCCTCGATCTTCCCGGTCTCGAGCGCCTCCCGGAAGCGCTCCAGCACCCGCGCCTGCTGGGCGCGGTCCATCTCCGCGCGAGGGCGGCGCGCCACCACGTGTCCGCGGGCGCGGTGCGCGATCTGCCGGACGGCCGCCGGGGTCTTGCCCAGCGCCTCGGCTATCTCGCCGTAGGGGACCTCGAACACCTCGTGCAGGACGAAGACCGCGCGTTCCGTGGGCGTCAGCGTCTCCAGCACCGTGAGCATGGCGATCGAGACGCTCTCGGCGAGTTCGACGTCCTCCGCCACATCCGGGCTGG
>CAZOYA010000231.1:0-5398 GCA_964583815.1 uncultured Gemmatimonadaceae bacterium | reverse complement strand
CAATCGCGGTGAAGTTGAACGGCGTCACCGCGTAGACGAAGCCCTCGAGCGGGCGGTAGTCGGTGCGGTTCCAGACGCCGGGCGAGGAGATGGGCTGGCCGGCGTGGATCTCCTCCGCGAAGCGCACGTTGAAGCGGAGGAAGTCGATGAGCTCGCACGCGGCGTCGATCTCCGCCTGGTGCGCCGTCTTGCTCTGGTTCAGCACCGTGGCCGCGTTGAGCCGCTGCCGCCACGGTCCCGCGAGCAGGTCCGCGGCCCGGAGGAAGATCGCGGCCCGGTCCTCCCAGGGGGTGACCGACCACGTGTGCCAGGCCTCGCGCGCGGCCTCGATCGCGCGCCGCACCTCCTCGGGCCCGGCCTTGTGCCAGGTCGCGAGCGCGGTGCCGTGCTCGTGCGGGATCGTCGCGGTCGCGACGTCGCCCGTGCGGACCTCCTCGCCGCCGATCACGAGCGGGATGTCGTAGGGCGCGCCGGCGCGGCCGGTCTCGAGGGCTTCGCGGAGCGCACGCCGCTCGGGCGTGCCGGGAGCGTAGGAGAGCACCGGCTCGTTGATGGGGCCGGGTACGATGATCTGTCCGTTCATGGAAGGCGGTGCGGTCTCGGGGGATCGAGGGCGGGTCCGGACCGGCCCCGGAGGGCGGCGGAAGAGCCGGAAGGCCGCCGGAGACGGGGGGACCCGCGCCGAGCGGACCGGCTGAACGGATGAGCGTATCCAAGTCGCACGGCCGGGTCAATTTCGCTTGCGCCGGAGCGGGGGTTCCCCCATTCTGACGGGTTGTCGAAGTGGGGCGCGGGACGACGCCCCGCTTTCGTCGCCCTCGCGCGCGCCGTGCGGCCCGTCGTGACCGGAGCGCCCGGGGCAGCATCGTACCACGGCTTCCATCGGCCGGCGTGCGCCGTTCCGAACGCCCACCACACGCTCCGTCCATCCACCGGAGATGAGGTATGAGATCTTCAATGTCCAAGATGCGAACGATCCTATTCGGATCGCTGGCCGTACTGGCCATGGCGATCCCCTCGGCGGTCGCCGCGCAGGCCGGCACCGTCCAGGGACAGGTCGTCGACGCGACCACCGGCCAGCCGCTGCCGTCCGCTCAGGTGAGCGTCGAGGGCACGGGGCTGGGTGGTCTCACGAACCAGCAGGGACGGTTCCTGATCCTCAACGTGCCGGTGGGACAGCACACCGTTCGTTCGGTGCTCATCGGCTACTCCCCCGTGGAGTCGACCGTCACCGTCCAGGCGGGGCAGACCGCGGTGGTGCAGTTCAGCATGGAGTCCTCCGCGCTCGAGATGGAGGAGATCGTCGTGACGGGGACGGGTCGTCCCACGGAGCGGCGTCGCCTCTCGGCGGAGGTCGCGGTGGTGGGCGCGGACGACATCGCGGCGTCCGCCGCCACGAACGTGACCGAGCTGCTCCAGGGTCGGGTGCCGGGCGCGCAGATCAACGCGGTCTCGGCCTCACCGGGCACGGCGGGGCTCATGAGCTTCCGCGGGCCGTCGAGCGCGATCGCCGACCAGACGCCGGTCATCTACATCGACGGCGTGCGCGTGGACAACGCGCGCGGCATCGGCAGCGATTTCGGCGGTGAGGAGACGTCGGCCCTCGCCGACCTCGCGGTCGCCGACATCGAGCGCATCGAGATCACGAAGGGCGGCGCCGCGAGCACCCTCTACGGGGCCGACGCGGCGAGCGGCGTGATCCAGATCTTCACGCGGCGCGGCCGTCCCGGCGAGGCGCGCTTCACGGCGCGGGTCGAGCAGGGCGTCGACGTGCCGATGACGAAGTTCATCGTGGACATGGACTTCGCCTGCCCGGCGACGAACGCGACCTGCGCCGAGGCGCGGGCGCATCCGAGCTGGGATCCGGACTTCACGAAGAACAACATCCTGCAGACCACGCACTTCCAGAGCTACTACCTGAGCGCGGTGGGCGGCACGGACCAGGTCGGCTACAACATCAGCGGCCGGATCCAGGATGGGGACGGCACGCAGGTGAAGACCGGCTCCACGATGTACAACCTGACGTCCAGCCTCCAGGCGACGCTCACGGACGACCTCACCGCCGATTTCAGCGGAACCTACCTGCGGCACCACTTCACCCGGGTGCCGGGCGGCACGACGACGAGCGGCGCGTTCACGAACGCCGAGGTGGGCGACTTCCTGAACTTCGCCCGCGCCGACAACCTCGCCGACGCGCTCGCGGTCTACCACGCGCAGGACATCGACGAGTACGTCGACCGCTTCACGCTGAGCACCACGCTCAACTACCGGCCCGTCGCGTTCCTCGACCTCCGCGGGACGGTCGGCGTGGACAAGCGCGTGAGCGAGCAGCGGCACAACGAGTACATCGAGATGATCGCCACGGACCGGAACGGCGCCATCACGACGAACACCCGTGACTTCACGGGCCTCACGCTCGACTTCCGCGGCACGCTCAACTACGAGGTGCCGGGGCTGTCCGGGACGACCACGACCTTCGGCTTCCAGGCGTTCCGGGAGCAGGCGCGAACCGGCAACGTGCAGGGCGAGGAGCTCGCGCTCCCCGGCGTGCGCGAGTTCGACGCGGCGGCGCTCATCACCGCCAGCGAGAGCTTCAGCGAGGTCTACAACGGCGGCTTCTTCGTGCTGCAGCAGGCCGGCATCGCGAACCAGCTCTTCCTCGAGGCGGGCGTCCGCTTCGACGGCAACACCGCCTTCGGCAGCAACGTGTCCTACCAGGCGTACCCGAAGGTGGGCGCGTCGTACGACATGGTGGCCGGCGGTCTGGCGCCCGACTTCTTCCAGACCATGCGGCTGCGCGCCAACTACGGCGTGACGGGCAAGTTCCCGCCGCCGTTCCAGCGGGACCGGACCTTCACGGCCGATCCGTTCAACGGCGAGAGCGCGCCGCGCTTCGACAACCCCGGCAACGCCGACCTCGAGCCCGAGCGGGTGTCGACGGTCGAGGCGGGCTTCGACGCGTCCTTCTGGAACAACCGCCTCGGGCTCACGTTCACCGCGTACCGGGCGCTCACGACGGACGCGATCTTCTCGGTGAACGAGCAGCCCTCGACGGGTCAGGGCTCCCAGCTCCGAAACGTCGGCGAGATCGAGAACCGCGGGCTCGAGGCGAGCCTCAACGTCGATCTCGTGCGTAACGAGAGCGCCGTGTGGGACATGAACCTCACCTGGAGCGCCTTCCAGAACGAGGTGAAGGACATCGGCGACCTCCCGCCCTTCGAGCTCGGCACGAACGCCGGGCGCCGGGAGTTCGGGCGGATCCAGGTCGGCTACCCGATCGGCGTGCGCTACATGTCCCAGCCGATCGACACGAACGGCGACGGGCTGTACGACAGCCAGGCCCGCGGCCTGGTCCGGCACCCGGAGACGGGCGAGACCATGACGCCGTACCCCACCCAGACCGGCGGACTCGGGACGAGCCTCACGCTGCCGCGTCTCGGGCTGAGCATCCGTGCGTCGGGTGACTGGTCCTTCGGCTCGACGGTCCAGGACTACGCGGCCGCGTGGTCGACCTTCAACAACCTCCCGCGCATCGTCTACCCGACCCGGTACGACCTCGACGGCAACCCGGTCGGCACGTACTCGTACTCGCAGGCGATGAACTACTTCCTGCTGGACGGCGACTTCGCGAAGCTGCGCGAGATCAGCCTCAGCTACCAGCTCCCGGAGTCGTTCGCCGCCCGCCTCGGAGGCTCGAACGCGCAGCTCACGCTGAGCGCCCGCAACCTCTACACGTGGGTCCGGAGCCCGCAGAGCATCTTCTCGGCCGAGGAGTCGCTCCCGGTGCTGGTCGATCCCGAGCTGGCCGGCTACGCCGAGCCGAACGGGGACAGCGGCCTCCAGCTCGGCGGCTCCCAGAGCGTGGTGCTGCCGCCGCCGCACCAGTTCCGTATCGGCTTCCAGATCACGTTCTGAGCCACCCGAGACCAGCTACGAGGAAGATTCATGCATCGCAAGCATAGATCCGGACGCGCGGCGCTCGCCGCCGCCGTCACCATGCTCGCCGTGTCCGGGTGCGACTTCCTGGATCCGACGAACGTGACGAACCCCAACACGACGACGGACGACCTCGCCGAGGCGGCCGAGCCGACCACGGCGATGATGCCGGGCCTGCGCGCGCAGATGGCGCGCGCGGTGCGGGCCGCCGTCCAGACGTCGGCGCTGCTCTCGGACGACTCCGAGGTGGCGTTCACCAACATCGGTCCCGAGCTCCTCGATCCGTACCTCTTCACGCCGGACGGCGCGTCCTTCAACACGACCGGCGGCATCGGCGTGTACTGGAACGCGCAGGAGCTCCGCGCGCTCGCCGACTTCGTGATCGACTCGATCGCGGTGAGCGACGCCACGGCGACGGACGGGCAGCTCGCCGAGGCCCACTACTACCGCGGGATGGCGTACCTCATCCAGGGCGAGAACTTCATCGCGGTCCCGCGCGGGCCCGACCTCGAGCCCACGCCCTCCGCCGAGCTGCTGCAGCTCGCCATCGACGAGTTCACCGCGGCGCAGCCGCTCGCGGCCGACGCCGAGCTGCCCTCGGAGGCGCCGCTCTCGCTGGCCCTGGAAGCCGCGCTCGCGCGGGCGTACAGGGCGATGGGCGACGCGACGGGTGCGGAGACGCACGCGGCGGCGGCGCTCGGCATGAGCGCCACCTTCGTGGTCAACCAGGAGTACTCGGCCGGCGAGATCGAGAACCCGTTCTCGACCGAGACGCGCCAGTACCAGCCGCTCCCGCGGCTCGACTTCCTCGACCCGAAGTACACGACGCGCGATGCGCCGATCGCCGTCTCGAAGGCCGAGGAGATGCACCTGATCCAGGCGGAGATCGACATGGCCGCCGGTGACTACGGCGCGGCGGCGGCACACGTCGCCGACGCGATCCGCCTGGCGCTCACGCGCCCGACGGCGTCGTTCAACGACAACGACGCTCGGGCGAACGGCGATCTCAGCCAGCGGCCGAACACGACGGACATCCTGGTGGCCGCCGAGGAAGGCGCGCCGCTCAGGGCGGGCCTCGTGCTCAACCGGCCCGGCCCGGTGACGGTGCCCGCGATCAGCGGCACCTCGCTCGACGCGGACAGCGTCGAGGCGCTCACGGACCCGCTCGAGGTGCGCCACGCGTTCTGGCTGGCCCGCCAGGAGATCCTCTTCCTGGAGGGACGGCGGATGGCGGACCTCGGGATCCGGCTGCCCGTCATCCAGCGGGAGACGGACACGAACGCGGCGATCGAGGAGGGGGACCCGGAGACGGAGATCATCATCCCCGCGTACATCCCGCAGGGGATGGACAACTTCTCGCCCCGCGATCCGTACGCTGCGGGGACGAACGAGGTCGTCATCGGTACCGACATGAACCGTGTGCTCGCGGAGGAGGCCGTCTCCGCGTTCGGGCCGCTGCCGT
>CAZOYA010000230.1:0-5458 GCA_964583815.1 uncultured Gemmatimonadaceae bacterium | reverse complement strand
CCTCGGCCGCGTCGACCAGCAGCAGCACGCCGTCGACCAGGGTGAGCGTGCGCTCGACCTCGCCGCCGAAGTCCGCGTGGCCGGGCGTGTCGACGATGTTGATCTTCACGCCCTTCCAGTGGACGGCCGTGTTCTTGGCCAGGATCGTGATCCCCCGCTCGCGCTCGAGGTCGTTCGAATCCATGACGCGCTCCTCGACCGCCTGGTTGGCGCGGAAGACTCCGGCCTGGCGGAACATCTGGTCGACCAGGGTCGTCTTGCCGTGGTCGACGTGCGCGATGATGGCGATGTTGCGAATGGGGACCATCGGGACCGGCAGCGTACAGCAGGACAGGGGGCGCGTGGGTCGGCGGGCGCCGACCTCGCCGGGCCTCGGACGGCCCGGTCGGGGAGCACTGGAAGCTAACGGAAGGATGGTCCCGCGTCTGCGGGGGGGCCCGGAAGGCACCGAAGGACGCGCGCGCCCGGGGGTACCCCCCTCGCGCGAGGCCCGCTACCGCGCCTGCGTCCTCCGCAGACCGAAGGTCCCGAGGAAGCCCTCCCAGGTGCGCTGGAAGTCGGCGCGGGCCGGGTCGTCGCCCACCGGCCGGCGGAACGCCTCCACCACGAAGGCGAGAACGACCCCGGCCATCCCGCCCAGGACGAGCCCGAGCGCGAGGAAGAGCTTCAGGCGCCGCTCGTCCGGGCCGGGGGGCATGAACGCGGGCTGGAGCACGGTGATCACCGGCGTGTCGCGCACCTCCGCGATGCGGGCCTGCTCGTACGCCTGCACGAGCGTCGTGTAGACCTGCTGGCGCAGGGTCACGGCCCGCTGGAGCCGCTCGTGCTCGAAGCGGAGCTCGGGAGAGGACTCGAACTGCCGGTTGGACTGCAGGAACGCCTGGAGCTCGTCCTCGGCCGTCTCGAGCTCCTTCCTCGCCCCGGCCACGCGCGCCTCGATGAAGGCGCGCTCGGCGGCCGCCTGCGACTGGCGCGTCTCCAGGTTGAAGCGGCTGATCTCGTCGACGAGCCGGTCGGCGATGGCGAACGAGAGCTCGGGCCAGCGCGTGGTCACGCTCACGGTGACGACGCCGGTCTCGCGGCCGGTCTGCACCTCGAGGGCGCTCTCGCGCAGCCACTTGATCGCCGACTGGAGCCGGAGCTCCTCGGTGTCGTCCTCGATCTCGAGCAGGTCCACGAGCAGCACCTCGCGCCCCTCGACCGTGTACGGCGCGGACGCCACCGGCAGCAGGATCCCCCGCGACGAGAGGAGCTCCGCGTAGAAGGCGGGACCCGCCTCGTCCCCCAGGCCGGCCACGTTCACGCCGAACTGGCTCGCGAGCGCGAGGAGCTGGCCCTGGGTGGCCGCGGGTCCCTGCGGGCGGAACGACGCGGCCGTCGTGTACGACGGCTCCCGGAGGAGGGCGAACGCCAGCGCGAGGATCCCGACCACGACGGTCGAGCCGACGATCACGCCGCGCCGGCGGAGCAGGACGGCCAGCACCTCCCACGCGGAGATCTCGTCGTCGCGCGCCGGAACCGGCCGCGCGGACCCTTGCTCCGGACCGGGGGAGACCACGGGCGTGGCGTCGTCGGGCATCTCGGATCGTCGTGCTGCGTGCGGGTGTGCTCGGGCGGGCGTCAGTATCGCCGCGCCCCGCCGGGGCGGCAACTCGCGCGGCGGGGAGCGGCGGGCCAGGACGCCAACATCGCACTTGCGCGGGGGGGCCCGGTAGACGAAGGCTGAGATTCGTGCCGCTCCGCATCCCCCCGGCCGGAGGTCGCCCGTGCCCGCCGATCGATCCTTTCCTCCGCTCGCCACCGCCGTGGCCGTCGTCACCCTCGCTCTCCTCTCGCCCGGCCGCTCCGCGGCCCAGGCGGTCGACATCGAGGCCACCTACCTCGAGGAAGCCCGCGCGCTCCGGGAGCAGCCCGCCCTCGCCGAGGCGCTGCGGATCGCGGAGGAGATCGATCCCTGGGCGCTCGATCTGCTCATCGAGCTGACGGAGATCCCCGCGCCGCCCTTCATGGAGGAGGTGCGCGGCCGCCGCTTCGCGGAGCTCCTCGAGGAGCTCGGCGCCGACTCGGTGTGGACCGACGAGGAGGGGAACGTGATCGGGCTCCGGCGCGGCACGAGCGGGGAGCGCGCGATCGGCTTCGGCGGCCACCTCGACACGGTCTTCCCGGAGGGCACCGACGTGACCGTCCGGCAGGTCGGAGACACCCTGTTCGCGCCGGGTGTGGGCGACGACACGCGCGGGCTCGTCGTCGTGCTCTCCGTGCTCCGCGCGCTCGAGGAGGCGGGGGTCCAGACCGAGGAGGACGTGCTCTTCGTCGGCGTCGTGGGGGAGGAGGGGCTCGGCGACCTGCGCGGGATGAAGCACCTCTACCGCGAGGACGGCCTGCGGCCCGACGTCTGGATCGACGTCGACGGCGGCGGCCTCGACCGCATCATCAGCATGGGTCTCGGATCCGTCCGCTACCGGCCGGCCTTCGAGGGTCCGGGAGGCCACTCCTGGGGCGCCTTCGGCCTCGCGAACCCCGCCCACGCGCTCGCGCGGGGCATCCGGCACTTCCAGGACGTCGCGGACACCCTCACCCGCTCCGGTCCGCCCACGAGCTACAACGTCGGCCGGCTGGGAGGCGGCACGTCGGTGAACGCGATCCCGTTCGAGGCGTGGGCCGAGGTGGACATGCGCTCCGAGAGCCCCGAGAGCCTGGCGCGCATCGAGCGGGCGTTCGTGGCCGCGATGGAGCGCGCGCTCGAGGAGGAGAACGGGCTCCGGCGGGACGGACCCGCCCTCACGCTCGATCTCGCCAAGATCGGCGACCGCCCCTCCGGCGAGATGGATCCCTCGACCCCGCTCGTGCAGCGCGCGCTCGCCGTGACCTCGCTGTTCGACGTGCAGGGGGAGCTCGAACGCTCCTCCACGGACTCCAACGTGCCGATCGCGCAGGGCGTTCCGGCGGTGACGATCGGGCGGGGCGGCATCGGCGTGAACAGCCACGCTCCGGACGAATACTGGGTGAACCGCGAGGCGTGGCTCGCCGTGCAGCGCGCGCTCCTGCTCGTGGTCGCGGAGGCCGGGTTCGCGGGGCCGGTGTCCTGAGCCGGGGGCCGGTCTTCAGAACGGCAGGAAGACCGGCGCCAGGATCACGGTGAGCACGAGCACGAGCAGCGTCATCGGGATCCCGAGACGCAGGTAATCGCTCATGCGGTAGCCCGCCGGCGCCATGACGAGCGCGTGCGCCGGCTGCGAGACGGGCGAGGCGAGCGAGGTCGCCGCGACGGCGACCGCCAGCACGAAGGACTCGGGCGAGACGCCGATGAGCCCGGCGCTGCTGATCGCGATCGGGGAGACGAGCACCACGAGGGCCGAGCCCGGCATGATCTGCGCGCCGGCGGCCGTGGCGAGCACGAGCACGGACAGCACCCCGCGCGGTCCGAGCGAGCCGGTGGCCGAGCGCACCGCGTCGCCGAGCAGGTCCACCGCGCCCGTCCCGCCGAGCGCCGCGCCGAGCGACATCATCCCCGCCACGAGCACGAGCGTGGGCAGGTCCACGGCGCGGTAGGCCTCCTCCGCGTTGAGACAGCGGGCGAAGACCATGAGCGCCGCGCCGGCGGTGACGCCGAGCTGGACCGGGAGCCAGCCCGCCACGACGGGCGCGAGCGCGAGCAGGGTGACCGCCACCGCGCGCCATGCGAGCGCGGTGGAGGGCCGGTCCGCCTCCGGCTCCCCGAGCAGGATGAGATCCGGCTCGCGCGCGAGCGCCCGCTGGCGATCCCGCGGCCCGTAGAGGAGCAGCGCGTCCCCGAAGCGGAGCACCTCGTCGCGCAGGTCCGTCTCCACCGCGCCGCCCTCCCGCACGATCGCGACCACGTGCATGCCGAAGCGGGTGTGGAAGCCCACCTGCCGGAGCGTGCGCCCGAGCAGCCCGCTCCGCGGGGCGAGGACGGCCTCGACGAAGCCGACGTCGTCGCCCTCGAGGAGCCCGGGATCGGTGCCCGACTGGCCGTCGACCGCGAGCCGCCGGAGGGCGCGGAGCACGACCATGTCCTGCTCGCTCGCCTTCACCACGAGCACGTCCCCGTCGTGCAGGACCGTGTCGGCGCCGGGAACGGGGCGCACCCGGCGGGACCCGTTCTCCTCGCGCACGACCGCGAGCACGAGGAGGCCCACCGCGTCGCCGAGGCGCGTCTCGCGGAGCGGGCGGCCCGAGAACGCGGAGTCGGGCGTCACCCGCAGGAGGCGGACCCGCTCCGCGAGGCCGAACTCGTCGAGGGCGCGGGCGGCCGCGAGCGGCTCGAGGCCCTCCACGTCGCCGCGGGCGGCGAGCCGGCCGAGGGCCTCCCGGGAGCCGTGCAGGAGCAGCTCGTCCCCCGCCTGCATCGCCGTCTCGAGGAACCGCGTGCGCCGCTCGAACGCCGCGCCGCGCCGGAGCGCGAGGAGGAGCACGCCCTCCCGGGCGCGCAGGTCCCGCTCGACCGGCGTGCGCCCCGCGAGCCCCGAGCCGGCGGGCACGCGCGCCCGCGCCAGGACGAACCCGTCCGCCTCGAGCCAGTCCGCCGCGGCGGGCTCCGGCAGGGGCGCGAGGTGCCGCCGGCCCCGGATCCGCAGGAGGCGGTCCGTCCGCCCGTGCACCAGGATCCGGTCGCCGCCGCGGAGCACCGCGTCCGGACCGGGCGCGCGACGCATCCGGCCCTGCCGCTGGATCGCCAGCACGCGGACGCCGAGGGCCGGATCGAGCAGGCACTCCGCCAGCGTGCGCCCGTCGAGCGGGGAGTCCTCCGGCACGCGCAGGAAGAAGAGACGCCGGGCGAGGTCCACGTCCTTGCGGATCCCGGAGCGGTCGACCGGGCCGGTCCCGCCGTCCGGGAGCCGGCTCGGCAGGAGCCGCGGGCCGACGATCGCCAGGAGCGCCGTGCCGGCGGCCAGCAACACGAGGCCGAGCGGCGCGAAGTCGAAGAGCCGGAACGGCTCGAACCCGGCGGCCGCGAGCGCGTCGGACGCGAGCAGGTTGGGCGCGGTGCCGATCAGCGTGGTGAAGCCGCCGAGCTGCGCCCCGAGCGCCATCGGGATGAGCAGCTTCGAGGGGGCGAGGCCGGTGCGCCGCGAGATGGAGAGCACGACCGGGAGCATCATCGCAGCCACGCCCACGTTGATCATGAACCCGGAGAGGAGCCCGGAGACCAGCGTGATCGCCACCACGAGCCGCGCCTCCCCTCCACCCGACCAGCGGAGCACCGCCTGGCCGAGGAGCGCCGCCACCCCCGTCCGGGAGAGCCCCGCGGAGATCACGAACATCCCGGCCACCGTGATCACGGCCGGGCTCGAGAAGCCGGAGAGGGCCCGCCCGACCGGCACGAGGCCCAGGAGGGAGACCGCGACGAGCACGCCGAGCGCCACCACGTCCGTGCGCGCCACCCGCAGGGCGAGCGCCAGGATCGTGGCGGCGAGGACGCCGAGGACGAGGATCA
>CAZOYA010000229.1:0-5568 GCA_964583815.1 uncultured Gemmatimonadaceae bacterium | reverse complement strand
CATCGAGGCGACGGCGTCCACGCGCAGCCCGTCGGCGTGGTAGCGGTCGAGCCAGTAGAGCGCGCTCGACACGAGGAAGCTCCGCACCTCGTGGCGCCCGTAGTTGAAGACGTGGCTCTTCCACTCCGGGTGGAAGCCCTCGCGCGGATCGGAGTGCTCGTAGAGATGCGTGCCGTCGAAGTACGCGAGGCCGTGCTCGTCGTTGGGGAAGTGGGACGGCACCCAGTCGAGGATGACCCCGAACCCCTCGCGGTGGAGCTGATCGACGAGGTACATCAGGTCCTGGGGCGTGCCGTACCGGGACGTGGGCGCGAAGAAGCCCGTGACCTGGTAGCCCCACGAGCCGTAGAACGGATGCTCCATGACGGGCATGAGCTCGACGTGCGTGAAGCCGGTGTCGCGCAGGTGCTCCACGAGCCGGGGCGCGAGCTCCCGGTAGGTGAGGATCCGGTTGCCGTCGCCCCGCATCCAGGAGCCGAGGTGCACCTCGTAGATGCTCACGGGGGCGTCGCCCGCGATGCGCCGGCCGCGATCCTCCATCCACGCGTCGTCGCCCCACTCGTAGTCGAGGTTCCAGACGACGCTCGCGTTCCCGGGAGGCTGCTCGTGCCGGTAGGCGAACGGGTCCGCCTTGTCCACCCGGTATCCGCCGTACCGGGAGCGGATGTGGTACTTGTAGCAGTCGCCCTTCCCCGCCTCGGGAACGAAGGCCTCCCAGATGCCGCTCTGCTTCTTCGGTCGGAGCGGGTGATCCCCGATGCTCCAGCCGTTGAAGTCCCCGACCACGTGCACCTCCTCCGCGGCCGGCGCCCACACGGCGAAATGCACGCCGCGCACTCCCTCCAGCTCGGCGAGGTGCGATCCGAGCTTGCGGTACAGGTGGAAGTGGTTGCCCTCGTTGAAGAGGTGCAGGTCGTCGTCGGTGAGCAGCGTGGGGCGGGCCCGGGCGCCACGACGCACGTCGGCCTCCGACCTCACCGGCCACCCCCGGCGCTCGGCGCCGCACGCGCCGGAGCGGTTCCGCTCCCCGCGTCCGGCCCACGGCCCGGGCGCCGGAGGCGGTCGAGCTCGGCGAGCCGCTCGCCGATGCCCGCGTGCGTCGTGATGGCTTCCAGGCTCATGCTCGCCTTGCGTCGGAAGTTCGGGCGCTCGTCCCCCGTCCCCGGGACGTTCTGCGGCCGGTCCTCGAGCCAGAGATCCTCCAGCGAGACCAGCAGCAGGGCCGCCCTCGAGCGGGCGAGGTGTCGAAGCGTGCCGCGGAGCGCCCCGGCGGTGTCGTGCGGCTCCACCTCGTCCTCCAGGTCGCCGTGGGATTGCAAGAAGCGCACCCACGCCTCCTCCAGGTCGACCCGCGCCCGGTGGTCGCGTGCGGCCTCCTCCTCGTCGAGGAAGCCGAGCTCCCGGCGGAGGTCGATGTCGGCGCCCCTCCAGTACCCGGCGAAGGTCGGCATGTCGTGCGTGTTCAGGCTCGCGACCGAGCGCGCCGGCGGCGGGGGCAGCACCGCCGACGGCTCCGGCCTGGCCTCGAACTGCGCCACGTACATGCGCTCGATGCGGTCGCGAGAGAGGGACCGTCGCACCTCCCGCGGCACCGTCCCGAGGTCCTCGCCCACGACCGCCGAGCGGTGCCGATGGGATTCGATCCTCAGGATGGCATGCAGCGCCTCCTTCGGATAGCGCACGTAAACGCCGTCCGCCGCCTCCATCCCGTCCGGGATCCAGAAGAGGCGGTGGAGGCTCATGACGTGGTCGAGGCGCAGCCTCGACGCGACACGCATGTGGTGCCGCAGGGAGTCCACGAAGTAGCGGAAGTCGCTTCGCTCGAGGCCCTCCGGCGCGAGCGGGGGGAACCCCCAGTTCTGCCCGTCGCTGAAGAACTCGTCCGGCGGGGCGCCGACGGCCACGCCGCGGGCGAACGCCTCCCCGTGACGCCACACGTCGAACCCGTCCGGCGCGCACCCCACCGGCAGGTCGAGGTAGAGTCCGGCGCCGCTCGCCGCGGCGGTGTCGCGGAGGGCGCGCATCTGCCGGTCGGCGAGGTACTGCGCGTAGACGTGGTAGCGCGTGCCGGGCGCGGAGAGCGGGGCGCCTTCGTCGCCCTTCCCCGCCCCCTCCCGCGCGGCCCGGAAGCGCGCGTACGCCTCCGCCTCGGGGCGCGCCTCGAGGAAGCGCCGGACCGGGAGCGGAGGGCCGTCGCGGAAGGCGTCGTGCGCGAGGATCTCGAGCACCTCGCGGCGGGCTCCGGCGGACCCGCGCCAGTCCACCTCGTCCCGCTCGCGCAGCGCGCGGAGGCGCGCCCGGAACGCGTCCGACTCCAGGAGTCGGCGTGCCTCCTCGCTCCGCTCCAGCTCGGGCGCCCGCTCGACGTCGAGGTACGTCTCGTCCCAGAAGAGCCGGCTCACGGGCGCGTACACGCGTCCCGGCCCCGCGGCGTGGTCGGCGGCGAGGAGCGGGAGCGTCCCGACGGTCCTCCCGCCGAGCCGCCCGGTCCACTCGAGGAGGCGCTCGAGATCCCGCAGGTCGCCCGTTCCCCAGCTCCGCTCGCTCCGGAGCGCGTAGAGCGGCAGGAACACACCCCATGCGCGCAGGTTCTCCTCCTCGGGGGGGCGCCACGTCGCGGCGGGCGTCGCGAGCAGGAGCGTGCGGCCCTCCTCGCCGCCCGCGCGCACGCGTAGCTCGTGGTAGCCCGCGGCCAGCGGTCCCGGGAGCGGGATCGCGAGCGGCACCCGTGCGTGCGCGCCCGCCTCCTCGCTCTCCCCGCGCCGACCGTCCGGCGCGCCGTCGCCCGCGGCCCGACCCGGACTCCGCCACTCCCGCACCTCCCCGTCCTCCGTCCGGAGCGCGCAGGACACGGGCGTGCCCGCCGCGGCGGCCGGCACCCGCGCCACGACCTCGGCGGGCTCCGCTTCGGGCGCGAGCACCACGGGCGTCGCGGGCTCGAACATGCGGGCGCGGAGCTCCGCCTTCCGCGCGCGCGCCGCCTCCCGGACCTGCCGGGGCTCCTCCGCCTCCACGCCGATCGCGGCGAGCACCGCGCGCAGCGCCTCCGCCCCCGCGAAGCGCCAGGTGCCGCCCTGGTCCCGGTACCGCGTGAGCACCCCGTGCAGGCGCGCGAGGCGGAAGAGGTCGGCCGCCCCGGCCGCTTCGGCCTCGCCGGCCCGCCCCGCGACGAGCCCGTCCGCCCCCGCGCCCCCGCGGCTCATCCGCGCTCGGCCGGCCCCCCGGCGGGCGCCATCGCTTCCGCCCCCGGGCGCGGGGTCCCGCGCTCGCGCTCGAGCGCCCGGTCGAGCTGGCGGAGGATCCCGCGCGCCGGGACGTGGACCATGTGGGGCCGGTTGTCGATCTCGTAGCCCAGCTCGTACAGGGACTTCTCGAGCACGAAGAGGTCGACGAGCATGTCGCGCTCGTCCGGCCGCGACGGGAGCAGGAAGGTGCTCCGCGTCGCCTGGTAGTAGCTCTTCTGGAAGACCCTCGAGACCCATGCGCGCCACAGCTCCGCCCAGGGCTCGAGCTCGGAGCGCGGATCCACGACGTTCTGGCGCTGCTCCACCGTCTCCGCCGCGATCGACGTCGCGTAGTCGAACGACCGCAGCATGCCCGCGACGTCGACCAGGGGCGAGCGCTTGAGCCGGCGCTCGCCGATGGGCCGGTTCGGCTCCCCCTCGAAGTCGATGATCATGAAGTCGCGGCCGGTGTGCAGCACCTGGCCGAGGTGGAAGTCCCCGTGCACGCGGATGCGGGTGGCGTCCAGGCGGTGGAGGAGCACGCTGCCGAGCTCGCGGAGGATGGCCTCCCGCCCGGCGACGAGACGCTCGACGTCGGGGACGGACGCCCCGTCGGGCAGCCGCCAGCGCGCCCGCTCGAGCCGCCGGAACGACTGGCCCACGAGGTTCCTCATCGACTGGTAGAGGGAGCGCTGGTAGAGCGTCGTGAACGGCTCCGGCGCGAACGCCGGATCGTAGCGTTCCGAGGCGAGCGCCCGGTGGAGCTCCCCGGTGCGCGTACCGAGCAGCGAGGCGTGCTCGAGGTACGCCCCGATGACCTCGTACACGGGGCTCGGCACGTCCGCCGCCGGATCGTCCGTGAAGTCCCGCGGCGGCATCGGCAGGTCGCGGGGATCGACCTCCTTCGCGAGCGCGCGCTCGAAGAAGCGCTCGAGCACGTCCAGCGTGTAGGTCCAGGCGTCGCTCGCGTCCGGCACGAGCTCGTGGAGCACCCCGAGCGTGATCGGCCGCTCCCGCTGCAGCACGGTCTCGAGCGCTCCGACGAGCCGGGGGGTGTTGGGAAAGCCCGCGTCCGTGAGGAAGCCGCTCATCTCGCGCTCGACGTTCGCGCCCGGCTCGACCCGCCGGAAGAGCTTCGCGATCCAGTCGTGGCCGTACACGATGGACGTGTTCGACTGCTCCTTGCCGCCGGGGCGGATCTCGAGCTCCTCGAGCGGGGGAGCGCCCTCGGCCCCGGAGGCGCCGCGCCGGTCGCCCCTCAGCGTCCCCTCCTCGAGCGGGACGCGCCCGCCCTCGCGCATCAGCGCGAGGATGTCGAGCGCGAACGCCTCGGAGGCCTCGGCGTCCACGATGAGACCCTCTCCCTCGGGGAGCGCGATGCGCGCGACCGCGAGCCGCGCGTCCCCCTCGAACACGGCGTCCGCCTCCTCGCCGCGCAGGAGGACGAGCGGGAGCAGGTAGGACTCGATCTCGCCCTGGAAGTACTCCACCGCGAAGAACACCATCTCCCAGGTGGCCCGGCCGGTCCGCACCGAGTGGTGTCGCTCGATCGTGGCGTGCCGCACGGCCCGGCCCTTCCCCGCGAACCAGCGCCGCTCGCGCACGTACGCCAGGAGGGCCTTCTCGAGCTCGGACCGGTACGGACGCTCGAACGCGTCCACCCACGACGAGCCGGTCCGGAGGAGCGGCAGGCTCTCGCGGTCCAGCGAGGCCGCCGGCGCGGCCGCGGCGGCTCCGGCCACCTCCGCGGGGTGCGGCTCCAGGGCGAACCAGTAGAAGCCGTGCGGCCCGATCGTGAGGAAGTACGGGTCCTCCCCGACGGCCGGGAAGTCGGTGCGGCCGAACAGCTCGACCGGCCGGAGCCCGCGGAACGGCTCGAGATCCAGCGAGACGTGCTGCACGAAGCGCGACAGGTTCGCCACGACCAGGATCGTCTGGTCCTCCCAGCGCCGGACGAAGGCCAGGATCCGCTCGTTCGAGGGGGTGAGCCACTCCAGCTCGCCCCGCCCGAACGCCTGGTAGCGCTTGCGGAGCTGGATCAGGCGGCGCATCCACCAGAGCAGCGAGCTCGGGTTCGCCTGCTGCGCCTCGACGTTCACCGACTCGTAGTGGTACTCGGGGTCCGTGATGACGGGGAGGTAGAGCTTCTGCGGATTCGCCCGCGAGAACCCGGCGTTGCGGTCCCCGCTCCACTGCATGGGCGTGCGCATCCCGTTGCGGTCGCCGAGATAGATGTTGTCCCCCATCCCGATCTCGTCGCCGTAGTAGAGGACCGGCGTGCCGGGAAGCGCGAACAGGAGCGAGTTCATGAGCTCCACCTTGTGCCGGTGGCCGCCCAGGAGAG
>CAZOYA010000228.1:0-5572 GCA_964583815.1 uncultured Gemmatimonadaceae bacterium | reverse complement strand
GGCAGAGGGGAGCCCGGGTCGATGAGCGCCGTCGTCTTCGTCGAGGTCGACGGCGAGCGGATCGTCGACTGGACCCGTTACTCGGTCGATTCCGACCTGCTCACGCCCGCGGACGGCTTCTCGCTGGAGGTCGCCGTGCCGGGCAAGGAGGCAACGCGACGACGGCTCCGCGAGGTGCTGGCGCCCGGGCGCGAGGTCCGGTTCTACGTCGGCAACGTCCGCGACGGGGCCGTGCGCGATCGGTTCCTCCAGATGTCCGGCATCATCGACGAGCGCCGCATCGAGGCCGACCGAGACGCGGGGACGGTCTTCGTGGTCGACGGTCGCGACCTGGCCGGGCATCTCACCGACGCGAGCGTCGCGCTGGACATCGACGTCTCGATGGACATGCGCCTCGTGGAGCTCGTGCGGGCCGCGGTCGCCCCGTACGGGCTCGAGGTCGTCACGGACTCGTACGCCGCGCAGCGGACGCTCCAAGGGCAGGGCTCAAGCGCCGAGGCGGCGCGCCGCGCCGGGGTCGCGCCCGAGCGCTACACGCTGACGGCGCAGGCCGAGGCGGAGCGCACGGGGCGCCCGCTCGACGAGACGGTCGGCACCGACCCGAACTTCTTGGCCAACGCCATCTCGACGATCCAGGCGCGACGTGCAGCGCGCGTCGGGTACGCGAACGCGATGTCGCCGAGCGACGTAACCCGCCTCAACGTGCGCGACGCGCGTCCGCAGATCGGGGAGACGGTCTGGGCCTTCTGTTCCCGACACGCCTCCCGACTCGGCGTGCTCATGTGGCTGAGCCCGGACGGGCGGCTCATCCTCTCGAGCCCGCGCTACCGGCAGACCCCGGGCTACCGGCTCGTCCGGCGCTACGTCAACGACCCCGCCGACCCGAACAATGTTCGGACCGGGTCGCTCATCGAGAGCATCGGGGACCGGCACAGCGAGGTCGTGGTCTACGGTCGCGGCAACGTGCGGCGGCCCGAGCGCATGTCGGTCGTTGGGCGCGCGACGGACGACGCGTGGCCGAGCTCGAGACCGAAGCCGCTCTACATGCAGGAGACGAGCATCCGCAGCTCCGAGGCCGCGGCGCGGAAGGCGCTCCGCGAGCTTATGTCGAACAAGCGCTCCGCCTTCCAGCTCGACTATCTCGTCGACGACCACGGGCAGCGCGGACGGCTGTTCGCCGTGGACACGACGGTCGCCGTGGTCGACGAGGTGCTCGGGATCAACGGGACCTTCTACGTGACGAAGCGGACGTTCGAGAAGGACCGCCCCGCGGGCACCTCGACGCGCATTCGTGCGGTGCCCCCCGGTTCGCTAGTCTTCTGACCATGGGCATCAGGAGCGTGGCCGCGGAGGCCATCGAGAGCGCCATCTGGGCGGCGAACTGGATCCGCTCGTCGCTGGCGTCGGACGGCGACGTGGAGGCCGTCGTGGACGACGCGGCGGGCAACGAGCACGGCGACGCGGAGGCGGCCGAGGTCTGGACCATCGCCGGCGTGCAGAGCCGGCCGAAGGACGGGAGCGAGTCCGAGGGCTACGCCAAGGCGCTCCGCGTGCAGCTCGGCGACTCGGTGCTCATCATCGGGACCCACGACCCGCGCCACGTCGAAGAGTGCGAGCCCGGCGAGCTCGTCCTCCATGCCCTTGGGAAGGACGGGTCACGTCGCGCCAAAGTCGTCATCAAGCCAGACGGCACAATCGACGTGAGCGGGACCGAGGTCGTCATCGGCAACCCTGATGGCACCCTCGAGCCCATCCCCCTTGGGACCGCCATCAAGAACCACCTCACATCGGTGAAGAGCTGGCTCGACAGTCACACTCACGTCCTCACGATAGCTGCGGCGTCTGGCACCGGAGGGACCGGGACCGCAGCTCCCCCGGCCGGGCCCTCGCCGTCGGTGCCAACGATCGAGAGCGCGAAGCACAAGGTGGAGGCGTAGAACCATGCCGCAGACCGGATACTGGACCACGAACCTCATCGACGCGCGGCTGACCGCCGGTGACGTCGACATCACGTTCCCGATCTCGGACCGGACGGTAAACGGGCGTCGCGCATGGGCGCGCCGGCGCTACCCGTTCCGCAACGGTCAGAGCGACGAGGACACCGGGCTCGACCCGAGGGAGATCGGGTACACGGTCCCCCTCTATCGCGACGTGAACGAGGAACACTACCCGAACACGTTCCACGACATCATCGAGCTCTTCGAGAGCGACGAGGCGCGCGGGCGCGCAACGCTCACGGACCCCGAGTTCGGCCCGCTGCCTGTCCGGCTCGTCGACTACGGCTGGCACACGAACGCGGAGAAGCGCGACGGCGGGGAGCTGCGCCTGACCTTCGAGACGCTCGGGCACGACGCGTTCACCATCCTCACGTCGCGCGGGGCGGGCGGCGACGCGGTCAGCGCCAGCGAGGACGCGGCGCGTGTGGACGACGCGCTCGCGAACGCTGGGCAGGCGCCCACCGACACCGCCCGGAAGATGGCCTCCCAGGGAGTCCCGCTCACCGGCACGGAGCTCCGGGACCTCGGGCTGAGCGTCACCTTCGCCGCGAACATCGGGCTGAGCGTCGGCGTGGACATCGACGCGGAGATCGTGGCGGGAGGCGTGACGTCCGTGTCCGCGAGCACCGGGTTCCAGCCCGTCGCCGCGACCGACGAGGTGCGGCTCGTGAGCGGGCTCGTGTCGCGCTTCCAGGAGCGCGTCCAGCAGGGGGTCCTCGAGAGCGCAGACGAGATCGCGTCGGAGCTGGACGTGCTCCTGGGACGGCTCGGGGCGGCGCGCGACGTAGATGGTTCGGCGTCGGCCGTCTGGCCGGTGCTGGCGGCGACCTCGCGGCTCATGACCACGGTCCGGCGCGTCGCCGAGCACGCGTTCCATGCGGCCCCCTTGGTCGTCGACCACGAGGTCGGCTCCCCGCTGAGCGCCGTCGAGATCGCGGTCCAGCTCTACGGCGACCCCTTCCGCGTGCAGGACGTCATCGACCTCAACCCGAGCGTCTCCCCCGACTTCCTTCTGGCGGGGACGGTGCTCACCGTCCCGATGGAGTAGCCCATGCCCGTTCGCCGAAACATCGACCCGGTCTCGCGCGACTACGTGCTCCACCTCGGCGGGTACGTGGGGGACGTGGGCTTGACGTCCAAGGTCATCTCGCGTGTGGCCACGCGGCGCGGGAGCATCGTCATGCTTCCGACCTACGGGTCCCGGCTCCACACGATCAAAGGCCCGGTGAGCGGTTTCGAGGTGCTCACCGAGAGCTACGTCCACGAGGCGCTCGACGACCTCGTCCAAGCGCGCGAGGTCAACGACCTCCGCGTGACGGTCCAGCGCAACAAATCCGCGTTGGACATCTCCATCGACTACCGCGACCGGCGCGGTCGCCGACAGACCGTCCCCTACACACACCGAATGACGGGAGCGTGAAATGGCATTCGAGACGAAGACGCTCGAAGAACTGGTCGAGCTCGAGAAGGACGAATACCGGGCGCGGATCCCGGAAGCCGACCTGAGCGAAGGCTCCGACTACGACATCGAGGCGCGCACGCACGCGGTCCCCGTGTTCGGGAACCAGGCTCACGCGGAGTACCTGACCCGACAGATCCTCCCCAGCACCGCGGACGCGGACATGCTGGAGCGCCACGCCGACCGTGTCGGCCTGGCGAAGAAGGGCGCCAGCGCGGCCCGTGGTCGCGTGAGCATCGGCCTCGAGCCCACCGGCGTCCCGCCGCTCGTTCAGCCCGCTGGGAGCGAGGTTACGAGCGCCGCGGGGCGAACCTACACGCTCGATGAGGACGCGGTCGTCACGCTCCCGACGTGGAGCGGCAAGACGACGCGCGCGGGCGCAACCCTGACGCGAGTCCAGGTCAGCCCGAACGTCATCGGGATGCACCGCGGAGACCGCATCTCGGTCGCCGGGCTTTCGGTCGGGGACCAGGAGCGCACCATCGTCCGCGTGTTCCCGAGCATCCAGACGATCGAGGTGAGCCCGCCGCTCGAAGAGGCGCCCGAGGCGGTCGTCGACATCATCCCCATCGCGAGCGCGTTCGCGCTGGCGTCGTCGACCGCGACCGGCGCCGACACGAATCAGGAGCCCGGCGAGGTCGGGTCGCTCTCGGGACCGACCACGGGGATCTCTGCGCAGGTGGAGTTCGTCGAGATGACCGGCGGCGCCGACGAGGAAACGACCAGCGACCGGCGGCGCAACGTGCTTGCCGTGATGGCGGTGCGACCCGGCTCGGGGAACTTGGAGCAGTGGAGGCGGCGGACGATCGAGACCCCAAACGTCGGGGTCGTCGAAGCCTTCGTCTACCCGAATATCCGGGGGCTGGGGACGGTGACGATCGTCCCGTTCGGTCCCGTCGGAGCGCGACACCTCGGCGAGGAGCGCAACGCGGAGATCCGCGCGTGGCTTCGGCAACTCAAAGACTTCGACGACGACGTCGAGGTGCTCGGGTTCTCCTGGGCTGGGCTTCCGCAGAACCTCCTCCTGCGCGTGCGACCCGGACGCGGGTACGAGCCGGACGTCGACACGAGCGGCTCGGGCATCGACCTCGACAGCACGATCCCCTCGACGGCCGACCGGCTGCAGCTCTTCGATGGCCCCATGCTCGACCGCTTCCAGGTCGGCGACCGAGTCGTCGTCCCGGTCGTGGTCGAAGGGTTCCCGACGACCGAGCAGCGCACCGTGCGCGCCACGCTCGACGCCGGCGCCGGCGACTACCAGGTCCACCTTCTCGAGCCGCTCTCCGCGGCGCCCGCGCTCGGCGAGCGCATCTACAGCGGCGGCCCGCTCTACGAGACGATCCGGGAATCGCTCGACGCCTACTTCGACGCGCTCGGCCCCGGTGACACCGACCCCGCGTCGCGCTGGCCCGCCACGGTCGACGACTGGCCCGCCGACGTCATCCGCTCCGCCCTGACGTGCGCGGTCCAGGACCTCACCGGCGTTCGCGACGTCGTCGTCGACGAGCCGAGCGCGAACGTCATCACGCCGCCGCTGTTCGTTCAGCGGCTCGGCGAGCTCCGCATCATCTGGGAGGAGTGAGCGATGCTCGACGTCAAGACGGCGGAAGACTTCTACGAGCTGCTCCGAAGGCTCTACGGGGACACGTACGGCTCGCGGGACGAGGACAGCGTCTTCCAGCGCCAGCTCCGCGCGTGGGGCGTGCTGCTAGCGCTCGGCCGTAGCGAGATCGACCGGGCCTTCCGCCAGGCGTTCCCGACGCTCAGCGACGCGCTCATCGACGGCTGGGAGCGCGTCTACCGATTCCCGAACGACAGCGCGCGGACGCTTGCGCAGCGGCAAGCGCGCCTCGCCGCGCACGAGCGGACGCAGCAGGGCGCCACGCGCTCCGGTCTCCAGAACGCGCTCGACGCCACGGAGACGACCGCGGCCTTCTCGGCGACCCGGCGTGACGAGGTGCTCCTCGCGGGAAGCGAGCCGGCCGCGATCTACCAGACGACGCTCCAGCTCGCGAACGAGGACTTCTGGGACCCGATCGTCCGCTCGGCAATCGAGACCATCTTCGGGAACGCGCTCAACGCCAAGAACGTCGGAGCACTCAGCAGGCTGGGGCAC
>CAZOYA010000227.1:0-5572 GCA_964583815.1 uncultured Gemmatimonadaceae bacterium | reverse complement strand
GAGGCGCTCCAGCGCACGGGCGAGGTGAGCTGCTCCACGAGAAGCTCCCGCGCGCGCGCGCCCGAATCCACCGGGGCGGCGGTCACGTTGGACACGACCGGCCAGGCGGGATCGCGGAACGCCACGTTCGCCAGGTGCGCCCGCAGCCCCTCGGCCGCGGGCTCCATCAGCGGCGAGTGGAACGCCCCCGAGACGTTGAGCTCGACCACCTTCTTCGCGCCGGCCTCTTTCGCCCGCTCCATGGCCTCCCGCACGCCCTCCACGTCCCCGCTCACGACGACCTGCGCCTCGGCGTTGAAGTTCGCGGGGACGCAGACGCCCGCCTCGACCGCCGCGCACACCTCCGAGACGGCGTCGTCGGAGAGCCCGAGGACGGCTGCCATCGTGCCGGGACGCCGGAGCCCGGCCTCGTACATGAGCTCTCCGCGGAGCCGCACGGCCGTGAGCGCGTCCTCGTAGGCGAGGGTGCCGGCGGCCACGTGCGCGCTGAACTCGCCCAGCGAGTGTCCCGCGGCGAGCGCGACGGGGCCGAGGCGCGCCTCGAGCACGCGGAGCACGGCGACCGAGTGCGCGAGGATCGCCGGCTGCGCGTTCCGGGTGGCGGTGAGCTCGTCCTCCGGGCCCTCGGCCATCAGGCGCGAGAGCGGGAAGCCGAGCACCTCGTCGGCGCGCTCGAGCACGGCCCGGGCGACGGGCTCCGCCTCCGCGAGCGCGCGTCCCATGCCGACGACCTGAGATCCCTGTCCGGGAAAGATCAGTGCGAGTGACATCGGGTCTGTTGAAATCGGAGCTGGGAAGGACGCGAGGGCGCTACCAGCGCATCGCCATGGCGCCCCAGGTGAGACCGGCGCCGAAGGCCACGGTCAGCACGTGATCGCCGGGCTTCAGGCGCCCCTCCTCGACGGCCTCGTCGAGGGCCACCGGGATCGAGGCCGAGCTCATGTTCCCGTACCGGTCCACGTTCACGAAGACGCGATCCATGGGAATCCCGGCGTACTTCGCCGTGGACTCGATGATGCGGATGTTGGCCTGGTGCGGGACGAGGAGGTCGATGTCGTCCGGCGCGAGACCCGCCTTCTCGAGCGCGAGGGTGCAGCCCTCCGCCATGGAGCGCACCGCGTTCTTGAAGATCTCGCGGCCCTCCATGCGCATGAGGTGCCGGCGCTCGTCGAGGACCTCCTGGCTCATCGGCTCGATGGCGCCGCCCGCCGGGCGGTAGAGGAGCTCGGCGAGGTTGCCGTCCGAGCGCAGGTGGCTCGAGAGGATCCCGGTCCCGTTCTCCGAGCGGCGGAGCACTGCGGCGCCGGCGCCGTCGCCGAACAGCACGGCCGTGGAGCGGTCCTCCCAGTCCAGGATGGCGCTCATCTTCTCGGTGGAGATCACGAGCGCGACGTCGCCCCGCCGGGCCGTCAGGTATCCCTCGGCCATGCTCACGCCGTAGAGGAAGCCCGTGCAGGCCGCGCTCAGGTCGAATGCGACCGCGTTCACGCAGCCCAGGATCGCCTGGACGTCGCAGGCGGTCGACGGGAGCAGCCGGTCCGGCGTGGCCGTCGAGAGGATCAGGATGTCCACGTCGGCGGGCTCGACCCCGGCCCGCTGCATCGCGCGGCGCGCCGCGCAGGCGCCCATCTCGGCCGCCCGCAGCTCGCGCGGGCCCACGCGGCGCTCCGCGATGCCGGTACGCGTGCGGATCCACTCGTCCGAGGTCTCGAGGATCTCCGAGAGATCGTCGTTCGTCACGACGTTCTCGGGCAGGTACCGGCCGGTGCCGGCGATCTGCACCCGCGGCGTCGCCTCGTTCATGCGTCTGGGTCCCCGGTCACGTTGACTGAGATGTGCCGGGCACTGTGGCGCACCATGCCCGACCGGACGGCCCTCGCCGCCACGGCGAGCGCGTTGCGGATCGCCTTCGGGGGCGAGCCGCCGTGACAGATGATCGACACTCCGCCCACGCCGAGCAACGGTGCGCCTCCGTACTCGGCGTAGTCGAGCACGCGAAAGATGCGCTCGAGCTCCACGCTCCCGCCGCCGATCGCGCTCAGCTCCCGGCGCAGGAGGCCGACGATGAAGCCGGCCACGGACTCGTAGAACTTGAGGAGCACGTTGCCCACGAAGCCGTCGCAGACCACCACGTCGGACACGCCGCGGATGATGTCGCGGCCCTCGATGTTGCCCACGAAGCGCAGGTCCTCCTGCGCCGCGAGCAGGCGGTACGCCTCGGACGTGAGCTCGTCGCCCTTGCCCGGCTCCTCGCCGATGTTGAGCAGGCCGACCCGCGGGCGCTCCCGACCCATCATGTCCTTGGCGTACGAGTGGCCGAGGCGGGCGAACTGGACGAGGTGATGCGGCTTGCAGTCGACGTTGGCCCCCGCGTCCAGGAGGAGGCAGGGGCGCTCGGCGGTCGGCAGGATCGTGCCGACGGCGGGTCGGGCCACGCCCGGCAGGGGCTTCAGCACGAAGAGCGAGGCCGCCATGACGGCGCCGGTGTTGCCGGCGCTCACGAACGCGTCGGCCTCCCCCTGCTCGTGCATGCGCAGCCCCACCACGATCGACGACTCGGGCTTGCGGCGCACCACCGTGGCGGGCGGGTCGGCCGCGCTCACCCGGTCGGGCGCGTGGTGGACCTCCAGCCGCGGCGGGCGCGGCCCGTGCCGCTCGATCTCGGCCTCGATGGTGTCGCGGTCGCCGACGAGGACGATGTGGATGTCGTCGTCGAAATCGCTCAGCGCCTCGAGCGCACCCGCCACCTCCGCACGGGGCGCGTCGTCCGTGCCCATGGCATCAAGAACGATTCGCAACGGTTCCGTTCGCCGGGTCCAGGTGCGGTGGGGGATCGGGGAGCGGCCCCCGGCACCCGCGCGACGGGGCGCGCACGTGTCGGGAGACGGCCGGGCACGAGGGCCCGGAGGCGCCGATCAGTCGACGTCGACTTCGAGCACGGCCTCGCCGCGGTAGTACCCGCAGCTCGGGCACACCCGGTGCGGCATCTTCGGGTCGGAGCACCGGGGGCAGGCGTGCACCGTCACGCCCTCGGCCTTGTAGTGGGTCCGACGCTTGCGCTTGCGCTGCTTCGAGGTGCGCTTCTTCGGAACGGCCATGTCGTCTCTTCACTCGTCCTTGAGCGACCGCAGCGCATCCCAGCGCGGGTCGGGCTCGTCATCGGCACAGTCGCAGGGACCCTCGTTCAGATCCTTGCCGCACCGAGGGCAGAGCCCCCTGCACTCCGCGTCGCATATCACGTATGGATCGATGGCGAGAAGCACCTCCTCGCGGAGGGCCTCGCGCAGGTCCAGCGCACCGCCCGTACGGGGCAGCGAACGTACGTCGTCCTCGCCGGCCGCGCCATCTTCCGGCTCGTCCGCGAAGACCATCGTGACCTCTTCGTCGAGGTCGGCCTCCACGGTCGCGAGGCACCGGCGGCACTCCCTGCGGAGCACGCCGGAGACCGTCCCCCGCACCACCACCTCGCCCGAGCCGGCCGGAGCCGCCCGCAGGTGGACCGCCACGGGACCGGTCCACTCGAGGTCGAAGCCCTCCCACATCGGGTCGTCGGCGGCGATCTGCCCGTCGACCCGAGCCTCGCCCTCACGCCACAACCGATCGAGGGAAACCTCAAGCATAGCAGTAAAACCTAGCGCGGGCGCGTCACTTGTCCAGTCGCTCGGGACTCACGCGCCGAGCCGGATCAGCTCCTCTCCGCTGAAGAAGAAGGCGATCTCCGCGGCCGCGTTCTCGTCGGAATCGGACGCGTGGATGGCGTTCCGGCCCTTCGACTCGGCGTAGAGCCGGCGCACCGTACCCTCGGCGGCCTCGGCCGGGTCCGTGGCGCCGATCACCTCACGGAGCCGCGGCACGGCGTTCTCCGCCTCGAGCACCATCGGGACCACGGGACCCGAGGTCATGAACGTCACGAGCTCGTCGTAGAACGGCCGACCCCGGTGAACCTCGTAGAAGGCCCCGGCCTGCGCGGCGTCGAGTCGTGCGAGCTTCATGGCGCGGACGCGGAAGCCGGCGTCCTCGAGGTGCGCCAGGATCCGTCCCGCCTTGCCGGAGCCGACGGCGTCCGGCTTGATGATGGCCAGCGTGCGGCTCATTCGTTCCCTTCCCTGGATGGATTCCCGTCGAGACCCGCGCGGCCGGTCCGGATCGCGCGCAGGACCGCGTCCCGCGTGAGGAAGCCGACGAGCGCCCCGTCGCGGACCACGGGGAGCTGCTCGACGTCCCGTTGGACCATCGTCTGCGCCGCCTCGACGACCGCCTGGTCCTCGGACACGCACAGCACGGTGCGGGTCATCACGTCCCGCGCGGCCACGGAGTCCGACCCGCCGGTCGCGGACACGCGCCGATCCTTCAGGATGCGGTCCAGCGCGTCCCCCGTGGTGATGATGCCGAGGACCTGGTAGTCCTCGCCCACCACCGGGACGGCGTGGAGCTCCCGCCGCACGATGAGGTCGAGGACCTCGTCGAACGGCGTGTCCGGATACACCCGGTACTGCACGGGCGACATCGCGTCGGCGACCTTCAGCTCGGATTGCATCGGAGCTCCTTGCTCCCGCTCGGGCCCCGTCCCCCGGCCGGCCGACGTGGCCGGCCGGGGAACCGCACGCGGCTCAGGCGAGTGCCGCCTGGATCAGGTCCACGATGTCCTTCGGACGCCGGGCCACGGAGATCCCGTTGTCCCGGAACGCCTTCATCTTCTCGTCGGCGGTGCCCGCCGAGCCGCTGATGATCGCGCCGGCGTGACCCATGCGACGCCCCGGAGGCGCGGTCTGCCCCGCGATGAAGCCCACCACCGGCTTGGACCTGTTCGCGCTCACCCAGGCCGCGGCCTCCTGCTCGTCCGTCCCGCCGATCTCGCCGATCATCACGACCGCCGTGGTCTCGGGATCGTTCTCGAACGCCTCGAGGCAGTCGATGAAGTTCGTCCCGATGAGCGGATCGCCCCCGATGCCCACGCAGGTCGTCTGGCCGAGCCCCACGTTCGTGAGCTGGAAGACGGCCTCGTAGGTGAGCGTGCCCGAGCGGGAGACCACGCCGATCGGGCCTTCGGTCACGATCTGGGCCGGCAGGATCCCCACCTTCGCCTTCCCGGGCGAGAGCAGCCCCGGGCAGTTGGGCCCGAGCACCCGCACGCCGCGGTCGCGCGCGAAGGCGTGCGCCCGCGCCATGTCGAGCACCGGAATCCCCTCGGTGATCGCCACGACCAGGTCCACCCCCGCGTCCGCCGCCTCCATGACCGCGCTCGCGGCGAAGGGCGGCGGCACGTAGATGACCGACGTGTTCGCGCCGGTCTGCTCGACCGCCTCGTCCATGCAGTCGAAAATCGGCACCTTCGCGCCGTTCGGGCCCTCGAAGGTCTGGCCGCCCTTGCCCGGCGTCACGCCGGCGACGACCTGCGTGCCGTACTCGATCATCTGGGCGGTGTGGAACGAGCCGTCCCGCCCGGTGATCCCCTGGACGACGAGCTTCGTGTCCTCGTTGATGAAGATCGCCATGGCTCAGGCCTCCCCCGCCAGCTCGACCGCCTTCTCGACGACCTCGTCCATGGACGTGTAGGCGGAGTACCCGGCGT
>CAZOYA010000226.1:0-5583 GCA_964583815.1 uncultured Gemmatimonadaceae bacterium | reverse complement strand
CTGGGCCGACGGGCTCAACTTCTATCTCTACAAGCATCCCGAGGTGAAGCCGAGGGCCCTCACCCGGTTCGAGCCGTGGATGGCGCTCTCCTTCAGCGAGGGCAGCATCGGTGGTGACATCGAGACGATCAGCCTGCGCGGCATGGAGCGGATGTACGGGGATCGTGCTGAGGGGCCGGCCCCCCGCCGCACCAGCCTTCTCGAGGAGTGGCAGCGCGAGCCCACCGGCTCCAACGGCATCGCCATCGCGCCGTCCAACACGGTGAACCATCACGCGCTCTTCCTCATCAACCCGCACACGTCCTTCTTCTTCCGCTCCGAGCTGCAGATGACGAGCGACGAGGGGCTGAACGCGTACGGAGCGGTCACCTGGGGCCAGTTCTTCGTGTACCAGGGCTTCAACGAGACCGCGGGCTGGATGCACACCTCGAGCAGCGTCGACAACATCGACGAGTTCCTCGAGACGATCGTGGAGCGGGACGGGCAGCCCTGGTACGTCTACGGGGACGAGGAGCGGCCGGTGGAGCTCCGGAACGTGACGATCCGCTACCGCGGCCCGGACGATCAGTCGGGCGAGCGGACCATCACGGTCTACCGCACGCATCACGGCCCCGTCCTCCTCCCGGATGACGGGCGCTGGGTCTCGGTCGCGCTCATGGAGAGCCCCGTCGAGGCCCTCCAGCAGTCCTTCCTCCGCACCAAGGCGGCCAATCTCGAGGAGTACCTCGAGACGATGGAGCTCCACACGAACTCCTCGAACAACACGGTGTTCGCGGACGCCGAGGGCAACATCGCCTACCTGCACGCGAACTTCATTCCGCGCCGCGACACGCGCTTCGACTACGACGCGCCGGTGGACGGGAGCGACCCCGCGACGGACTGGGGTGAGCCGCTCTCGATCGAGGAGAGCCCCAACAGCATCAACCCGCCGAACGGGTGGGTGCAGAACACGAACAACTGGCCGTACTCGGCGGCCGGCCCGCACAGCCCCGCGCCGGAGGCGTACGCGCCCTGGGTCGACCGCGGCTCCGAGAACGCGCGCGGCCTGAACGCGCTGCGCCTCCTCGGAGGCCGGACGGACTTCACCATCGAGTCCCTCCGGGACGTGGCCTTCGACTCGTACCTGATCGCGTTCGAGCCGCTCGTGCCGGCGCTGGTCCGGGCGTGGGAAGCGCTCCCGCCCGGCGACACCCTCCGCGCGGCCACGGCCCCCCAGATCGAGGCGCTGCGCGGGTGGGACCTCCGCTGGAGCGTCGAGTCGGTGCCCACCACGCTCGCCGTCTACTGGGCCGAGGAGATGTCGCGACGCGTCGGACAGGCGGCGCGCGCCGCCGGCATGGACGCCTTCACCTACATGGCCGAGCGCGCCACGCCCCGCGAGCATCTCTCCGCGCTGCAGGCGGCGAGCACGCAGCTCACCTGGGACTTCGGGACGTGGCGCACGCCCTGGGGGAACGTGAACCGCTTCCAGAGGCTCACGGGCGACATCCAGCAGCCGTTCTCCGACTCGGCCCCGAGCATGCCCGTGGCCTTCACCTCGTCCAGGTGGGGCTCGCTCGCCTCGTTCGGCGCTCGCACCTGGCCCGGCACCGCGCGACGTTACGGCACGAGCGGGAACAGCTTCGTGGCGATCGTCGAGTTCGGGGAGCGCGTCCGCGCGATGGCCGTGAAGGTCGGAGGCCAGAGCGGCCATCCCGATTCCCCGCACTTCCTCGACCAGGCGGAGCGCTACGCCAAGGGCGAGCTGCGCCCGGTGTACTTCCATCCCGACGAGCTCGAGGGCCACGTCGAGGAGCGTTACGCGCCCGGAGGCTGACGATGTCGTGCACCGCACCCGCCCGTCCGTTCGCCGCGCCGCTCGCCTGCGCCGCGCTGCTCCTCCTGGCCGCGGGATGCGGCGGCGGCGTCGCCCCGCCCGCGGAGGCCGAAGCCGCCGGGGTCGTGACGGTGGCCGACGTGGGGTTCTCGACGCCCGAGTCCGTCCTCCACGATCCGCTCGCGGACGTGTACCTGGTCTCGAACATCGCGGGCGACCCGCTCGGCGTGGACGGGAACGGGTTCATCTCCCGTGTCGGCCCCGCGGGTGACGTCCGGGACCTCCGCTGGATCGACGGCCAGACGGAGGGCGTGACGCTCAACGCGCCCAAGGGGATGGCGCTCCAGGGCGACCGCCTCTACGTGGCGGACATCGACTGCATCCGCATCTTCGACCGCGAGACCGGCGCGCCGCTCGGGGAGGCCTGCCCGTCGGGAGCCACGTTCCTCAACGATGTCGCACCGGCCCCGGACGGCACCTCGATCTTCTTCACGGACTCGGGGCTCGACGCCTCGTTCGCGTCGAGCGGCACCGACACGGTGTACCGCCTGAGTGAGGACGGCCGGATCATCGTGGTCGCGCGCGACCCGGCGCTCGGCTCGCCCAACGGCATCGCCGTCGGCCCGCGCGGGATCTTCGTCGCGAGCTTCCTCTCCGGGGAGGTCTACCGCCTGGACGCCGAAGGCAACCGCACGGACGTGATGCCGGCCAGCGACCGGCAGTACGACGGCCTCGCGATCCTCGACGACGGCGGGTTCCTGGTGTCGAGCTGGGGCGATTCCTGCGTCTACCGGGTAGGAGCGGATGGAACCGTCGCCTGCGCCGTGGAGGGGGTCGAGGCCCCGGCCGACATCGGTTTCGACCACGAGCGGGGCCGCGTCCTGATCCCGCTCTTCAACGCGAACGAGGTTCGGATCGTTCCGATCGGCTGACATGAGACGGATCCTGCGCGCGGGAGGGAGGCGCGCGCTCCCCGCGAGCCTGCTCCCGGCCGTTGCCCTGCTGCTGGGCGCGTCGGCGCTCCTGCACGGCGCGGCGGCTCCCGGGGCCGCCGGCCCGGTCGCGCAGGCGGCCCCGTCCTACGACGGCCGCTTCGCGTTCACGCGGGTCCGCTACGGGGGCGGCGGGCGGGGCTTCCGATCCTACGGCGGATCCTCCTGGGCGCACGACTACCCCGACGCCGACCGGAACATGCAGCTCATGCTGAACGAGTTCACGGCCGTGCGGGCGCGCGAGGGGCGCTCGGTCGTGGTCGACCTCGAGGACCCGGAGATCTTCCGCCACCCGCTCCTCTACATGTCGGAGCCCGGCTTCTGGCACGTCACCGAGGAGGGCGCGGCCAACCTGCGCGCCTATCTCCTGAAGGGCGGCTTCCTGATGTTCGACGACTTCGAGGCTCGGCAGTGGGACAACATGGCCGAGCAGATGGCCCGCGTGCTGCCGGAGGGTCGCTGGGTCGAGATCGGGGACACGCACGCGATCTTCCGCACGTTCTTCCTCGTCGAGGACATCTACGTCCCGCACCCGCTCGTACGGGTCACGCCGGCCTACCGGGTGATCTTCGAGGACAACGATCCGTCCGGCCGCGTCCTCGTGCTCGCGAACCACAACTCCGACCTCGCCGAGTACTGGGAGTACGCCGCCACCGGGTTCTTCCCCGTCGATCCCACGAACGACGCCTTCCGCCTCGGCATCAACTACATCCTGTACGCGCTCACGCACTGAGCGCACCGTGGCTCAGTCGGCGGGGAGCCGCAGCCGGAACGCCGCCCCGCCCTCGGGTCCTTCGTCGACCGTCAGGTCGCCGCCGAGCAGGCGCGCGATCTTGCGGCCGATGGCGAGGCCGAGCCCGTGCCCCGGCTCGTCGGTCACGAGCCTGCGGAACTCGCGGAAGATCGTCTCGCGCTCGTCCGTCGGGATGCCGGGTCCCGAGTCCGAAACCGTCAGCGTGACGTGGGAGCGACGCGCGCCGCCTCCGTCGCTCCCCCGTGTCACCCGGACGCGCACGCGTCCGGGCGCGGGCGTGTACTTGATCGCGTTTCCGAGCAGGTTGTCCAGCACGTGACGCACGCGGGTGGCGTCGGTCACGGCGACTGCCGGGCGCCCGTCGTCCTCGACCATCCGGAGGTCCAGGTCGCGGCGGGCGGCCGCGGCCTGATGCGCGCGCACCGCGTCCGCGGCCAGCGCGCGCAGGTCGACCCGCTCGAGCCAGAGCTGGACCCCGCCCCCCTCGAGCCGGGCGATCTCGAGCAGCTCGTCGATGACGGCGAGCGCCCGACCGATGCTGCCGCGGATCCGCGCCACGAGCTCCCGCTGTCCGTCGGGGAGGTCGCCCCGATGACCGAGCTCGAGGAGGTCCGCGTACCCGTCCGCGGCGTTCAGGGGGTTCTTCACGTCGTGGGTGAAGCCGCGCAGGAGGGCCTCGCGCTCCTCCACGGCCTCCTCCATCCGGCGGCGCGCCTCCTCGGCCTCCCTGCGCCTCCGGTCGGCCTCCTCCGCGAGCGCGCGGATCCGGGCGTTGAGGCCGAGCGCGCCCACGGCCAGGAGCCCGGAGAGCAGCGCGAGCGAGGCGAAGAGCAGCCGCGCGTTCCGCTCGACGCGGTCGATCTCCTCGCGGCGCACACGGATCAGCTCCCGCAGGGAGAGGGCGGACCGGGCCGCGGCGTCGAGGGCCGCGTCGTAGAGCTCCTGCTCGAGGAGCACCTCCGCCTCGCCGATCGCGCCCGCCGCGCCGGCGATCGTGATCTCCTCGAGCCGGATCTGCGCGGACCACGCGGCGGAGGCGGCACTGGTGGCGGCGACGTCCCTCGCCACCTCGATGGGCAACCGCGGCCGAAGCTCGGAGGCCCGTCGGTGCAGCTCGTTCTCCGCCTCCCGATGGACGGCGTACCGCCCGAGGAACGTGGAATCCCCCGTGAGCAGGAACCCCCGCAGCGAGGCGGTCTGCCGGGCGAGGAGGTACTGGGCCTCCAGCATGAGGTCCAGCTCGGGGTCCGCGACGTCGTCGATCAGCTCGTGGAGCTGCGCGACCCTCCGCTGGACGCCGAGCAGCGCGAGCACCAGCGCGAGGACGGCGAGGGCCAGGAGCACGGCCGAGACGGCTCCACGCGCACGACGACGCCCCCCGGTGCCCGCCCCCGACGATCGATCCGGCAAGCCCCCTCCGTTCCGGCGCCGCGCCGGACGCCCGGCCACACGTCCCGGAGGAGGCAAGAGACGCGCCGCCGCGCACTGCCGCAAGAGCGCGAACGGGTCCGGCCGCGCGAGGCGACCGGACCCGTTCGGGATCCGCGGGCGGGCGGGCGGATCAGTACATCCCGCCCATTCCGCCGCCGGGCATGCCGGCCGCGGCCGGCTGCTCCTCGGGGATCTCCGTCACGACCGCCTCGGTCGTGAGAAGCAGCCCCGCGATCGACGCCGCGTTCTGGAGCGCGGTGCGCACGACCTTGGTCGGGTCGATGACGCCCGCCTTCACCAGGTCCTCGTACTGGTCGTCCTGGGCGTTGTAGCCGAAGCCACCCTTGCCCTCCCGGACCTTCGAGACGACGATGCTCCCCTCGACGCCCGCGTTCTCCGCGATCTGGCGGATCGGGTGCTCGAGCGCCCGGAAGAGGATGTGGACGCCGATCTGCTCGTCCTCGCGGTCGAGCTTGAGGCTCTCGAGCGCCTTCTGGGCCCGGAGCAGCGCCACGCCGCCGCCGGGCACGATGCCCTCCTCCACGGCCGCGCGCGTCGCGTGCAGCGCGTCCTCGACGAGCGCCTTCTTC
>CAZOYA010000225.1:0-5590 GCA_964583815.1 uncultured Gemmatimonadaceae bacterium | reverse complement strand
CGCGAGCCCCGCCCGGCCATGCCTCCCGGGCGGGCCCGCAGCGCGATGGCCGGGGCGCGGGCGCGGGGACACGCCGAGCGACGGCTTGCGCAGCGGAGCGGAGCCCGCCCGAGCGAGGTGTGTCCCCGTGTCCGCGCCGCCCCGCGCTCAGCCTCCGCCCATCAACCCCTCGATCTCCTCCACGGTCGACGGCGCTCCCACCGAGAGGTTCACCGGCCCGTCGCGCGTGATCAGGATGTCGTCCTCGATCCGCACCCCGATGTTCCACCAGCGCGGGTCGATGTCGTCCGCCTGCGGGATGTAGAGACCCGGCTCGACCGTGATGACGGTGCCGGGCTGGAGGGGGCCGCCGGTGCCGACGTCGTGCACGTCGAGCCCGAGATAGTGGCTGGTGCCGTGCATGAAGAAGCGGCGGAGGCCGTTCAGATCCTCGGCGCTCCGGATGAGCCCGAGCTCGGCCATTCCCTCCGCGAGCACGCGCTGCGCGGCGTAGTGCGGGTCGAGGTACGGAGCGCCCGCCCGGGCCGCGGCGATCCCGGCCCGCTGCGCGCGGAGCACGATCTCGTAGACCGCCCGCTGCTCCTCGGTGAAGGAGCCGCTCACGGGGATCGTGCGCGTGACGTCCGCCGAGTAGCCGTGGCGCTCGGCGCCGATGTCGATCACGACCAGGTCGCCGGGCTCCGTCTCGCGCCGGTTCGTCTCGTAGTGGAGGATCACCGAGTTCTCGCCGCTCCCCACGATGCTCGGGAAGCCCGGGTACTGCGCGCCCAGGCGCTTGAACGTGTACTCGACGAGCGCCTCGATCTGGTACTCCTTCCACCCCGGCTCGACCCGTCGCATGACCTCGCGATGCGCTTCGACGGTGATGTCGATCGCGCCGGAGAGGACCTCCATCTCCTCCGCGGTCTTGATCGTGCGGAGGTCGTCGAGGACCGCGCGCAGCGTCGTCCCGTCCGGGCTGCCCGCGGTCACCTCCGCGTGGCGCTCGCGCCACTCCTCGTACGTGCTCGACGCCACGAACGCCTCGGCCGCGAGCCGGGCCGTGGGATCGGACGCTTCGGCCGGATCGAATCCCCTGGAGGCGATCATCTTGAGCCGCTCGAAGAGCTGCGGCGACGGGGCGGCGAGCACGCCGTGCAGCATGAAGCCGGTGAGCCCACCCTCCGGCACCGACACCGGACGCACGTGCTCGGCGAAGACCGCGAGCTGGCGCTCGAGGTCGGATCCGGCCGGGACGCCGTCCGGCAGCGGGAGGTGGAAGACCTGGCGCTGCGGGTCGGAGAGGAGCGGCCCCGCGATCTCCTCGAAGCGCGTGGACTCGACCGCGAGCTCCACCCCGAGCTCGTCCATGGCCCGCTCGGCGCCGAAGCGGCGCCCGAGCCACACCTCCTCGGCCGGATCCCGGGGCGGCACGAAGAGGATCTCGCGCACCGTCCGCCCGTCGACCTCGGCGCCGCCGGGCACGAGCAGGAGGACGGACCCGGCCTCGTGGCTCCCGGTGAGGTACAGGAAGTCGCTGTCCTGCCGGTACTCGTAGCTGACGTCGTTCGACCGGTTGCGCGTGGGCGCCCCGAAGAAGATCGCCACCGCGGTGTCGGGGAGCCGACCCGCGACCTCGGCGCGACGGCCCCGGTGGAACTCGGCCGGGAGGTGGTCCGCGTCGTAGCGGACCGGAGCCTGGACGTCCTGCTGCGCGACGAGAGGCGCGGGCATCGCGAGCGCGAGGAGCAGGAGGAAGCGGGGGAGGACGGGTCTCATGCGGCTCATCCGGGACACGGGGGACGGATCCTCCGTGCTACCGCCGGCGCGCGGGTTCGATCCGCCCCCGGGGTCCGGCCGGCGCTCGCAGCAGCGCAGGCCCCGTCCGGCGGCCCTTTCGGCGCTCCGGCACGAACCGCAGATTGGCCGGAGACGAAACCTCATCCGGGAGGCCTCATGGATCGGCGCGGGTTCGTGACGACGGGTATGGCGGCGGGACTGGCCGGCCTCACCACCGGCGGCGGCGTGCTGGGCCGCGCGTTCCGCGGGGTCCCCGCCTGGGCCACGGGCAAGACGCTGCAGGACGGCACGATCCGCCTCAGCTCCAACGAGAACGCGATCGGGCTCTGCCCCTCCGCCCGCCAGGCGGTGACCAAGGCGCTGGACATCGCGAACCGCTACCCCGGGATGCACCGGGAGCGGCTGATGGAGCGGCTCGCCGCCTACGCCGGCGTGACGCCCGATCACCTGGTGCTGAGCGCGGGCTCCACGGAGGTGCTCCAGGTCGCCACGCAGACGTTCCAGGGTCCGAACAAGCCGCTCGTGCTGGCGGAGCCGACGTTCGAGGACATCGCCGACTACCAGCAGACGCAGGCCTTCCGTCTCGTGCCCGTGCCGCTCCGCGAGGATCTCGCGCACGACATCGAGCACATGCGGAAGGAGGCGTCGTTCAGGCCCTCCGTGGTCTACATCTGCAACCCGAACAACCCGACCGGGACGATCACGCCCTCGGCCGAGATCGATGCCTGGATCGAGGAGGCGCCCGAGACCACGACGTTCATCATCGACGAGGCCTACCACGAGTACGCCGGGAATCCGCGCTACGCATCCGCCATCAAGTGGGTCGACCAGCGTCCGAACGTGGTCGTCGTGCGCACCTTCTCGAAGATCTTCGCGATGGCGGGGATGCGGCTCGGCTACAGCGTCTCGCACCCGCAGACCGCGGCGCTCCTCCGCGAGTTCGTGGTGCAGAACAACCCGAACGAGCTCGCCGCCGCGGCCGGGCTCGCCTCCCTCGAGGACGACGGCCTCATCGAGCGCAGCATCGCCGTGAACGCGGAGTCGAAGCGCATCGTCCACCAGACGCTCGACGAGCTGGGGCTGGAGTATCTGCCCACGGATGCCAACTTCATCATGCACCGCATCCACGGCGATCTCACCGAGTACCAGCAACGCATGCGCGAGGCCGGGCTCCTGGTCGGACGCCACTTCCCTCCGATGCTGGAGTGGAACCGGCTGTCCTTCGGGCTCCCGGACGAGATGGACCGCTGGGCGTCGACGCTGCGCGACTTCCGGCGGAAGGGCTGGATCTAGCGCGTCGCGGGCTGGGCGCGCCGGTCCGGAACGGGTCTTGCCCGGCCGTCGGGCATCCCCTGAACGAACATCCCACGACGACATGATCGACAGAATCCGAGAGATCCTCGGAGAGGCGCACGCGCCCCTCCTCGAGCACCAGTGCAAGACGATCACCCGTGACCGCCTGCACCTGCCGGGCCCCGACTTCGTCGGGCGCGTGATGGCGCAGACGGACCGGCCGGTGAGCGTGAACCGGAGCTACCAGCAGCTCCTCGACCACGGGCGCCTCGCCGGCACCGGGTACGTCTCGATCCTGCCGGTGGATCAGGGGATCGAGCACAGCGCGGGCGCGTCGTTCGCGCCGAATCCCGACTACTTCGATCCGCAGCGCATCGTCGAGCTCGCCCTCGAGGGCGGATGCAACGGGGTCGCCTCCACGCTCGGCGTGCTCGGGATGACGGCGCGGAAGTACGCGCACCGTATCCCGTTCATCCTGAAGCTCAACCACAACGAGCTGCTCTCGTATCCGAACCGGTACGACCAGGTGATGTTCGCCGACGTGCGCCAGGCGTTCGAGATGGGGGCGATCGGCGTCGGGGCGACGATCTACTGGGGCTCCGAGGAATCGACGCGGCAGCTCCAGGAGGTCTCGGAGGCGTTCCACCTGGCGCACGAGCTCGGGATGATCACGATCCTTTGGTGCTATCTCCGGAACGCCGAGTTCAAGAAGGGCGGGACCGACCACCACGCCGACGCGGACCTCACGGGTCAGGCGAACCACCTGGGCGTGACGCTGCAGGCGGACATCATCAAGCAGAAGCTCCCCGAGGGGAACGGCGGCTATCGTGCGCTGAAGTTCGGGAAGACGCACGACCGGGTGTACTCGGAGCTCACGTCCGACAACCCGATCGATCTCACCCGCTACCAGCTCGCGAACTGCTACATGGGGCGGATCGGGCTGATCAACTCCGGCGGAGCTTCGGCGGGCGACAGCGACCTGCAGGAGGCCGTGCGCACGGCGGTCATCAACAAGCGCGCCGGCGGGATGGGGCTGATCTCGGGTCGCAAGGCGTTCCAGCGCCCGTTCAAGGACGGCGTCGCGCTGCTGAACGCGATCCAGGACGTGTACCTGACCGAGGAGGTCACGGTCGCCTGAGCGGAGCGGGGCCCGGCCTGCCTCGGGCGGGTCGGGCCCCCGGGCACGGCGCTTTGGGCGCGCCCCCGGATGGGGCCGCGTCTTTGTGGGGACGGGTCGACCGGGCCCGTGTGCCTCGGCGGCGCGCGCCTCCCGGCCCGCTCGAACCACGACGGAGCGACCATTTCGCGCCCCGGGAGGGGGGTCGGTGTTCCGCGGGGCGCGAAACGGCTGCCATACGTGCAGATCGCGCCCCGCGTGACCCTCCGGCCGCCACAGGTGCGTCGAAATGGTCGTCAGGCGACCACTTCGCGCCCCTCGCGCACGCGGCGTGCGGCCCGGGGCGCGAAATGGCACCTGGCCGCACGGTCGCGGGGCCGGAGCGCGAAATGGCACCTGGCCGGGGGCCCGGCGCCGGGACCCGGCGCCTCCGCGCGCCTCCCCTACAGTTCCGCCCGCCGCAGCAACTGCGCGTTCAGCGCCACGATGACGGTGCTCGCCGACATGAGGACGGCGCCGACGGCCGGCGACAGGACGATCCCCGCCGGGGCGAGCACACCCGCCGCGAGCGGAATCGCGACGATGTTGTAGCCGGCGGCCCACCAGAGGTTCTGGATCATCTTCCGGTAGGTCTCGCGCGAGAGCGTGACGATGCGGGGGACGTCCCGCGGGTCGGATCGCACGAGCACGATGTGACCGGCCTCGACCGCCACGTCCGTGCCCGCCCCGATCGCGATCCCGACATCGGCGATGGCGAGCGCCGGCGCGTCGTTCACGCCGTCCCCGACCATCGCGACCTTCCGCCCCTGCGCCTGCAGCTCCTGCACCCTGGACGCCTTGTCCTCCGGGAGCACCTCGGCGAAGACCCGATCGATCCCGAGCTCCGCCGCCACGGACTCCGCGACGGCCCGCGCGTCCCCGGTGAGCATCGCCACCGCGACACCACGGTCGTGGAGGGCCCGGACCGCCTCCCGGCTCTCCTCGCGGATCTGGTCCGCGACGGCGAAGGTCGCGAGCGCCTCGCCGCTGCGGACGAGGTGCACGACCGCCTGCCCGCGCTTCGCGGCGGCCTCCGCGGCCCGGCCGAGGCGCTCCGGCAGCCGGACCTCCTCCTCCCGGAGGAGCGCGGGCCCGCCCATGTGGTATTCGACCCCCTCGACCTCCGCGGCCACGCCCCGCCCCGGGAGCGCCCGGAACGCGTCGGCGGGAGGCGGCTCGATCCCGCGATCGGCGGCGGTGCGCACGATCCCGCGCGCGATCGGATGCTCGGATCCCGCCTCGATTGCCGCGGCGAGCGAGAGCGCCCGATCCTCGGCGATCCCCTCCGCGACCGCCATCTCGACCACCCGGAACTCGCCCAGCGTCAGGGTGCCGGTCTTGTCGAAGATCACGGTGTCGACG
>CAZOYA010000224.1:0-5654 GCA_964583815.1 uncultured Gemmatimonadaceae bacterium | reverse complement strand
TGATCATCGACCTGCGCCGCAACCCCGGCGGCTTCCTCGACGAGTCGCTCATGCTGGCCGACCTCTTCCTCGAGCCGGGCTCGACGCTCGCGAGCACCGTGCAGCGGGCGCCGGGTGCGCCGGCGGACCGGCCGGAGAAGGACTCCTACACGGATCGCTGGCCGCAGCAGGTGCCGGACCTGCCCATCGTGGTACTCGTCGACGAGTACACGGCCTCGGGCGCCGAAATCCTGGCCGGCGCGCTGCAGGACTACGACCGCGCCGTGGTCGTGGGGCAGCGCACCTTCGGCAAGGGCGTGGTCCAGACGGTCATGCCGCTCCCGCACGGGCGCCGTCTGCGGTTCACCACGGGCTCCTGGCTGACCCCGCTGGGGCGCTCGCTGCAGCGCGACCGGGACGCCCAGATGCGGCCGGTCCCCGAGGACAGCACGAAGTTCACGGAGGTGACCACCCCGGGGGGACGGACCCTGGTGGACGGCGGCGGGATCTTCCCGGACCTGCAGCTCGCGGACGACACGCTCACGCTCGCCGAGCGGGATTTCCTCCGCCAGACGGCGGAGCGCGAGTTCCCGATCGCCCAGCGCATCGTGGAGTACGGCTTCGAGGTCGCCTCGAAGCGGCTGAGCGCGGGTACCCCGCCCGGCCTCACGGACGAGGAGTTCCAGGGCTTCCTCGCGGCGCTCACCGAGCAGGGGCTCGACCCCGCGCTCTGGCAGGCCGAGGGGGTCGAGGACTACCTCGCTTGGCGTCTCCGCGTGGCCGTGGCCCAGCGTATGGACGACGTCGGCGCCGAGGCGGCCTTCCGGACGGAGCGGGATCCCGTCCTGGCCGAGGCGGTACGGCTCCTCACGACCAGCTCCTCGCAGGCGGAGCTCTTCTCCCTGGTGCAGGAAGCGAACGGCGCGCGGCAGGGCACGGGGAAATGACGCCCGTGCGCCCGCCTCTCGCGTGAGGGGCGGGCGCGCGGGATCGGGCTAGTCGCTTCCCCGGGGGTGACACCGCCGGTGCATGTCGCGTAGCCAGCTCCGGTCGAGGTGCGTGTAGATCTCGGTCGTGGAGATGTCGGCATGCCCGAGGAGCTCCTGCACCGCGGCCAGGTCGGCGCCCCCCTCCACGAGGTGCGTCGCGAACGTGTGGCGAAGCGTGTGCGGCGAGATGGCGCGGCCGAGGCCCGCCCGGCGCCCCGCTTCCCGCACGATCCGCCACACCGACTCCCGGCCGATCGGACGGCCGCGGGCGTTCAGGAACACCCTGCCCCGCCCCGTCCCCCGCACGTCCAGCTCGGGCCGGAGATCCGCCAGATAGCGCCGTAGCGCGCGCACGGCCGGCGCGCCGATCGGGACCAGGCGCTCCTTCGAGCCCTTCCCGAAGACGAGGGCGAACCCCTCCTCCAGGTCGAGCGCCGGAAGCCCGAGCCCGGTCAGCTCGGAAACCCGCACCCCGGACGCGTACAGGAGCTCGAGGATGGCGCGATCCCGCCAGTAGAGCCGGTGGCCCGGATCGGGCGACTCGAGCACGCGCGCAACCTCGGCCAGGCTGAGGTGGTCGGGGAGACGGCGGCGCGCGCGCGGCGCCTCGATCCGCTCCGTGGGATCCTCGGCGAGCGCCCCCTCGGACACCTGCCAGGCGAAGAAGGTGCGGAGCGCGGAGCGGGCGCGGCGGATCGAGGCGGGCGCCATCCCCTGGTCCCGCAGCTCGTGGATCCAGGCGCGCACCGTCGCGATGTCCACCGCGGCCGGTCCGGAGACGCTCCGCGTGCCTGCGAAGGCCGCGAAGCGCCGGAGGTCCCCCAGGTAGGCGGACAGGGTGCGCGCCGACAGGCCGCGCTCCAGGGACAGGTGGTCGCGGAACGGCTCGAGGGCCCACGCGCGCTCCGGCGCGCCGCCGGCCGGCCCGGTCATGGGCGGGCGCCCCGCCGGGCGTGCTCGCTCACGGTTCCCCGTCGCGCGGCGGATGGCGGGTACGCCACCACCAGAGGCCGACGAGCGCGACCAGCACGACGGCGACGATCGCGAGCGTGTCGTTGATCCGCCCGAGCAGCGCCGCGAGCCGGGGGAGGTTCCGCCCCGCCACGATGCCGAGCCAGACGAGCCCCCCGTACCAGAGAGCGGAGGCCACGACGAGAGGCACCGCGACCGGCAGGAACCGGTGGTGCGTGACGCCGGCGAACACCGGAACGACGGCCCGCAGCCCGGGCACGAACCGGGTCAGGAAGATGGCCGGCAGCCCCCAGCGCCGGTAGAACGCCTCCATCCGCCGCATCTGGTGGGGGGCCAGCAGCCGCCTTCCCCACCCGTGCTCGAAGAACGGCCGGCCGTGCGTGTAGCCGAGCCGGTACGTGACGAGCCCCGAGGCCACGTTGGCGAGCCACGTCACGACGAACACCACGCGGGCATCGAGTCCGCCCACGACCGAGAGCAGCCCGCCGAGCGCCACGAAGGTGTCCGCCGGCACGGCGGGGATCACGTTCTCGAGCGCCGCCCCGATCCCGAGCAGCACGTAGGCGACCTCCAGCGGGAGCGCCGAGAGCCACGACAGGATCTCCCCCACGGCGCCCGCTCAGCGGCCGGGCGCCGCCGCCTCGCGCTCCTCCCGCTCGACGAGGGCGACGGCGTGCACCGCGAGCCCCTCGCCTCGTCCGATCCACCCCATGCCTTCGTTGGACTTCCCCTTCACCGACACCCGGTCGGGGGCCACGCGGAGCGCCTCGGCGAGCCGGGCGCCCATGGCCGCCGCGTGCGGGCCGATCCGCGGCCGCTCGCAGACGACCGTGACGTCCACGTTCACGACCCGGTGCCCCCGCTCCGTCAGGAGCTCCGTGGCGCGCTCCAGGAGCTCGATCGAGTCGGCCCCCCGCCAGCGGTCGTCGCCCGGCGGGAAGTGCGCGCCCACGTCTCCGAGCCCGGTCGCGCCGAGCACGGCGTCGATGACCGCGTGCGCGATCGCGTCGCCGTCGGAGTGGCCGGCGAGACCGGGGTGGTCCGGAACCACCACCCCGCCGAGGACCAGGGGACGCTCCGGATCGAAGCGATGGGAGTCGTAGCCGATTCCGACCCTCAACGCGCCGCTCGTGGCTGGTGCCGCCACGCCCGGCTCAGTCCCACCGTCGAAGGGCGAGACAGACGTTGTGCCCGCCGAAGCCGAAGGAGTTCGAGAGCGCCAGCGTCACGGACCGCTGCATCGCGCCCCCGTGCGCATACTCCAGGTCGCAGGCCGGATCGGGGCCCTGGAAGTTGATCGTCGGCGGGAGGCAGCCCGTGCGGCAGGCCTGGATGCTCACGATGGCCTCGAGCGCGCCCGCGGCCCCGAGCAGGTGCCCCGTGGCGCCCTTCGTCGATCCCACGACGATCTCCCGCGCGCGCGGCCCCAGCACCTCCTTGATCGCGTGCGTCTCGATGGCGTCGGCCATCGTGGAGGTGCCGTGCGCGTTGATGTAGTCCACCTCCGACGGGTCCGCGCCCGCGTTGTGGAGGGCCATGCGCATGGCCGACTGCGCGCCCGCCCCGTCGGGCGGCGGCGCCGTGATGTGGTGCGCGTCCCCGGACAGGCCGTAGCCCACGATCTCGGCGAGGATCTCGGCGCCCCGTGCCTCGGCGTGCTCGAGCGCCTCCAGGACCAGGGCGCCCGCGCCCTCGCCCATCACGAACCCGTCGCGGTCGGCCGAGAAGGGCCGGCTCGCGCCGGACGGGTCGTCGTTCCTCGTCGACAGCGCCTTCATCGACGAGAAGCCGGCGAAGGTCATCGGCGTGATCGTGGCCTCCGCTCCGCCGGCGATCATGGCGTCCGCGTCGCCGAAGCGGATGTGGCGCATCGCCTCGCCGATCGCGTGCGCCGAGGACGCGCACGCCGACACGGTCGCGTAGTTGGGGCCCCGCAGCCCCCATCGCATCGAGATGAGCCCCGCCGAGATGTCGGGGATGAACATCGGGATGAAGAACGGGCTCACCCGGTTCGGCCCCTGCTCGATCAGCTTGCGGTGTTGCTCCTCGAAGGTGGAGATGCCTCCGATCCCGCTCCCGAAGACGACGCCGAAGCGGTCGCGGTCCAGGGAATCGGGCATCTCCTCGAGCCCCGCGCTCCGGAGCGCCTCCGCCGAGGCCGCGATCGCGAACTGCGACACCCGGTCGTGGCGCTTCACGTCCCGCCGGTCGAGGTGGTCGAGCGGATCGAAGTCCTTCACCTCGCACGCGATCCGGCAGGCGAAGTCCTCCGTGGCCTCCCAATGCGTCACCGGTCCGCCGCCGCTCGCGCCCTCGACCAGGCGGGCCCACATGGTCGGCACGTCGTTCCCGACGGGGGACACGACGCCCATGCCGGTGACGACCACGCGCCGTGTCCCTCCCTGATTCCCCCTCGCCATGCCGTGCCGATCCCCTCCCGTGTCGCTCAGCCCTGCGAGTGCTTGTTCAGGTACTCGATCGCGTCCCCGACGGTACGCATCTGCTCCGCGTCCTCGTCGGGGATGTCCACCCCGAACTCCTCCTCGAACGCCATGACGAGCTCGACCGTGTCCAGCGAGTCCGCGCCCAGATCCTCCACGAACGAGGCGTCGTTCGTGACCTTCTCGGGCTCGACGCCCAGCTCGTTGATGATGATCTCCCGGACACGGGCCTCGGTGGGCTCGCTCATGCGGCCTCCTTTCGGTAGTTGATTCTCGGGTGGGACGGGTATGAACGACGAAACGGCGTGAGGAGACGCTTCACGTCACCATCCCGCCGTCGACGGCCAGAATCTGGCCGGTAATGTAGCGAGCCGCCGGTCCCACGAGAAACCGTGCGACGCCCGCCACGTCCTCGGGCTCCCCGAGCGTGCCCATGGGGATCGAGGCCCGCAGCTTCTCGACCTGCGCCTCCGAGAGCGCGTCGGTCATGTCGGTGCGGATGAAGCCCGGTGCGAGCAGGTTGCACCGGATGTTCCGCGACGCGAGCTCGCGGGCCACGCTCTTCGTGAGACCCGCGAGCCCAGCCTTCGAGGCGGCGTAGTTCGCCTGGCCGGGATTGCCCATCAGCCCCACGATCGACCCGATGTTCAGGATCACGCCCTCGCGGCGCTTCATCATGCCCCGCGAGACCGCCCGGGTGAAGACGAAGGCGCCCTTGAGGTTGGCCGCGATCACCTCATCGAACTCCTCGTCCTTCATGCGGAGGAGGATGTTGTCGCGGGTGATGCCGGCGTTGTTCACGAGGATGTCGATGCGGCCGAGCTCGGCCTCGACGGCCTCGACCGTCTCCTTGACGTCCTCGCTCCGGCTCACGTCGCACGCGCGTCCGAGATGCCCCGTCCCCGGAAGCGCCGCGGCGGCCTCGGCCGCCCGCGCGCCGTCACGCCCGACCACGACCACGGTGGCGCCGGCCTCGGCCAGCGCCTCCGCGATGGCCCGCCCGATCCCGCGCGAGCCCCCGGTGACGAGGGCGACCTTGCCCTCCAGCTCCCGGGCGCTCACGCCCCGGCTCCCTGCAGCGCGCCCGCGAGGTCGGACGGCTCGCCGACGCTCTCCGTCGGCACGCCGCGCGCGTTCCGGCGGTTCAGGCCCTGGAGCACCTTCCCCGGGCCCAGCTCGAGGAAGCGGTCCACGCCCGCCTCGAGCATCGCGGCGATCGAGGCGCTCCAGCGCACGGGCGAGGTGAGCTGCTCCACGAGAAGCTCCCGCGCGC
>CAZOYA010000223.1:0-5707 GCA_964583815.1 uncultured Gemmatimonadaceae bacterium | reverse complement strand
CGGAGCTTCACGACCGCGTTCTGGCCGCCGATCGGATTCGCCGAGCCGTGCAGGATGTTGATCGTGGTGACCCCGCCCGCGAGCGCCCAGTAGAGGCCGACGTCGGACGGATCGAGCACGTCGCGGATCCCCACCATCGACGAGACGTTCACCGCGCCCTCGTTGATGGACGACGCCGCGAGGTGCGAGTGCGCGTCGATGATCCCCGGCGTGACCCAGAGGCCCGTCCCGTCCACGATTCGCGCCCCTTCGGGCGCGGGGAGGTCCGTGCCGACCTCCGCGATGCGTCCGTCCCGTACGAGCACGTCGCCGTTCTCGATCGTGCCGTGCGAGGCCGTGAGGATCGTCGCGTCCCGGATGAGCGTGACCGGGTCCGTGCGGTAGGGGCCCCGGATCGTCGCCATCGGCACGGGCGCGGTCGGGGCGGGCGCGGCGGCCTGCCCGCCCTGCCCCCCGCCGGCCGCGGCGGCCAGCAGGACCGGAGCCACGTCGAAGCGCCGGCCGTCGACGAAGACCGTCTCCACGCGCGTGCCCTCGGCGAGGAGCGGCCCGCTCGCCACCACGAGGTTCGCGATCTTGCCCGCCTCGATGGAGCCCATGCGGTCGGGCACGCCGAAGATCCCGGCGGGACCGAGCGTGAGCGCGCGGAGCGCGTCGGCCTCCGACAGCCCCTGAGCCACCGCCCGGCGGACGCCCTCCCGCAGGCTCGCGGGGTCCTGTCCGTCCGAGTAGAAGGCGAAGGGGACGCCTGCGGCGGCGAGCGCGGCCGGGGTGGTCGCGGCCCGGTCCCAGAGCCGCAGATCGCGGAGCTCCGGCTCCGCCTCCGGGTCACCGGAGCGCGGCGGGCTCGGCCAGTCGACGTCCACCAGCGCCGCGGCGCCGGCCTCGGCGAGCAGGTCCGCCGCGTCCCAGGCGCCCTGCATCCCGTAGACCACGAGCGGGGCGCCCATGGCCTCGGCCGTGCGGATCGCCCGCTCCACCTCGATGCGGTCGTGCGCCGGCAGGAGCACCGGCCACCCCTCGGCGAGCTGGCGGCGGATCGGCTCGAGCGTCACGTCCCACTCGGGGCGCGGGCGCCCCCGGGGATCGGCCTGGTAGGCATCGTGGACGCGGCCGTAGTGCGCCGCGTCGAGGTAGAGCTGCTTCAGGTAGGCGAAGCTTCCCATGAGCGAGCCGGGATAGCCCTCGTACGACTCGTCCTCGAGCTTCAGCCGCATCGCGACCGGCGTGGCCACGACCATCTCGCGCGGCCGTGCGAAGGCGACGAGGTCGAGCACCGCGGCCTGGCCGGTGACGAGCCCCCGCGCGCGGGTGCTCAGCACGGTCGTGATCCCGGCCGCGCGCCAGGCGTCGTAGCGCCCGTCCGCCTCGGACAGGTCCTCCGCGGCGCTCAGCCAGCTCCAGGTGCCGGGGCGGTCCTCGGGACCCCAGGAGTGGGGGGGCTCGGCGGCGTCCTCCCCTCCCCCGGCCGCCCCACCGGTTCCGGGATGCCCGAGCGTCGTGAGCGCGTCGAACAGGCCGGGATAGACGACCTTGCCGGCCGCGTCGATGACCCACGCGCCCTCGGGCGGCTGGACGTTCGCTCCGACCGCGGTGATCACGCCGTCCCGCACGACGACCGTGCCCCGCTCGATCGGTGCGCCCGACACCGGCACGACGCGGGCTCCGACGATGGCGTAGTGGGACGGTGCGTCGGGCCGGACCGGGCGAGGCTGCGCCTCGGCGGCCCGGGGAACCGCGAGGGCCGGGAGTGCGAGGAGGGAGAGGACGGCCCGGGGCCACGATCGTCTCATGCTCGGACTCCTTGCTGGAGGAGGGTCCAGGGACCCTCAGAATACGGCGCGCCGCCGCGTGCGGCCACCCGGCCGCGACGCCTCCGCCGCACCCTCAGCGCGGGCCTCCGGTGGCATGCAACCTGCGCCCGGACGGGCGGCTCGGGCGCGCCGGACCGGTGCCCGGAGCCCGCGGGAGCACCGGCTCCGCGTACACAGCGAAAGGGGGAGGCACATGCCGACGGACGCGCTGCTGTGGCCCGACAACCCGGGCATCTCGATCCTGCTCTGGATACTCCTTGCCGCCCTCGTGCTCTACGGAGCGCGTCGGCCGGCGCATGCCGCGATCGCCGCGCTGGCCCGGACGGTCTCGGACGGATGCCGCCTCTCGGCACGCGCGATCGGCGGGCTCCAGGAGCGCCTGGCCGCGCGCAACCGCGAGGTGCTGCTGAGCGCCGGTCTCGCGGACACCGAGCGGCAGATCGAGCAGGAGTTCCGGCGTATCTCGGCGACCGTGGATCGTGACCTCGCCGCCTATCCCGCGCTCCACCGCAAGCTCGCCGAGCAGCTCACGAGGATCGACGAGGACTACCGCCGCTCGACGGACGCGCCGCCCGCGCCCGAGGCCTGGACGGCCGCCCTGAAGACGGCCGAGGAGCTCGCCGGCAGGAAGGGGCTCCAGGAGGCGGGCGTGCGCGCGATCGAGGCGCTCCACGAGGGCCTCGAGGCGGCGCACGAGAGCGCGATCGCGGAGTACCGCGCCACCAGCCGCGAGCGTCACCGCCTCCTCTCCCGGATGGTGCCGGTGTGGCGCCGCATGGAGGGCACGCTCGGCCGGATGGACCGCGCCGTCGACAGCATCTTCGAGCGCGCCCGCCACATCGACGAGCTCATGGTCGGCTACCGCGAGATCGCGAGCGGCTCCGCGCGGGCCGAGCAGACGCTCGCCTCCTCGGCGATGACGCAGTTCTTCATCTCGGGGCTCGTGCTCGTGGTCGCCTCGCTCGGCGGCTTCATCAACTTCCAGCTCATCGCGCTGCCGATGTCCGAGATGGTGGGCGCGACGAGCCAGCTCGGCGGCCTGCGCACGTCGGACGTGGCCGCGCTCGTGATCATCCTCGTGGAGATCACGATGGGGCTCTTCCTGATGGAGACGCTCCGGATCACGCGGCTCTTCCCGGTGATCGGCAGCCTGGAGGGAAGGACCCGCCGACGCATGGCCTGGGCCACCTTCTCCATTCTCGTCATCCTGGCCTGCATCGAGAGCTCGCTCGCCTACATGCGGGACCTGCTCGCCGCGGACCGCATGGCGCTCACGCAGAGCCTGGCCGGGGTGGTGGTGGAGCGCCCCGAGTTCCTGTGGATCCCCTCGGTGGGCCAGATGGTGATGGGCTTCATCCTCCCCTTCGCGCTCACCTTCGTGGCGATCCCACTCGAGTCGTTCGTACACTCCGCGCGCACGGCCGGCGGATATGCCGCGGTGGGCGTGCTCCGCGTCGCCTCGTTCCTGCTGCGCCTCGTCGGAAACGTGGCCCGGAACCTCGGCCGCGGGCTCGTGCACGTGTACGACATGCTGATCTTCCTGCCGCTCAAGGTGGAGGAGCTGGCGCTCGGGCGGGTGCCGCGGCGCGGGGGCGAGGCGGTCTCGCGCGCGGGGGCGGCCACCACGCTCCTGCTCGGCCTCCTCCTGTCGGGGTGCGCGCCGGCCACGCCTCCGGGGACCGGCGTCTTCCTGCTCCTCGACACCTCGGGCTCGTACACGGAGCAGCTCGCGCAGGCGCGCCTGGTGACGAACTACCTGCTCGGCGTGCTCGAGCCCGGCGATTCCTTCGGCGTCGCGCGCATCGACGGGGGGAGCTTCAGCGAGAAGGACATCATCGTCCGCATGACCTTCGACGAACGCCCGACCGTCGCCACGGGTCAGAAGCGACAGTTCAAGACGATGGTCGACCAGTTCACGGACACGGTGCGGTCGGCCTCCCACACGGACATCACCGGGGGCCTGCTGCAGGCTGTCGAGTGGCTCAACGAGGTCGGCCCGGGCCGCAAGACCGTCCTGATCTTCTCCGACATGGAGGAGGACCTGCCGGAGGGCTTCGTGCGCGACTTCCCGCTCGCGCTCGGCGGCTTCGAGGTGCTCGCGCTCAACGTCACCAAGCTCGTGCCGGACAACCAGGACCCGCGCACGTATCTCGGGCGGCTCGACGCCTGGCGCCGGCGCGTGGAGGACGGCGGCGGGCGGTGGTCCGTGGTGAACGACCTCGAGCGCCTGGACGCCGAGCTCAGTCTCTAGCGCCGGCTCTCCGGGCCCATGCGACCGAGTCGTCGGGACGGGGGGCGCCGTGGCGCCCCCCGGGTACCGGGCGTGCCCGTGCGGCTCGCGCTCGTGGTGCTCCTCGCCCTCGCGCGGGGCTGCACGCAGTCGTGCGACCTCGTGATCGCCGGCGGGCGCGTGCTCGATCCCGAGTCGGGGCTCGACGCCGTGCGCCACGTGGGGATCCGCGGCGGTCGCATCGAGATCGTGTCCGAGGCGCCGCTCGAGGGCACGCGCGTGATCGACGCGAGCGGCCTCGTGGTCGCGCCCGGCTTCATCGACCTCCACCGGCACGGGCAGGACGAGGCGTCCTACCGGCTCGCGGTGCGGGACGGGGTCACGACCGCGCTGGAGCTCGAGCTCGGGGTGCCGGACGTCGCGGGCTGGTACGCGGCGCGCGAGGGCGGACAGCTCGTGAACTACGGCGCGTCGATCGGCCATCTCGGGGCCCGGGCCGTCGCGCTCGGGGACCCGGTCACCGGGATCGGGGGCGCGAGCACGAGGCGCGCCGCCTCCGCCGCGGAACTGGAGGAGCTCGAGCGGCTGCTGCGGGTCGGGCTCGCGCAGGGCGCCGTCGGGGTCGGGGTCGGCGCAGCCTACACGCCGGGAGCGGGGATGGACGAGCTCCGCCGCATGCTCGCGGTCGTCGCCGAGCGCGGCGTGGCGGCGTTCGTGCACGGGCGCGGCGGGCTGGCGGGGCTGGACTCGCTGCTTGCCGCGGCGCACGAGACGGGCGCGTCCCTGCACGTGGTGCACGCGAACTCGAGCGGGGGCGCGTTGGTGGAGCGGTTTGTCGGCCGGATCGCCGCCGCGCGGGCCGCCGGGCAGGACGTGACCACCGAAGCCTATCCCTACGCCGCGTCCCAGACGCTCATCGAGTCGGCGCCCTTCGACGGGTGGCGGAGCTGGCCGGAGGAGCGCTTCGCCCGATACGTCTGGGTGGACACCGGCGAGCGCCTGACCCGGGACCGGTTCGCCGCGCTCCGGGCCCGGGGCGGCTCCGTCCTGATCCACGGCGGGAACGAGGAGCTCACGGCGGTCGCCGTCACCAGCCCGCTCACGATGGTCGCGAGCGACGGCGGCGGACGGCATCCGCGTGGAGCGGGGACGTTCGCGCGGGTCCTGGGCCGGTACGTGCGCGAGCAGGGCGCGCTGGAGCTGACGGACGCGGTGGCGCGCATGACGATCCTGCCGGCGCGGCGGCTCGAGGCCTTCGTCCCGGCGATGGCGGCGAAGGGGCGGATCCGCGCGGGCGCGGACGCCGACCTGGTGCTCTTCGATCCCGAGCGCGTGATCGATCGCGCGACCTATGCGCAGCCGTTCCTGCCGTCAGTCGGATTTCGGTGGGTGCTCGTGGGCGGGGTCCCGGTGGTTGCGGAGGGAGAGGTGGTGGAGGGGGTGCGACCGGGACAGGCCGTGAAGGGGAGGGCGCGGTACTAGGCGGGGGCGCCCTCTCGAGGCCCGGACCGTGCTCGACGGAGCGCCGCCGGGCTCGACCGGCGACATGCGATGGTCCCATTCGGCCATGGACGGGTTTGGGGGTGTCCGGGAGGGTGTTGGGTCGGGTGGCGTGCTGGAGCACCCCCTCGAGGCCGGAGGAGGCGCTCCCTGGCACGACGTC
>CAZOYA010000222.1:0-5737 GCA_964583815.1 uncultured Gemmatimonadaceae bacterium | reverse complement strand
GCGCGGCCTTCTTCGCGGCCGCCTTCTTCTTGGGGGCGGCCTTCTTCGCGGCCGCCTTCTTCTTGGGGGCGGCCTTCTTCGCCGCGGCCTTGCGCGCCGGCGCGCGCTTCAGCGACGGACGCTTCTTCGCGCCCCCCGCCTTCTTGCCGGGGGCGGCCTTCTTCCGCGGCGCCCCGCGCTTCGCGGCCGGCTTAGCCGCCTTGGACGTGCTGGTGGACTTCTGCTTGGTCGCCACGAGAGTGCCTCCGACGATGGGTATGGCATGGTGGTGCCGTTGAACCGTCCCTATCTACACCGCGATCCTGCGGTGCGCAATAGGATTTCCCCCATCTGGACACGATATCTTGCGTGTCCCGACGGGATCCTGCACGACATGTCGTATCTTGCGATCGGCCGACGCTTCGCTTTCTTCGATAGCCATGCCGAAGCCCCTCACCTCCGAAGCCTTCCTCCGCCAGATGTGGCGCCGCGGAGCCACGCGCCTCGAGCGCGTCACCTTCCGCCGAAATCGCTCGACGATCTGGTCCCTCACGCGCGGAGGGACGGCCCTCAATCTGCACGAAGCGTTCCGTGCGGCCCCGCCGCGCATCCTGGACGCGTTCGCGCTCATCGTGCGCAGCGGAGGGCTCGGAACGGCCCGCTCGAGGAAGGCGGGGGAGACGGTGCTCGCCTGGCCCGAGCTCATCCGTGCGCTGGAGGAATGCCGCGCGACCCGCGCGCGCCGGCGCCGGACGGCCGAGGCGCGCTGCTGCGGTACGCCCGAGCAGCGCGCGTACCTGCGGGCGCTGTATCGCTACTTCAACGAGACGCGCTTCGGCGGAGCCCTCCCGGCCGACGTCCCGATCCGGCTCAGCAACCGCATGCGCTCCTCCCTCGGCCACATGATGCCGGGCGAGGCGGAGAACGGTCGCCGCTACGTCGTCGAGATCGCGCTCAACGTGGACCTGCTGCTGCCCGGCAACGGTGCCGAGCGGGTCGACACGCTGCTGCACGAGATGGCGCACGCCGCAGATTACCTGCTCACCGGGAACCGGGGGCATGGCCCGTCCTGGCGCGATTGGGCTCGCCACGTGGGCTGCCGTCCCACGACGCTCTACGACCGACCGGTCGTGCGTCGCCGCCGCCGGAGCACGCCCGTGACGCGCGTGCCGCCCCTGCCGCCGGCGCTGCGCCGGCGCGTCGCCTGAACGACGCTTCAGGCCGGCCAGAGCCATCCGAAGATCCCCGCCGTGAGCAGGGCGTAGATCAGGGCGTCGAACATGGACTTCGCGGTCGTCGCCCAGCTCGTCTTGTACCACACCGAGCGCGTCGGCAGGGCCAGCGCATAAGCAGCGAACGTGACCGTGCCGGTCAGCCGGAACACCTCGAGATACCCCGTGCCGGGCTCCAGCATCCGGCTCGCGAGGTAGGCCGGGAAGATCGACACGACCAGCAGGTACACGAACCACTGCGCCATCGTGGGACCCATCGAGAAGACCGTTCGGGGGTCGACCACGGTGAAGAAGGCGACCGGTCCCCGCTCGACCTTCGCGCGGTAGCTCTCCGACTTCATCTCCTCCATGCCGCGGGCGTACGGCACGGCGTAGTCACCCGGCGCGATCGGAACGGTACCGAGCGCGGCGAGGAACGCGTCCTCGTCGGGGGGCGGGCGGAAGTCGTTCGCGTGATAGCCGAGGAGCATGTGGATGATCGAGCTCGCCACGAAGACGAGCACGGCGCTCAGAAGGATGGGCAACCACAGCGACGCGATCGTGACCACGGGGCCCGCCTCCGTTGATGGTGGCATCTCGCCACGCTAAGAAAGCGGTCGTGCCCGACGCAAGGAAAACGCGCGGCGGTCGGAGGCCCGTCCCGACCGCCGCGCGAGCGTGCGCAGCTTAGACGCCGACCCCGACGAGCTCGCGCGCGGCGCGGGTGACGTTCTCGGCCGTGAAGCCGAAGCGCTCGAAGAGGACCTCGGCGGGCGCCGAGGCGCCGAACCGGTCGAGGCCGATCGCGCGCCCGCGCGCGCCGATCCAGCGCTCCCAGCCGAACGTGCTTCCGGCCTCGATCGAGACGCGCGCGTCCACCTCCGGCGGCAGGATCTCGTCGCGATACGTCGACGGCTGGATGGAGAACAGGTACCAGCTCGGCATGCTGACGACCCGGGTGGGCGTGCCCTCGTCCTCGAGCGTCGCGGCGGCTTCGAGCGCGAGGCCGAGCTCGGCACCGCTCGCGATCAGCAGGACGCGCGGCGCGCCTCCCCGGGCCTCGCGCACGACGTACGCACCGCGGCGCAGCCCTTCGGCCGATGCGTACGGTCCGTCCCCGGAGCGGTCGAGCACCGGCACCTTCTGGCGGCTGAGCGCGAGGAAGGACGGTCCTTCACGACGCTCGATCGCCACGCGCCAGGCGACCTCCGTCTCGGCGGCGTCGGCCGGCCGCAGGTCGAGGAGGTTCGGGATCATCCGGAGCGAGCCGAGCTGCTCGACCGGCTGGTGCGTGGGCCCGTCCTCGCCGAGCCCGATCGAGTCGTGCGAGTACACGTACACGACGGGCTGCCCCATGAGGCTCGCGAGGCGCACGGCCGGCCGCATGTAGTCGGAGAAGATCAGGAAGGTGCCACCGTAGGGCCGCAGGCCGCCGTGCAGCGACATCCCGTTCATGACCGAGCCCATCGCGTGCTCGCGGACGCCGTAGTGCACGATGCGTCCGGCGGGCGAGCCCGGGAGCAGGCTGGCCGCGCCCGCGATGTCGGTCTTGTTCGATCCGCCGAGGTCGGCCGAGCCGCCGACCAGGTTGGGGATTCCCTTCGCGAGCCCCTGGATGACCTTGCCCGACCATCCGCGCGTGGCGTCCGCCTTCTCCACCGACGAGAGGTCCGGCACGTGCGCGTCCCATCCCTCCGGAAGCTCGCCGCGGATCATCCGCAGGAGCTCCTCGGCGGCCTCGGGATGATGCGTCCGGTAGGACGCGAAGCGCTCCTCCCAGTTCCGCTGCAACTCGGCGCCCCGCTCCACGCAGCCGCCCCACTCCTCCCGGGCCTCGCCGGGCACGTGGAAGGGCTCGAGCGAAGGGTAGCCGAGATTGCGCTTCGTGGCCTCGATCTCGTCGGCCCCGAGCGGTGCTCCGTGCGCGTCCGCCGTGCCGGCCTTCCCGGGGCTCCCCCAGGCGATCGTCGTGCGGAGCACGATGAAGGTCGGCCGCTCCCGCTCCTCGCGCGCGGCGCGCAGCGCCCGGTCGATCGCGTCGAGGTCGTTGCCGTCCTCGACCCGGAGCACGTGCCACCCGTACGCCTCGAAGCGCTTCGCCTCGTCGGTGGAGGTGGCGAGGTCCGTGCTCCCCTCGATCGTGATGCGGTTGTCGTCCCAGATCCAGATCAGCTTCCCGAGCTTCTGGTGCCCGGCGATCGCGGCCGCCTCGTGCGAGACGCCCTCCATGATGTCGCCGTCCGAGCAGAGCGCGTACGTCCAGTGGTCGACGATCTCGTGCCCGGGTCGGTTGAAGCGCTCCGCGAGCCAGCGCTCGGCGAGCGCGAAGCCCACCGAGTTCGCCACGCCCTGTCCGAGCGGTCCCGTGGTGGTCTCGATGCCGGGCACGTGCTCGAACTCCGGATGGCCCGCCGTGCGTGAGCCCCACTGCCGGAACGCGCGGATGTCCTCCTCGCTCACCTCGTAGCCGCTCAGGTGCAGCATCGAGTAGAGCAGCATGGACGCGTGCCCGACCGAGAGCACGAACCGGTCCCGGTCGAGCCACTTCGGGTCGGCCGGGTTGTGCCGGAGGTGGTGGCGGAAGAGCTCGTAGCCGACCGGGGCGAGCGCCATGGGCGTTCCGGGGTGCCCCGAGTTGGCCTGCTGGACCGCGTCCATGGAGAGGACGCGGACGGCGTCGATGGCGAGGCGCTGGCGGTCGTTCATCCGATCACGAAGTTGACGAGACGTTCCTTCACGTAGATCACGCGCCGCTCGGTCGCGCCCTCGAGGTGCCGCGCGACGTTCTCGTCCGCGCGGGCGGCGGCCACGACGTCCGGCTCCCCGGCGTCCCGCGCGATGTCGATCGAGCCGCGGAGCTTGCCGTTCACCTGTACCGCGATCCGCACCGTCGGGTCGACGAGCTTCTCCTCGTCGTGCTCCGGCCAGTGGGCACCGTCGAAGATGCTCCCCTCGTGCCCGAGCTGCTCCCACAGCTCCTCCGCGAGGTGCGGGGCGAAGGGGGCCATCATCGGCACGAGCGGCTCGACCTCGGCGCGCGCGGCGCGGCGCCCACCCGAGCGGATCTCGTTCAGGCACTCCATGAGCGCGGCGATCGAGGTGTTGTAGCCGAGCTCGGGGATCTGCTCGGTGACCTGCTTGATGGTGCGATGGACCTTCCGCTCGACGTCGGGGTCGGGCGCCGCGTCCGGGTCGGCCGAGAGCACCGTGTCCCACAGACGGTGCAGGAAGCCGTGCGGCCCCTGGATCCCTTCCGCGCGGTAGTCGCCACCCTCCTCGAACGGTCCGAGGAACATGAGGTAGGTGCGGAACGTGTCCGCTCCGTACTCCTCGATGATCGGGTCCGGCACGATCACGTTGCCGCGGCTCTTCGACATCTTCTGGCCTTCGGCGATGATGAGGCCGTGCGCGCGGAACCGCGTGAACGGCTCCTCGAAGTCGATGTAACCGAGGTCCTTCAGCACCATCGTGATGAAGCGCGCGTACATCAGGTGGAGCACCGCGTGCTCGTTGCCGCCGATGTACGTGTCGACCGGCAGCCAGCGCTTCGTGATCTCGGGATCGAAGGGCCGGTCGTCGAAGTCGGTCGACGGGTAGCGCAGGAAGTACCAGCTCGAGTCGAGGAACGTGTCCGAGACGTCCGTTTCGCGGCGCGCCTCGCCGCCGCACTTCGGGCAGCTCGTGCGGTACCACGACTCCACCCGCGCGAGCGGGCTCACCCCGCTGTCGTCCGGCTTGAAGTCGTCGACGCGCGGCAGCAGCACGGGGAGCTGGTCCTCGGGCACGGGCACCGCGCCGCAGTCGGGGCAGTGCACGATCGGGATCGGCGGGCCCCAGTAGCGCTGACGCGAGATGCACCAGTCGTGCAGGCGGTAGTTCACGCGCGCCTCGCCCCACCCCTGCGCGGCCGCCCACGCGGTGAGCGCGCGCACGGACTCCGCGGTGTCGGTGCCGTCGAAGTGGCCCGAGGTCACCAGCCGGCCGGGCCCGTCGTACGCCTCCTGGAGCGGCGTGTCCGCGTCCTCGCCGGGCCCCGCGACCACGCGCACGATCGGCAGCTCGAAGGCGCGCGCGAACTCGAAGTCGCGCTCGTCGTGGCCGGGCACGGCCATGATCGCGCCGGTGCCGTACTCCATGAGCACGTAGTCCGCGACCCACACCGGCACCGCGCGGCCGGTCGCCGGGTTGCGGCAGTACCCGCCCGTGAACACCCCCGTCTTCGTGCGGTCGGCTTTCTGGCGCGCGACCAGGTCCTTGCGCCGCGCCTCCTCCCGGTAGGCCTCGACCGCGGCGGCCTGCTCGGGCCGCACGAGCGCCTCGACGAGCGGGTGCTCGGGCGCGAGCACCATGTAGGTGGCGCCGAACACGGTGTCCGGACGCGTGGTGTAGACCTCGACCACGTCCGCGGTGTCGGCGCCCGCCGCGTCGAGCACGGGGAAGCGGAGCTGGGCGCCCTCGCTCCGTCCGATCCAGTTCTCCTGCGCCTTCTTCGTGGTCTCGGACCAGTCGATCGTCTCGAGATTCCGCAGCAGGCGCTCGGCGTACTC
>CAZOYA010000221.1:0-5741 GCA_964583815.1 uncultured Gemmatimonadaceae bacterium | reverse complement strand
CTCCTCGAGGTGCTCGATCCCGAGCAGAACAGCACCTTCTCGGACCACTACCTCGAGGTCGAGTTCGACCTCTCGGAGGTGCTGTTCGTCGCGACCGCGAACACCCTGCAGGACATCCCGGAGCCGCTCCGCGACCGGATGGAGATCATCCGGCTGCCGGGCTATCTCCACACCGAGAAGCGGCAGATCGCCGTGCGGTACCTGTGGCCCCGGCAGCTCGAGGGACACGGGATCCGGCCCGACGAGGTGGAGCTCGCGCCCGAGGCGGTCGTCGAGATCATCGAGCGCTACACGCGCGAGGCCGGCGTCCGGGAGCTCGAGCGGCGCTTCTCGCGCGTCGCCCGCAAGCTGGCGAGAGCGCGGGCGGACGGGCGGTCCCTGCCGGCGCGCATCGGCGCGGACGACCTGCGGGAGCTCCTGGGCCCGCCGACCTACCATCCCCCCGACCGGGACCGGGACGAGGACCGGATCGGCATCGCGAACGGGCTCGCGTGGACCGCGACCGGCGGCGAGATCCTGGACGTCGAGGTCGCGATCGTGCCGGGGAGCGGGCAGCTCCGGCTCACGGGCACGCTCGGGGACGTCATGAAGGAGTCCGCCCAGGCGGCGGTGACCTACGCGCGCTCGCGCTCCGAGCTGCTCGGCCTTCCGCGGGACTTCCACGAGCGCCTCGACGTGCACATCCACCTGCCCGAAGGCGCCACGCCGAAGGACGGGCCGTCCGCCGGGATCACGATCGCGGCGGCGCTCATCTCGGCGCTCACGGAGCGGCCCACCCGACCCGACGTGGCGCTCACCGGCGAGATCACCCTCCGCGGGCGCGTGCTCGGCGTGGGCGGCGTGAAGGAGAAGGCCGTCGCGGCGCTCCGCGGCGGGATCGCGCGCGTGGTGCTGCCCGCCGCGAACGCCGCCGACCTCGACCAGCTTCCCTCGGAGGTGCGGGAGGCGGTGGGGTTCGTCCCGGTCCGCACCATGGACGAGGTGCTGGACGCGGTGCTCCAGCGGGGACCGCGGGCCGCCCGGACGGGCGCGCGCGACGTGCGCGAGGCCTCCCTGCGGGAGCCGGACCTCGCGCGGCCCCTGCACCATGGATGAACCAGGGATGACGCGTGGATGACGCGGCGGAGCACGGGCCGCACGACGCGGCCGCCGAAGGTCCGGGGATGAAGCACCGGGAATGAAGATCGCGAGCGTCGAATACGCCGGGACGATCGCGGCGCCCGGTGGCGCCGCGCCCGGCTCCCTCCCGCAGGTGGCCTTCTCCGGCCGCTCGAACGTCGGGAAGTCCTCCCTGGTGAACGTCCTCCTGCAGCGCACGCGCGCGAAGGTGGCGCGCGTCTCCGCGACGCCCGGGAAGACGCAGGCGATCAACTTCTACCGCGTGAACGACCGCTTCTTCCTCGTGGACCTCCCCGGCTACGGCTTCGCGCGGGTCCCGGAGGAGATCCGGGCGTCGTGGGCCCGCACGATCGAGTGGTATCTCTCCGAGACGGCGGAGCTCCGGGGCGTCGTGCACATCGTGGACGCGCGTCACGACCCGACCGCGCACGACGAGCGCATGGTGGCCTACCTGGCCGAGCTCGGGCTCCCCACGCTCGTCGTGCTGAACAAGATGGACAAGCTGAAGCGCTCGGAGCGCGTGCGCGCCATCGGCCGCATCTCCGAGCGGCTCGAGATCGACGAGTCGCAGACGCTCCCCTTCTCCGCACGCACCGGCGAGGGCCGGGACGAGCTCCTCGCGGCCATCGAGACGCTCACGGAAGGCGAGGCGGCCGAGCGCTCGGAGGAGGGCGGCCCGCCTCCGGAGGGCGACCCCTCCACCCCGGACGCGACGTGAGGCGGCCCCTCGTCCTGGTCCTCGCGCTGCTCGGCGCGTGCTCGCTCGCTCCGGCGGCGGCGCCCCCCGCGGCGGGACCGGGCCCGCTCCCGCCCCCCGGCTACGGCACGCTGTCCCAGCGCGCGCTCTCCGTCGCGCTCCGGAGCGGGAGCCTCGAGCTCCTCGTGACTCCGCTGCACGAGTCCGTGCTCGTGGCCGCGGCGCCCGACACCTACCGTCGCCTCGCCGCCCTCGCGGCGCCCTGGCGGGAGCGCCACGGCACGGGCGCGCCCCTCTTCCTCGTGTCGTTCCACTCCGATCTGCCCGCCATGGAGTTCGCCCCGGAGGAGGTGCATCTCCTGTCGGGCGGCCTGCGCGCGCGCCCCGCCACGATCGAGCCGATCACGCCCGGTTGGGGCACCCACCGGCTCGCGCAGCGGGTGACCGAGTCGGCGGTCTACCTGTTCGACCGCCCGGTCGAGCTGGAGTCGGAGCTCGTCGTCGCGTACGGCCCGGTGGAGAGCCGGGACTGGACGGTCGTGCTGCCGCGGATCCAGGCCGAGCGGGGCCGGGCGCGGGCGCGGGCGGGCGGGGGGAGCTGACGCCTCTCGGCGGGCTGCTATTCCTCGAGCCCGTACTTCGAGATCTTCCGGTAGAGCGTCCGCTCGCCGATCCCGAGGAGCTCCGCGGCGCGGCGGCGGTTGCCGTCGACCTCGGCGAGCGCGGCCGCGATCGCGCGACGCTCCATCTCGTCCATCGTGAGCCCGGGACGGAAGACGACGGTGCGATCGTCGACCGGCTCCTCCGGCTCCGGCTCCCTCGCCTGACCGTTCGAGCCGCGCTCGCCGGCCGGCTCCTCCGGGGCCGAGTCGGGAGGGTGCTCTCCTGCCCCCGCCCCGTGCTCCGGCGACGGGGCGGACCCGATCTCGATGCCGTGCCCCCCCGCGAGACGTCCGAGGAGCGCCCCGCCCACGTCCTCCAGCATCGGGTGCTCGCGCCGGTAGGCCTCGAACTCCCGTCGCAGGTCGTCGAGGTCCACGCGCAGCTCGACGAGGGTGCGGAAGATGAACTCGAGCTCGGGGCGCAGGTCCCGCGCCCCGCCCTGCGCGACCTGGCGATTCCGCGGGAGCGGCGCGGGGAGGAGCGACGCGCCCCGACGCTGCCGCACCTCGTCCGGGATGTCCTCCGGACGGATCATGCGCCCGTGCGCGAGCACGACCATCGACTCCACGAGGTTCCGGAGCTCGCGGACGTTGCCCGGCCACGAGTAGGCCTGCAGCACCTCCATCGCCTCCGGCGAGATCCCGGGAAATTCGAGGTCGTGCGCCTCCGAGACCTCCTGCACGAAGGCCTCCACGAGCAGGGGGATGTCCTCCCGGCGCTCGCGGAGCGGGGGAAGCTCGATGCTGAGCACGTTCAGCCGGAAGTACAGGTCGCGACGGAACTCGCCGATCGCGACGAGCTGTCGGAGATCCTGGTTGGTGGCGGCGACGATGCGCACGTCCACCTTGATCGGCTGCTCGCCGCCGACCCGGTGGAACTCGCGCTGCTCGAGCACCCGCAGGAGCTTCGTCTGGGTGGCGAGCGGCATCTCGCCGATCTCGTCGAGGAAGATCGTCCCCCCGCTCGCGAGCTCGAAGAGCCCCTTGCGCGCGTCGATCGCGCCCGTGAAGGCCCCCTTCTCGTGCCCGAAGAGCTCGGACTCGAGCAGCGTCTCGGAGAGCGCGGCGACGTTGACCGCGATGAACGGCTTGTGGCGGCGGGGCGAGAGCAGGTGGATGCCGCGGGCCACGAGCTCCTTGCCCGTCCCCGACTCGCCCGTGACGAGGACCGTCGAGCGCACCGGCGCGATCTGCACCACGCGCTCGAGCACCTGCTGCATCGCGTCCGTCTCGCCCACGATCCCCGTGAGGCGGCGGAGCCGGCGCCGCTCGATGACGCTCCGGCCGACGAGCACGATGTCCTCGACGGGGACGGAGCGCGCGAAGACCTCGTCGAACCCGGGCCGGAGCGCGGGCGGGAGGGCCTCCTCGCTCGCCACCGCGAAGACGGGCAGGTGGCGCCGGGCGCGCGCCTGCTCGTGCAGCCGGCCGGGGCCCTCGCGTCCCCTGGTCCCGGTCAGCACGAGGAGCGCGGCCTCCTTCTCGTGTCCGATCTCTTCGTCCGGCGTCACGAGCTCCACGCGGTAGCCCTCGCGCTCGAAGCCGCTCCGGAGCCGCCCCGCGAGGGGGAGGTCGTGCGTCGAGATCAGGACGCGCTCGCTCATGGCGCCGAGCCTCCCGCCCCTTCGTGCGCGGTGTCCACGCCGCGGAGCATCCGCACGGCGTGGGCGAGGATCCCGTCCAGGATGGCGAGCCCGTCGTCCACGCCGCCGGGGCTCCCGGGCAGGTTCACGACGAGCGTGCGTCCCCGCACGCCCACGACGCCGCGCGACAGCATCGAATAGGGCGTGGCCTCGAGCCCCCGGCGCCGCATCTCCTCCGCGATCCCCGGCGCCTCACGCTCGATCGCGGCCCTCGTGGCCTCGGGCGTCACGTCGCGGGGCGTGAGGCCCGTTCCGCCCGTAGTGAGGAGCAGGTCGAGCCCGAGCTCGTCCGACCACGCGAGGAGCCGGGGCACGATCTCCGCCGTCTCGTCCGGCACGACCTCGCGCACGACGAGCTCGTGCTCCTGTGCACGGCACCAGGCGGCGATGCGGTCGCCGCTCCGGTCCGGTCGGCGGCCCGCCGCGCAGGCGTCGCTCACGGTCAGGATCCCCACGCGCGCGCTCACCGCCGGATCGAGCCCTCGCGGTAGAACGGCGGCCGGGTCACGACGGCGCGGAGCGGCCGCCCCCGCACCTCCACGGCCAGCCCCGCCCCCTCCCCCGCGTGCTCGGGCGGCACGTAGGCGAGCGCGATCCCCTCGCCCAGCGACGGGCTCGCCGTGCCGCTCGTCACGGCGCCGACCGCCTCGCCCCCCGCGAGCACCGGGTAGCCGGGCCGCGGGAACCCGCGCTCCAGGAGCCGCAGCCCCACGAGCCGCCGGCGCACGCCCGCCTCCTTCTGGCGCCGCAGCGCGTCGCGTCCGACGAAGTCGCCCTTGTCGATCTTCGTGATCCAGCCGAGGCCCGACTCGAGCACCGTGTGCTCCTCGTCGAGGTCGTTCCCGTAGAGCGGATAGCCCATCTCCAGGCGCAGGCTGTCGCGCGCGCCGAGCCCCGCCGGCCGGAGCCCGTGCGCGCGTCCCGCCTCGAGGAGCGTCCGCCAGAGGGCCGGGGCGTCCGCGGCGGGCACGTAGAGCTCGAAGCCGTCCTCGCCCGTGTAGCCCGTGCCGCTCACGACGGCGTCCACGCCGCCCACGCGCCCCTCCGCGAAGCGGTAGTAGCCGACGGCGTCCACGTCCGTCTCCGCCACCGCGCGGACGATCTCGCGGGCCCTCGGGCCCTGCACGGCGAGGAGCGCGGTGCGCTCGCTCTCGTCCACGACCTCGACGTCGAGGTCCGCCGCGTGCGCGAGGATCCAGGCGAGATCCTTGTCGCGATTCGACGCGTTCACGACGAGCATGTACCGGTCCGGGAAGCGGTAGACGAGCAGGTCGTCCACGATGCCGCCCGTGTCGAGACACATCGCGGTGTACTGCGCCTGTCCGGTCTCGATGCGCGCGGCGTCGTTCACCGTCACCCGCTGCACCAGCGCGAGCGCGTCGGGCCCCCGCACCACGAGCTCGCCCATGTGCGAGACGTCGAAGAGCCCGGCGCCCTCCCGCACGGCGCGGTGCTCCGCCGTGATGCCGTCCGGATACTGCACGGGCATCTCGTAGCCGGCGAAGGGGACCATCCTGGCCCCGAGCGCCAGGTGCTCGTCGTGCAGCGGCGTGCGCCGCAGCGTGGTCTCCCCCGCGGTCTCGCTCATGCCATCAGCTCCAGGAGCACGGCCTTCTGGAC
>CAZOYA010000220.1:0-5791 GCA_964583815.1 uncultured Gemmatimonadaceae bacterium | reverse complement strand
CGGGGTTGAGATCCACGCCTTGAATCGCGATATCCCACGCGCCGAGGTCGGGCAACCCGGGCGGAGATCGAGCGGGTGGCCTCGGGGGAGCTCGACCCGGAGGACAACCCGCTCCGGAACGCGCCGCACACGGCGCGCATGGTCACGGCCGACGAGTGGACCCATCCCTACACGCGCAGCGAGGCCGCGTGGCCCGCCCCGTGGAACCGGCAGCTCAAGTTCTGGCCCTTCGTGCGGCGCGTCGACAACGCGTACGGCGACCGGAACCTCGTCTGCGCCTGCCCGCCGGTCGAGGACTACCAGGCGGCGGAGTGAGCCGGGGCGGCGGGCGGGTCTCCGCGCCGCCGTTGCGCTGGCGGGTGCGCCGGGACGGACCCGCCTCGGGCGCGCGCAACATGGCGCTCGACCACGCGCTGGCCGAGACGATCGGCGCGGGGGCTGCTGCCCCCGTGGCGAGCGTGGCGGGTGCGGCGGGCGGTGTGCCCGCGGCCGGCCCGCGCGGGCCCGAGGCCGCGCTCCGCCTCTACACCTGGACGCGGCCCACCGTCTCGTTCGGACGGAACGAGCCCGCGGGCGGACCGGAGGCCTGGGCCGGCCGCGCCGACGCCTTCGTGCGTCGCCCCACCGGCGGCCGGGCGGTGCTCCACGCGGCCGAGCTGACCTACGCGGCGGTCGTGCCCGCCCGCGCGCTCGGAGGGGCCCGGGCCGCCTACCGCGCCGTGAACGAGGCGATCGTGGTGGGGCTACGGGCGCTCGGGGTGGACGCGCGGGTGGTCGGCGGGGCGGACGGGCCGGGGCGCGTCGCCCCGCTCGATGCGGGCCCCTGCTTCGGATCCCCCGCGCCCGGCGAGATCGTGGTCGCGGGCCGCAAGCTGGTGGGTAGCGCGCAGGCCCGCATCGGCGGAGCTTTGCTCCAACACGGCTCGATCCTCCTCGAGGACGGGCAGGAGCTCGTCGGGGCCGGCGCCGCCCCGGCGGGCTCGGGGGCCGTCGGGCTCCGCGAGCTCGTGCCCGGGGTCTCCGTGGAGGACGTGCGGACCGCCGTCGAGGAGGGCTTCCGCGCCCGCTTCGGAGGTGCGTGGGAGCCCGGACCGGCCGGACCGGCCGAGGAGGCCCGGGCGGAGCGTCTCGAGCGCGAGCGCTACGCGCGGTCGGGCTGGACCTGGCGCCGGTAGCGCAGGCGAGGCTGGCGCCGGGCTCCGCACCGCCGACATAGTGGGTGGTTCGTCGCGCGACCGGGCCGCCGGCTCCCCGCGCGTCGTCGTCATGGATCAGGGGGAAGTCATGAGGAAGGTGTTGGTGCTGGCCGCGGCCGGCTCGCTCGCGGCGTGCGGCGGAGAGGGCGGCGCGGCACGGGTCTCGTCCGACCCGTTCTGCCAGGAGGTCATGCCGCGCGTCGCGGACTTCCTCGAGACCGCGCGCGAGGCGCACCCCGTGCCGGACGACGACCGCTACGGAGGCACCGTCGTGGTGGGGGCCATCGGCGAGATGCCCGACGGGATGAACGCGGCCGTCTCCACCGACCACGTCACCCGCCAGCACCAGGAGTACGTGAACCTGATGCCGCTGGTGCAGTACTCCGCCGACCTGGAGTTGCGGCCGTACCTGGCCGAGTCGTGGGAGGTCTCGCCCGACGGCACGGAGCTCACCTTCCACATCCGGCGGGACGTTCGCTGGCACGACGGCGAGCCCACGGACGCGCACGACGTGGCCTTCACCTACGTCACGGTGACGAACCCGGAGACGGCGTTCCCCAACGCCGCGTTCTGGGACCACTACGTGAAGGGCCCCGAGGGCGTCGAGGTGATCGACGACCACACGGTGCGCATCCGGCTCGAGCCGCACGCGGAGTTCCTGGACGCGTGGACCACGCTCGGCATCCTGCCCGAGCACCTGCTCGGGGACGTGCCGCCCGCCGAGCTCCGGCAGCATCCCTACGGCACGCAGTGTCCGGTCGGCAACGGCCCCTTCGTCTTCCGCTCGCACGCGCAGCAGGACCGTTGGGTCTTCGAGGCGAATCCCGCGTTCCCGCAGGCGCTCGGGGGGCGGCCGTATCTCGATCGCTACGTCTACCGGGTGATCCCGGAGCAGACGACGCTGCTCACCGAGCTGCTCACCGAGAACATCGACGTCTACGTCGCGCCGAACCCGGACCAGGCGCAGCGCATCCTCGACGCGGAGCACCTCGAGCTCATCGAGTTCACCTTCCGCAACTACGTGATGGTCGCCTGGAACGCCCGCCGCCCCCAGCTCGCCGACGAGCGGGTCCGCCGGGCGCTCACGATGGGCACGAACCGCAAGGACATCGTGGAGGCGATCCTGGGCGGCTACGGGACCGTGGCGAACTCGAGCGTGCCGCCCTTCCACTGGGCCTTCGATCCGGAGGCCGCGGTGTCGCTCGAGTACGATCCCGAGGAGGCGGCCGCCCTCCTCGACGAGGCCGGCTGGCGCGACCGCAACGGCGACGGCATCCGCGAGAACGCGGAGGGGACGCCGCTCTCGATCTCCGTGAAGTACAACACGGGGAACCAGCAGCGGCAGGACGTCGCCGAGATCATGCAGGCGCAGCTCCGGGAGATCGGCGTCGAGATCCGCCCCCAGGTGGTCGAGTGGGGCACGCTCCTGCAGCAGATCAACACCCCCACGCTGCGGGACTTCGACGGCGTGGTCATGGGATGGGTCACCGAGTTCAAGCTCGACGACACCGATCTCTTCCACTCGGCGCGCCTCGAGCAGCCCTACGCCTGGTCCGGCACCGACGACCCGGAGATCGACCGCCTGCTCGACGCGCTCGCCGGAGCGGTCGACCGGGAGGACGCGATGCCGCTCTGGCAGGAGTACCAGGAGGCGCTCGCGCGCGTCCAGCCCTACACGTTCTTCTATTTCCCCGACCGCCTGGCGGGCGTGAACCGGCGCGTCCGGAACGTCGCGATGGACGCGCGTGGGGAGTGGGTGAGCGTGCGGGACTGGTACGTCGATCCGGGCTCGCGCTGAGGCCGGCTCCTCCGCGCCGGCCCCCGTGACCGCGTACGTCCTCCGCCGCCTCGCGGGCGCGGTCCCGCTGGTCCTCGGGATCGCCACGATCGTCTTCTTCGTGGTGAACCTCGCCCCGGGCGATCCCACCCTCTACATGGTGGCGCCCGGGATGACGGCCGACGTGATCGCGCAGATGCGCGAGAACTTCGGGCTCGACCAGCCCGTGCACGTGCGCTACCTGCGCTGGCTGGGCGCCATGCTCACCGGCGACTTCGGGTACTCCTTCGCCTACGGGCGGCCCGTGAGCGAGGTGCTCCTCGCGTTCCTGCCGAACACGCTCGTGCTGGTGGGGTGCGCGCTCCTCCTCGCGTTCGCGGTCGGGATCCTCGTCGGGACGATCCAGGCGGTGCGGCAGTACTCGGCGCTCGACTCGGGGCTGAGCGTCCTGCTCCTCTTCTTCTATTCGATGCCGTCGTTCTGGCTCGCGCTGATGCTGATCCTGACGTTCAGCCTCTTCGCGCGGAACGTGTGGGACTGGCCGATCTGGTTCCCGGCCTCGGGGATGACGAGCACCGGGCACGATTTCCTGTCCCCGTGGGAGCAGGTGAAGGATCGCGCGATGCACCTCGCGCTCCCGACGGCCTCGCTCGCGCTCGTGCTCACGGCGGGGATCGCGCGGTACATGCGGGGCAGCATGCTCGAGGTCATCCGCCAGGACTTCGTGCGCACCGCGCGGGCGAAGGGCCTCCCGGAGCGGACGGTGATCTTCAAGCACGCGCTCCGGAACGCGCTCATCCCGGTCATCACGCTCGTCGGGCTCTACGTGCCGGTCCTGTTCAGCGGCACGGTGTTCATCGAGCTGATCTTCGCGTGGCCGGGGATGGGCCGCGCGCTCGTCGACGCGATCAACACGCGGGACTACCCGGTCGTGATGGCCGGATCCTTCTTCTTCGCGATCATGGTCGTGCTCGCCAACCTGCTCGCGGACGTGCTGTACGCGGTCGTGGACCCCCGGATCCGCTATGACTGAGGGACTCGAGGGCCTCGGCGGGCTGGAGGGTCCCGCGCTCGCGCTCGAGGGAGCGCCGGCCGGGCCGCCGCCCGGGGCCGTGACGCCCCGCCGGCGCGTGGTGGGCGGTCGCGCGCTCTCGGCCGTGCTCCCGGGGCTGCCGCAGGTGCTCGCGGGCCGTTGGGGGGCCGGGGCGGCCGCGCTGCTCGCGTGGGCGGGTCTCCTGTGGGTCGCGGTGAGCCGCCCGGGCCGACTCGCCGCGGCGGCGACCGGCGGCGCCTGGGACGAGCGCCTCGCGGCGGCCACGGTCGTCTGCGGGCTCGTCCTGGCCTGGGGCTGGTCCTGGCGGGACGCGGGGCGCCGCGACCGGCCCGAGGCCGCGGTGGCGGTGAGCCAGTGGGCGCTCGCGGCGCGTGCCTTCTCGCGGAACCGCACGGCGGTGCTCGGGCTCCTGGTCATCGCCGCGCTGTACGTCCTCGCCCTCGTGACGCCGCTCGTGGCGCCGCACGACCCGAGCCTCCAGGGCAACCTGCTCACCGAGCGCTTCCTGGCGCCGTCGGCCGCGCACCCCCTCGGCACCGACCAGTTCGCCCGCGACGTGCTCTCGCGGCTGCTCTACGGGGCGCGCATCTCGCTGCTGATCGGCTTCGTGGCGGTCGCGATCAGCGTCACGCTCGGCACGGTCCTCGGGGCCGTCGCGGGCTACGTGGGCGGCCTCGTGGACAGCGCGATCATGCGGCTCGTGGACATGGTGATCTCGTTCCCGCGGCTCGTGCTGCTGATCACGATCATCGCGCTCTTCGAGCCCTCGATCTTCCTGATCATCGCCGTGCTCGGGCTCACGCAGTGGCCTTCCACCGCGCGGATCGTGCGGGGGGAGGTGCTGAGCCTCCGGGAGCGGGAGTTCGTGCAGGCCGCGCGCGCGCTCGGCTACTCGCGGACGCGGATCATCCTGCGGCACCTCGTGCCGAACGCGCTCGCGCCGGTCATCGTGGCCGCGACGCTCGGGATCGGGAACACGATCGTGCTCGAGGCCGGCCTCTCGTTCCTCGGGCTCGGCGTGCAGCCTCCGACGCCGTCCTGGGGCACGATGGTGGACGCGGGGCGCCGGAACCTGATCGACGCGTGGTGGCTCTCGACCTTCCCCGGCCTCGCCATCGTGTTCACGGTGCTCTCCTTCAACCTCGTGGGCGACGGGCTCCGGGACGCCCTGGATCCGCGGCTGCGCTCTTGAGCGACGCGCTGCTCGAGGTGCGGGATCTCCGCGTCTGGTTCGACACCGACCAGGGCGTGGCGCGCGCGGTGGACGGCGTCTCCTTCGACGTGCGCCCGGGCGAGATGCTCGGCGTGGTCGGGGAATCGGGATGCGGCAAGACGGTGACCGCGCTGTCGCTCATGGGCCTCCTCCCCAGACCCCCGGCGCGGATCGTCGAAGGGAGCTCCATCCGCTTCCGCGGGGAGGAGCTCGTGGGCGCGGCGGAGCGGCGGCTGCGCGCGCTCCGGGGCGACGACGTCGCGATGATCTTCCAGGAGCCGATGAGCTCCCTGAACCCGGTGTACCCGATCGGGGACCAGATCTCCGAGGCGCTCCGGCTCCACCGGAGGCTCGATCGCCAGGCGGCCCGTCGCGAGACGCTGCGGTTGCTCGAAGAGGTCGGCATCGCGGCGCCCGAGCGGCGGATCGGAGAATATCCGCACCACCTCTCGGGAGGGATGCGTCAGCGCGTCATGATCGCGATGGCGCTCTCGTGCGCGCCGGACCTGCTCATCGCCGACGAGCCGACCACCGCCCTCGACGTCACGATC
>CAZOYA010000219.1:0-5831 GCA_964583815.1 uncultured Gemmatimonadaceae bacterium | reverse complement strand
ATCTCGTCGCCGAGCGCTTCGAGGTCGGGGCCGGGCGGGGCGGAGGAGGCGAGCGTGGGCGGCCGCCTGCGGCCCACGGAGGCCCTTCCAGGTCATCCGGCGAGCACGCCGCGGCGATCGTGGCTCCTGCGGCCCGCAGGCGCGCCACAAGGGGCTCGGCGGAGCACGTCCGGGACCCGGGGCGATACGCCACGCGAAATCCGTCCATGGCTGGATGGGACGGCTCGATGGGACGATCGCGCGACCGCCTCGTGCGATGGGCCTGTCCATGGCCAGATGAGCCTGGCCCGCCGCGCCCTCCCCGCGACGGGCCTGTCCATGGCTCGATGGGCCTGGCCCACCGCGGCGTCCCTCAGCTCCGCGCCCGCCCCTCCCCCGCCCCCATCCGCGCGCCGCCCCTCCGCAGCGCCTCCGCACCGCCCCACAGCCCCAGGTGCACGGGGAGCAGGAGCGCCGTCTCGAGGCCGTTCGTCTGCTCGGCGAAGGGCGTGAGTCCCACGACGAGCCCGACGACGGCGAGCGCCGCCACGATCGCCGCGAGCCGCGCGAGCACCACGCGTGATGAGGCCCGCGCGGCCGCGAGGGGCCCCACGACGGCCATGGGCAGCGCGACCGGGTTGAGCAGGAACAGGTTCTCGTTCCAGAACATGAACCGGTGGTCCGTAAAGAGGACGAGCACCAGGATCAGTCCGGCGAGTCCGGCCAGGGCGCCCCATACCCCGGAGACGACACCGAACGCCGTCCGCGCGACCGGCGCCCCCACGCCGGCTCGCCCGAGGAGCAGGAAGGCCGCGCCGAGGACGACGCCGAGCAGGAGGTAGCGTCCGAGCCACCCGGGGGGAGCTCCGGGCTCCGAGGCGACCCGCGCGGGCGCGAGCACCTCCTCCGAGATCACGAGCGGTCGGAAGCCGCCGTCCGGCGCGGGGACCTCGAGCTCGCGCACCGCATCCCGGAGCGACATCGGCACGAACATCTCCTCCCAGCGGGTGATCGGACGGTCCCCGGGCGTGCCGAGCAGGATGTCCATGCCCGTGAACAGGAGCGGATCGGGCTGCGTCAGCCTGCGCGTATGCCACCGGTAGGTCCGGCCGGTGGGCGCGTCGGCGAACGCCTCCTGCAGCGCGCCGTCGAGCACGTGGTCCAGGAGATCGCGGACCCGGGTCGAGCAGTTGTCGAGGAAGTAGTCGTAGAAGTAGTCGCGGTTCTCCGGCCGCGCGTTCCGCTCCGCGAGGGTCTGAAGCTCGAGCTTCTGGGCCGGGGTGAGGGCGAGCTCCTGCGCCACGATCTCCCGGCCCGCCGCGCGGTAGGCCGCGATCATCGCCTCCGAGTCGAACGGCGCCATCATGTAGAGCATCCGGCCGCGCAGGAACCGGGGGATGAAGTCCTCCTGGCGGAAGTCGAAGATCCCCCAGTTGTACGAGGCGTCGTAGCCGGTGCGCGTGTCGACCACCCGGAGGGCGTTGTGGCCGAACCGCTCCCAGATCGCCTCGCCGGGCCCCATGGTGAGCAGCCAGACCCGGAGCTCGGAGCCCGGCTCGTCGGCCGCGGCCCCGTCGCCCGCTCGCGCCTCCCCGGCGACCTGGGCACCCGCCCGCGCCCACGGCTCCTCGCCGACCCGCGCCCCGTCGCCCGGCCCCGCCGCCCCCGCCAGCGCGGGGGCCAGCGCGAGCAGCAGGAGGAGGCGAACCGTCGCGCGCCGCACGGGCTCAGGCGACGACGGTCGCGGACATCTCCACGGCGGCGCGCACGATGTCCTCCACCTGGACGAGCACCACGTTGGCCGCGGGCCCGAGCGGCACGAACGAGTCGGGGGCGCGCACGGAGCGCAGCGTCCCCTCGTAGCCGTGCTCCGCGAGGTCGGCCACCACCGCGTCGGCGATCCCGCCGCCGGTCCGCCGGCACTCGTCCACCACGAGCACGCCGCGGGCGACCGCGGCCTCGCGCCGGATCGCCTCGAGCGGAAGCGGGTTCAGCCAGCGCGCGTCGAGCACACGCGTCTCGATCCCGTGGTCGCGCTCGAGGATGCGCTGCGCCCGCAGGCTCATGTGCAGCCCGTTGGCGTAGGACACGACGAGGAGCGGACCGTCGCCGTACGTGCCGACCTCACCGGGCAGGAGGGCCTCCCCCGGCGCCGGATAGTCGAACAGCCAGCCCTCGTCGCCCTCCTCGTGCAGGTCCTTCTGGTGGTAGAGCGCGATCGGCTCGAGGAAGACCACGACCCGCCCGCACGCGCGCGCGGTCGCGAGGCACCCCCGCAGCATCCGGACCGCGTCGTCCCCCCGGCTCGGCACCGCGATCATGAGTCCGGGGATGTCCCGCAGCCCGCCGATCGAGTGGTCGTTGTGGAAATGGCCGCCGAAGCCGCGCTGGTACGCGAGCCCGGCGATCCGCACGACCATCGGGTTGCTGAACTGGTTCGCGCTGAAGAACTGCAGGCTGGAGGCCTCGCCCCGGAGCTGGTCGACGGCGTTGTGCACGTAGGCGAGGTACTGGATCTCGGGCATCGGGAGGAGCCCGAAGAGCCCGGCGCCCTGGGCGAGCCCGAGGATCGACGTCTCGTCGAGATGCGTGTCGATGACCCTCGCGGCCCCGAAGCGCTTCTGGAGCCCCGCGGTCACGTAGTAGACCCCCCCCTTCCGCCCCACGTCCTCGCCGAAGACGAGCACCTCGGGGCGGCGGAGCATCTCGTCCGCCATCGCCGAGCTGAGGTGCGCGGCCATCGTGCGCTTGATCGGCGAGGCCGCCTCCTCGGGAAGCTCGTCGCCCCAGAAGGCGCGTCGCTCCTCCGCGGGGACCGTCGCCGTCGCGTCGGCGCGCACGGCCTCCTCGTCCCACGGGGCGAGCGGCGCGAGCACCCGCTCGGCCGAGTCCAGGTGGCCGCGCTTCACGGCCTCCTCGGCCGCGTCCCGCATGCGGTCGCGCGTCCGCACGAAGATCGCGTGGAGCTCGTCGGGGGTCGCCGCGCCCGACTCGATCAGCCACGCCGCGTTGCGCAGTATGGGATCCTGGGCCTCCGTGGCCTCGATCTCGGCCCTCGTGCGGTACGCGAGCTCGATGTCGCTCCCCGCGTGCCCCCAGAGCCGCACCGTGACGAGGCGCAGGAAGGTCGGCTTGCGGGTGGCCCGGCAGAGCCGCACGGCCTCCTCCGCCGCCTGCCACACGTCCGGCAGGTCGCCGTCCGCCTCGAGGTAGCGCAGGTGCCCGAGCCCGCCGAAGGTCTCGCGGATCCACCGGCGCGGGGTGTCCGTGCTGATCCCGAGGCCGTTGTCCTCGCACACGAAGAGCATGGGCATCGGGTTCCCGCGGCGGCTCGCGTAGCGCGCGGCCTGGACGCCGGAGAGCGCGGTGGCGTGGTTCGCCGAGGCGTCCCCGAACGTGCAGCACACGATCGCGTCGTCCGGCACCGGGATCTCCACGCCCATGCGCCGGGCCCGCCCGATCGCGAAGGCCGCCCCGACGGCCTTGGGCACGTGCGAGGCGATCGTGCTCGTCTGCGGAGGGACCCAGAGCCGGCGGCTGCCCCACACCTTGTGCCGGCCCTCCGAGGTCGGGTCGTCCTCGCTCGCGCACACGGAGAGCATCGTGTCCATCGCCATGTCGATCCCGGGCACCTGGCGCGCGCGGGCCATCATCAGGCCGCCCGAGCGGTAGTGCAGGAAGCACGGATCGTCGACCCGGAGGTGCGTGCCCACCACCGCGTTCTGCTCGTGACCGGCCGAGGAGATCGTGTAGAAGCTCTGGCCCGTCGCCTTCAGCCGGCGCGCCTCCACGTCGGCCATCCGGCTGAGAAGCTGGTCCTCGAAGACCTCGAGCGCCCGCCTCGGCGTGAGGGTCGTGCCCTCCCGGACGGGGCGGTCGGGGTCGAGGCGGCGGGAAGCGGCCGAAGCCGAGGTGAGGAAGCGCTCCAGGTTGCGCTGGACGATGGTGACGCGGTCGGTGCTCAAGGTCTTCGGGAGATGCGTGGTGGAGATCGTGGTGTGTTCGCCCGCGGCCCCGCTCGGGTCAGCGCGCGGGATCGTCGGCCAGGGTCGCCGCCACCCGCTCCCCGGCCGCGCGGATGGCCTCGGCCACCGCCAGCGGGAAGTTGCGGGTGAACCAGACCCCGGACTCGGTCCGGTACTCGGCGATGGAGCGCCGGATGAGCGGCTCCGGCACCCGCTCGTGGCGGTGCAGGAGCGTGATCACGGCGGCCGCGTGGCTGCTCGCGCGCGCCGCCTCGAGCTCCGCGCCGGTCAGCGGCTCGAACTCCGGCGCGTTCGGGCGGAGCGTGCCGTGCACGAGGAACGACGCCTCGCGGAGCGCCTCCTGCATGAGCACGAAGAGATCGCCGCGCCCCTGCGCCTCCGCCCACTCGCCCATGAGGTGGATCTGCGCCTCGGGGGGCGGCTCGTCGGTCATCTCGTTCGCGTACTGCTCCAGCGTGAGCGGAGGATCGTACTCCTCGGCGATCCGGCGCACCGCCGCGGTCGCGCCGGCGTCCATCCACTGGCGCAGGTTCGACACGAGCTCGGGCCGAGCCTCCGCCGCGAGGCGCTCCAGGACGTCCGCGCGCAGCGAATCGTAGGCGAAGCCGTCGAGGACCGCCGGCACGAGCCGCTCGAGCTCCCGGTCGGTCGGATCGAGCATCTGGATCGCGACCTGGCGGGTGAACGCCCGGTCCCGCTGGCCGAGGAGCCCCTCGATGCCGACGAGGTCGAGGACGCGCGAGAGATCCTCGCGCACCGCGACTTCCGGCGCGGGCGGGGCCGGGAGCGCCGGCCCGCCCCCTCCGCACGCGGCCGCCGCGAGCAGTAGGGCGAGCAGCGGACCCGAGCGGCCCGGGCACCCGCGACGACGGCGTCGGGACCCGCCCACCGGGCACGTACGGGCGGACGGATTCGGCATCGATCGATCCTCGGGGCGGGAGCGGGTGGCGAAAAGGGGCCACCTGCGGTGGCACGGGATACGATAGACAAGACCGCACGGGACCGACAGGCCGGTGCGCCCCCGCGGGGCGGTCCGCACCCGCGATCTCTGGCCGTCTTCCGCGTCCCTGCCTAGAATGGGCGCTGTCGTCCGACCGTCCAGGATCGATCAACCCATCGGAGGCGACGGTCCATGAAGAAGCTCCTGCTCGTCCTCGTCGCGCTCGTCGGATGCTCGTCGCCGGACCTCGAGGTCGCGCGGTGGGAAGCGCGTGCGAACAACGTCACGATCACCCGCGACGATTGGGGGATCGCGCACGTCCACGGGCGCACGGACGCCGACGCGGTCTTCGGCATGATCTACGCGCAGGCGGAGGACGACTTCAACCGGATCGAGGTGAACTACCTCACCCAGCTCGGGCGCGTCGCCGAGGCGGAGGGCGAGGAGGCGATCTGGCAGGACCTGCGCTCCCGCCTGTTCTACGATCCGGCCGAGCTGCAGGCGCTCTTCGCCTCGAGCCCCGGGTGGCTGCAGGAGCTCATGGTCGCCTGGGCCGACGGGCTCAACTACTTCCTGCACACGCACCCGGAGGTCGAGCCGCGCGCGCTCACGCGGTTCGAGCCCTGGATGGCGCTGTCCTTCAGCGAGGGCAGCATCGGCGGCGACATCGAACGCGGCGTGGACCTCGACGAGCTGCGCGCGTTCTACGATGCGCGGCCGGTCGCCGAGCTCCCGGGCACCGCCGATGCCACGGCCGAGGTGGAATCCGCGGCCGAGCCCGAGCCGGTGGGCTCGAACGGGTTCGCCATCGCGCCCGCGAACACCGCCGGGGGACACGCGCTCCTCCTCATCAACCCGCACACCTCGTTCTTCTTCCGCTCGGAGCTCCAGATGACGAGCGACGAGGGGCTGAACGCGTACGGAGC
>CAZOYA010000218.1:0-5896 GCA_964583815.1 uncultured Gemmatimonadaceae bacterium | reverse complement strand
GAGGCGCGAGTAGGTGAGGACCTCCTCGATGAGCTGCAGAAGGTGCCGCGCCGCCACGCGGATCCGGCGCACGTGCCGTGAGGCCCCCGGCCCGATCGTCTCGGGCACGCCTGCGCCCAGCAGATCGGTGTATCCGATCACCGCGTTCAGCGGCGTGCGGAGCTCGTGGCTCACCGTGGCGAGGAACGCCGTCTTCGCCTGGCTCGCCCGCTCCGCCTCACGCCGAGCCTCGTGCTCGGAGTGGAGGCTGCGGGCGCGGTCGATCGCGATCGCGAGCTGGTCGGCGATCGCCCGGAGCACCGCGACGTCGTCCGGCTGGAAGCGGGTGCGCTCGTGGGAGCCGAAGGCGAGCGTGCCCAGGACGCGTCCGTCCGCCACCAGCGGGAAGCAGGCGTAGGCGAGGAGCCCCTCGTCGAGCGCGACCTGCGCCACCGGATCGTTCGACGCCGTCGCATCGTGGAGGATGACGGGCCGACGGTCCCGCGCGACCACGCCCGAGATCGACTCGCCCATCCGCAGCATCCGGTGACGCTCCGTGAACTCCGGCCGCGCGCCGACCGAGGTTTCGAGGCGGAGCCGCGGCTCCTCCTCCGACTCGTCGAGCACGTAGTGGAAACACAGGTCGACGCCCGTGAGACGGTTCAGGTCCTCGACGATCCGCGCGAGCAGCGCCTGCGGCCGCTCGGCGGCGAGGAGACCGCTCGTCGCGCGGAACAGGAGCTGGAGCTGGGAGGTGACCCGCTGCAGGTCGTGCTGCCGCTCCTCCGCCTGCCGCTCGACCTCCTTGCGGGCCGTGATGTCCTCGAGGATGACGATGAGATACGGCGGATCCTCGTCGCGCGCGCAGGAGACGGTCGCGTCGACCCAGACCGTGGCGCCGTCCCGGCGGATGTAGCGTCGCTCCTTCCGGTAGTGGTCGATCGTGCCGTCCCGGAGCCGGGCGAGGCGCGTGCGGATGTCGTCGTGATCCTCCGGGTGGGTGAGACCCTCGAACCCGAGGGAGAGGAGCTCGTCCTCCGTGTAGCCGAGGATGTCGACCATGTGCCGGTTGACCCGGAGCACCCGGCCGTCGAGCGAGACGTGCGAGATGCCGACGCCGGCATGCTCGAACGTCGCGCGGTACCGCTCCTCGCTCCGCCGGAGCGCGTCGAGGTCGTGGGCGCGCTCGAGCGCGCGCGTGCATTGCTGCGCGAGGGCGAGGAGGAAGGCGCGGTCGGCGGCGGCGAAGCTCCGGCTCCGCTCGAACCCGAGCGCCATCGCCCCCAGGAGCCGGTCCCCGGAGAGGAGCGGAAGCCCCACCCAGGAGCCGTCCTCGACCGGCGTGCCCTCGCGCTCCGGAGCGCGTCCGTAGCGTGCCCGCCAGGCGGGCGCGCTACCGACGAAGATCGGCTTCCGCTGGCGGATCGCGTCGCCGATCGGGGTTCCGCCGACGGACTCGACGCCGTGGTATTCGCTGGCCTTCCGCTCGCTCAATCCGCGCGAGGACAGCAGCCTGAGATCGCCCTGATCGTCCTCCTGCCCGTAGACGGCGCCCATGTACGCGCCCGTCGATTCCACGACCTCGGCGAGCAGGAGATCGAGCGTGCGCTCCCGGTCGACCGAGATGCCGAGCGCGGAGGCGGCGCGCTGCAGCCGCTCCGTCCGCGCCGAGGCGGCGCGCGCCTCGTCCAGCGCCTGCGCGAGCGCGATCGCGAGCCCGGCCCGGTGCGCGATCTCGGCGACGACCCGCCGGTCCTCGTCCACCAGCGGCGTCCGCCCCGCCGTGGTCGTGCCCACCAGGATCGCGCCGAACGGGGTGTCGCCGCTCATCACCGGCGCGAGCACGGCGGACTGGAGTCGCCCGGGCTTGCGGATCCGCCCCTGCGCCGGGGCCTTCCGCTCGGTCCGCACGAGGATCGCCCCACCGTCCTCGGCCATCCGGGCGACCAGCCCGCGGGGGCGCTCGTGCAGCTCGACCATGCGCTCGACCTGCCCGATCAACTCTTCGGCCTCCTCCGGGCCCCCGGACGTGCGCACGAGCGCACCGTCCCGGAACTCGTAGGAGGCTGCCAGGTCCCCGAGCTTCTCCTGGGCCAGCTCGACCAGCCGCCGGAGCATCGCGGCGTCGGCCGGCATCTCCGCGATCGCGTTGCCCGCGGCCGTGAAGAACGCGGTCCGGCGGGCGCGACGCTTCGCGTCCGTGCGGTCGCTCGTGAAGGTGACGAAGCCGCCCCGGAACGGCACGATCCGGGTGTGGTGCTCGGCGTCCCGGGACCGCGCCTCGAAGCTCGCCTCTCGCTCCTCGCGCGCCGCGCGCTCCGTGGCCGCCTGCACACGGGAGCCGCGCAGCATCACGAACTCGTCCCAGAGGTGCTGGCCGATGAGCCGGTCCGGGTCGCGCCCGAGCGAGCGCATCCACTCGCGCGCCGGGGGATTGAGGTAGACCCAGCGCCACTCGGAATCGTAGAGCTGCACCATCTCGGGCAGCGCGTCGAGCACCGCCACGAGGCCGGATTCCGCCACCACCGCGCCACAGAGCGCCGGCGGAACGGCGCCGGGCGTGCTCGTGACCACGGAATCGATGTCCTCGAAGGTCATGCCATCTCGGAGGAACGATACGGGGGGATGGCTCCGGCGGAACGGGGGCCTGACCATGTTGGGGGGTCCGGGAGGGGGGCACAAGGCGTGTCCCGAAGCGGCGCCGGAAGCGCAGTCGAGGCGCCGGCCGATACGCCCCCGCGGGGCGCGCCTCCTCCGCTATCCCCGCTCGATCGGGCTTCCGAACCTCATCCGGTGCCCGTCCGCCGTCCGCACCGTGAGCTCCCGCATCCCCCACGGCTGATCCTCCGGCGGCGAGGGCACGTCGGCGCCCCGACGGACGATCTCCTCGTGGAACGCGTCGATGCCGTCGACCTCGACGTAGGCGAACCAGGAGTGATCGCCGAGCTCGGCCGGAGGGAGCGCGCCGCGGCACTCGCCCGCCATGATCACGCACCCGTCCCGGACGAAGAATCGCCAGAACGGCTCACCGATCTCGTGCACCTCGAAGCCCAGGACCTCGCCGTAGAAACGGGCGGAGACCTCGAGGTCGGGGACCGCGATCACGTAGCGGCCGCGGACCAGGCGCGGCGCGGGGCGCACCGCGGGCACGTCCGCCACGAGATGCGCGGCGGGCCGCCGCTCGTCGCGGAGGGGCGGTCGCGTGCCGGGCCTCGGCGGATCGCCCCGCCGCGCCCTCCCCACCCGGCACGGCCGTCCCGCCCTCCTCGCCCGCCTCGCGCATCGCCCTCCTCGCCCGCCTCGCGCATCGCCCGGCCCGGCCTCCTCGCCCTCCTCGCCCTCCTCGCCCTCCTCGCCCTCCTCGCCCCGCGAAGGGTCCGGCCCCTAGCTTCGTAGGGACAGTGTCACCGGCTCGCACACGGCCGCGCGCGGCGCTCGCGGAAAGGATGGCTTCTTGGAGATCGCCCTGCTCCTGATCGGCGTGGCCCTCGTGGCCTGGTCGGTCTACGCCTTCAATCGCCTCGTGCGGCTCCGCAACCAGATGCGCGCGGGCTGGGCCGATGTCGACGTGCAGCTCGCGCGCCGGCACGCGCTCGTCCCCCAGCTCGTGAAGGCCGTCGGCGCGTACGCCGGTCACGAGCGCGCGACGCTCGAGGCCGTCACGGCGCTCCGCGCGCGGGCCGAGGCGCGGAAGGGACCGGAGGGCGCGGGCGAGGCCGAGGCGGAGCTCGAGCAGGGCCTGGTCCGCCTCCTGGCGCTGCGCGAGGCGTATCCGGAGCTGAAGGCGGACCGGAACTTCGAGCAGCTCCAGCGCGAGCTCGTCGAGATCGAGGATCACCTCCAGTACGCGCGCCGCTTCTACAACGGAGCGGTGCGGGACTACCAGACCGCGATCCAGCGATTCCCGGAAGTGCTCGTCGCTCGCGCGCTCGGATTCGAGCCGGGCGCGTTCTTCCAGGCGAGCGAGGAGGAGCGCGGGGGGGTGCGCGTGGAGATGCGCCCGTGAGACGGGCGGCCGTTCGCCCGCGTGTCGTCCGGTTGCCCGTCGCCGTGGGCACCGGCCCGGGGGCCACGCTCGCGGCCGCCTTCGCCTTCGCGGCCGCCCTCGCCTTCGCGGCCATCCTTTCCCTCGCGGCCGCCGTCACCGTCGGTGCGTCGCCCCTCGCCGCCCAGGAGCGGATCCTCTCCTACGACAGCGAGGTCCAGGTGCGCCCGGACGGGAGCCTCGAGGTCGCCGAGCACATCACGGTGCGCGCCGAGGGCCGGCAGATCCGGCGCGGCATCTACCGAGACTTCCCCACGCGCTACCGGGACCGGCTCGGCAACCGCGTGCGCGTCGATCTCGAGGTGCTCGGCGTCGAGCGCGACGGCGGCCCAGAGCCGTGGTTCACCGAGCGCCTCGGAAACGGCGTGCGGATCAACACCGGCGACGACAGCTTCCTGCCCGTGCCGGCCGAGTACACGTTCACGATCCGCTATCGCACGACGCGGCAGCTCGGCTTCTTCGAGGACCACGACGAGCTGTACTGGAACGCGATCGGCACCGGGTGGGTGTTTCCGATCGAGCGGGGCTCCGTCGAGGTGACGCTCCCCGAGCCCGTGCCCGTCGACGACCTGGGCGCGGAGGCCTACACCGGTCCGCAGGGCGCGCAGGGGTCCGACTACACGGCGGCGCTCCCCGAGCCCGGCGTCGCACGGTGGACGCTGACCGAGCCGCTCGCGCCGCGCGAGGGACTCACGATCGTGCTGATGTTCCCCAAGGGCGTGGTGGCCTCACCGACCACGGCCCAGCGCGTCGGCTGGTTCTTCCGCGACAACGCGGGCGTGCTCGTCGCGGTGGTGGGGCTCGCCGGGCTGCTCCTCTTCTGCGTGCGGCGCTGGCGCGACGTGGGACGCGACCCCCGCGCCGGCGTGATCATCCCGCGCTACGAGCCCCGGGCGGGTCAGACGCCCGCGGCCGCGCGCTATCTCCGGCGCATGGGCTACGACGATCGATGCTTCACGGCGGACGTGCTCGACCTGGCGGTGGGCGGGCACGTGCGCGTGCACCGCGAGGACAACCGGTGGCGGAAGGATTCGTGGGTGCTCGAGCGCCGCGCACCCGTCGGAGCCGCGCGCGCCTCGGCGGCCCCGGACCGCGAGCCGTCGCGACCGGCCCACGGACCCCGGGACGCCTCGCCCGTCCCGCCGGAGCGCACGCAGCAGGTGCTGCTCCAGGGATTGTTCCGCGGAAGCGATCCGCTCCTCGAGCTCGAGAAGAAGAACGCGACGACCCTGCAGAGGGCGCGCTCCGCCCACCGCCAGGCGCTCGACGACGAGCTCCACGGACGATACTTCCGCCGCAACGGCGGAAGCGCCGCGCTCGCGTTCGGGATCACCGCGCTCACGGGCGCGGTCGCGGTGCCCGTGTCGGGCGGGAACGGGCTCTTCATCATCGTCCTGATCCTGTTGATGATGGCGGGAGCTTCGGCGGTCTTCCTCCGGCTCGTGCGGGCGCCCACCCCGGAGGGACGGGCGCTCCTGGACGAGATCGAAGGGCTCCGGCTCTACATGGGCGTGGCGGAGCGGGACGAGCTCGCTTCGTTGGAAGGCCCCGGCGCGCCCCCGCCGCTCGACGCCGCCCGGTACGAGTCGCTCCTCCCCTTCGCCGTGGCGCTCGACGTGGAGGACGCCTGGACCGAGCGATTCACCGCCGCCGTCGGCGCGGCCGCCGCCGCCGAGGCCGCGCAGGGGATGACGTGGTACGTGGGGCGCGGTCCCGTGACCGATCTCGGATCGTTCAGCCGCTCGCTCGGCTCGGGGCTCAGCCAGCAGATCGCTTCGGCCGCCACGCCGCCGGGGAGCAGCTCGGGCGGGGGCGGAGGAGGCTTCTCGGGAGGGGGTGGCGGCGGAGGAGGGGGCGGCGGGCGCTGAGGGG
>CAZOYA010000217.1:0-5910 GCA_964583815.1 uncultured Gemmatimonadaceae bacterium | reverse complement strand
GCACGTGCCCGACCAGCCTAGGGATGCGCCGCCGGCCCCGGAGCCCATCCTCTCCATCGGACGCGAAGGCGATTCGCGCTACGAGTTCTTCGGCGTGGTGAAGGCCGCGCCGCTGGGGAACGGCAACGTCGTTGTGGCGAACGGCGGCAGCGGCGAGCTCAGGTTCTACGATCCCGACGGAGCGTACCTCCGCAGCGTGGGACGGGACGGCGACGGGCCCGTGGAGTTCCGGTACATCTCCGAGCTCTCCGTCACGGCAGGAGATACCCTGCGGGTCCGGGACACGCGGCGCCAACGGATCGTGTACTTCGACTCCGCCGGGACCTTCCTCCGGGGGGAGTCCTACGCGCAGGACCTGACGACGGAGGCTCCGCGAGGCGTATGCGCCGTTCCCGACCTGGTGGGTGTGCTCGCCGACCATGCGCGGGTCATGCGCGGATGGGGTTGCACGGAGCCCACCGGGTCGCCCGGGATCCGCTCTGCGCGCATGACGCTCACGATCGCGCGCGGGGAGCGGCAGGACACGGTGGGCCGCTTCCAGGGCTGGCGCACCTGGGAGCGGGGCGGCGCGCCGGGACCGGGATCGTTCGAGATCCTGCCGTTCGGCCCGGCCATTACGTGGGCCGTCGGTACCGACCGCGTCTTCGTGTCCGAGGGCGTGGACTACGAGATCCGCGTGCACGACGCACGTGGCGGGCTCCTCGAGCTCTGGCGCGAGGAGCGGGTCCCGCCGCCCGTGACCGAGGAGGACCGGAGGCTGCTCCGGGAGAGCCGCGAGGAGGAGGACTTCCCGATCTCGGACGACGTGCCCTTCGCCGAGCGCTTCGGCGCGTACGACCGGCTCGTGGTGTCGTGGGAGGGGGACGTGTGGGCCCGAAGCGCGCCCCCGCCCTCCGAAGGCGTCACGCGGTGGACCGTGTATGCCCCGGACGGAAGCGCCGTGCGCCACGTCGTCCTGCCGCGGATGGAGGTCGACGCGGTCCGTGACGGACGCATCTACGGCACCGCCGAGGGAGCTCTCGGCATCACGAGCGTGATCGTGCTTCGGGCGCCCGGGGCGTCCGCGCCGGCGCACCCCTCCCCCGAACCGGAGACACCATGATCGATCGGCTACCGACACGGACCCGTGGCATCCTCTTCACCTGCGCGCTCACCCTCGTGCTCGCCGCCTCCCCCGCGGCCGCCCAGACCTTCGTGCCCGACCCGGTCGAGCGCACCCGGCTCGCGGTCCAGCTCGAGAAGCCCTTCCTGCGGGAGGCCGACGGCCTCGCGGCGTACAGCTCGATTTTCGAGGCGGACGTGATCTTCCCCGTGGGCGGCGGCGGGCGGTCGCTCCAGATCGGCGTCCCGCTCGCGTTCGCCGGCGCGGACGGCCTGGACGGCCCGAGCGTCTACATGGGCAGCCTGCGCGCATCGCTGCTGTTCGGAACGCCGGACGACCTCGACGGGCACGTGGGGATCACGCTGCCCACCGCCTCGTCGCTCCGAGATCCGGACCTGACGGTGCTCGTGGGAGCGCTCCCGTGGCTCGGAGAGCTCGAGAAGTGGGGCGATGCCTTCTCCGTGCGCGGCGCCGCGCTGCCGTCCCGGACGCTCGAGAGCGGAGGACGGCTCGGCCTTCGCCTCGGCGGCGCGGCGGTGGCCCCCGAGGACCTGGAGAACCTGTTCGTCTACGCGCGGGTCGGGGGATGGGGCCGCTTCCCGGTGGGGCGCGCCGAGCTGCGGGCGGATCTGGGCACCTCCTACGCCGTCAACGACGACGACGGCTTCGAGGAGCAGTTCACGGCGTACCTCGACCTGGGCGCCACGATGCTCGAAGCGGGCGGGCGCCCCGGCTTCTTCATCCGCATCCCGCTGGACGGCGACGCGCGCGGCGTGCTCGACTTCTCGATCGGGATCAGCGCGCGGTTCTGAGGGGGGGAGGTCGTCGATGCCGGACTACGTACTCGGCCACCGCGAGGGCGAGTTCCGGGCCGAGCAGGTCGTGCTCTACCGCTTCGGCGGGCCGGAGGGCTGAGCCGTGCCGATCGGCCCCTGGCGGGAGGCGTTCCGTAGCCTGAGGCGATCCCCGGGCTACGCGGTGACGGCGGTGCTCTCCGTGGGTGGCGGGATCGGGCTCGCGTGCTCGGTCCACGCCGTGGCGCTCGCCATCTTCTTCGCCACACCGCCCTACGAGGCCCCGGAGCGGCTCGTGGAGCTGTGGCAGACCTCGGGACCCGGCAGCTCTCGGCCGCAGGACTACCTGCAGCCCGCGCGGATGGAGGAGTGGGTCGGATCGCAGGACGCCTTCCGCACGCTCGCACGCCTCGCCGGGACGGGCCTCGGGTCCTCGATGATCCTGCGGGGCACGGACGGCCCCGTGAAGGTCACGGCCACGCCGATCCTCGGCGACTGGTTCGGGACGCTCGGCTCCGAACCCGCCCGAGGCCGGGTCCTCGGACCGGACGATCTCCGGGCCGGCGCCCCACCCGCCGCCGTCGTGAGCGATTCGTTCTGGCGGAGGCACATGTCCGCGGGCGATCTCGGCCCGATCGTCCTGTCGGGCGCGACGTACACGGTCGTCGGTGTGATGCCCGCGTCGTTCACCACGGACGAGACCGCGTGGGTCCCGGTCGCGAGCGTGCCCGCGGGCGCGGAGCCGGTCGCGTACGCAAGCGTCGGTCGGCTCCGGGAGAGCGCCGGCCCCGAGGACGCCGCGGCGGAGGTGGAACGACTCGCCGGCCTGCAGCTCCGGGCCGATTCCGCCCGATTCGGCGGCCTGGGCGCCACGGCCCGGCCCCTGGGCGAAGTCGGGAGGACCGCCGACCCGCAGCGCCTGTGGATGCTGGCCGGCGTCGCCCTGGCGGTCTGGCTGGTCGCGCTGAACAACCTGACCATCCTCACGCTGGTCCGCGCCCAGTCGCGCGCGCCCCAGCTCGCTGTGCGCGCCTCCCTCGGTGCCGATCGATGGCGACTCGGACGCGGGCTCGCGGCCGAGGGTACGCTCGTCGGCCTGGGGGGCGCCGTCGTCGGGCTGATCCTGTCGTACTGGGGAAAGGACGCGGCCGCCGCGTTCCTCGGCGCCGCGGCCACGCCGCCGCGTCTCGGGCTCGGGGTCGTGTCGCTCGCCGGGATGCTCGGGATCCTCGTCGCGGTCCTCGTCGGCATCGAGCCGCTGCGGCGAATGGGGTCTCTGGATCTTCGGGACCTCCTGCAGCGGAGGTCCGGCGGCGCGAACACCACCGCCCGCTAGCGGACGACGCGACGTACGCTCATCGTCGCCCAGGTCGCGGTCTGTGTCGTTCTCCTGGCGATCACCGGGGTGCTGGGCGCGGCCTACCGATCCTTCGGCGGCCTCGAGGTGGGATACGAGGCCGAAGGCGTGATCGAGATCTTCCCGGACTGGGAGATCGCGGACCGGGACGAGGCCCGGCAGTGGTCGACGGCCGGGCGCCTGGTCGAGCGTCTGGGGCACCTTCCCGAGGTGGAGCGCGCCACCGCGTGGCGGATGATCGCCGAGGATTATCCGCCCCGGCCGGCGACCGCAGCGGTCACGGACAACCCGGGCGTGGCCGTGGCGCCGCTCGACCGGCCGTCCCGGTACTACGAGGTCGCGCCCGGCTTCTTCTCGACCCTGGGGATCGAGCTCGTGCGGGGCCGCCGCTTCGCGGAGGAGGACGGGAGGGCCGGCGCGCCCGTGGCGATCGTCACCGAGAACGGCGCCCGCGCCCTCTGGCCCGGCGAGGATCCGATCGGTCGCCAGATCAAGCTGGGAGTGGACGGCACGTGGATGACGATCGTCGGGGTCTCGTCCGACATCCAGACGCTCGACGCGATCGGCCGCACGGTGGCGATCCGCAACCGGTCCCCCGTGCTCCTCTTCGTGCCGGCGGGGCAGTTCGAACGCCCACCCTCGGGCTGGCGATCGTTCGACTGCTGCGCGGGCGTCCGGATCGGCGTGCGGCCGAGCGGATCTCCGGGGGCCGCGGAGCGGGTGAGCCGTGCGCTCCTCGCGCGCGAGGCCCCGGACCTGCCGCTCGTCGACGCCGGCTCGCTCCACGAGCGGCAGATGGAGGGCTTCGTCGGGCGCGAGGTCGCGCTGACCGCATCGCTGCTGGGGGCGGGATTCGCCGTGGCGCTCGTCCTCTCGCTGATCGGCATCGTCGGGGTCGTCGCCGACGATGTCGGACGGCGGACCCGCGAGATCGGCGTTCGCATCGCGCTGGGGGCCCGACCCGGTCAGGTGTCCCGGGCCCTGGCCAGGGACTCCGTGTGGACGGTGGCTCTCGGCCTCGCCGCCGGCCTCGTGGCGCTCGTCGCCTCGAGAGCGTGGGTCGGGGCGGTGCTGCTCGATGCCTACGTCGAGCGCCTCGCGCCCGGAATCGCGAGTGTCCGGGTCGTGTGCGTCGCGACCGGAACCGTGATGGCCGTGACGGTGATCGCCGTGTACCTCACCGCCCGGCGCGGTCTGGCCGTGGATCCGGTCGAGGCCTTGCGGACGGACTGACCGGGGGCGCCACGGGGCACCGGCACCTGCCCCCGCGTGTATCTTACGAAATCGAAGATCTGACGCGGCGCGCGGCGTCCGGCCCGGTGGACACGGCCGGGTCGGGTGCCGCCGGGCCGTCCCCGCGGGACGGATCGGAGGAGGGGCGGATGGAGCGACACTCCCACGAGCTCGTCCTGACGCGCCGCATCGCGGCACCGAGGAGCCGGGTCTTCGAGGCGTGGACGGACGCGGAACAGTTCGCCCGCTGGTTCGGGCCCGCGGAGTACCGCACGACCGACTGCACGATCGACGCCCGCCCGGGCGGCACGATCCGGTTCCGGATGGGCCCGGAGGAGGGACAGGGATATTGGCACGCGGGCGCCTTCCGTGACGTGGCGGCGCCGGAGCGGATCGCCTTCACCCTCCGCTTCGTCGACGAGCACGGCACGCCCGTGCCGCATCCCACGCTCCCCGACTGGCCCCTCGAGACGGAGTTTCTCCAGACGGTCACGCTCACGCAGCAGCGGGACACGACGGAGATGACGCTGTCCCAGGTCGTGCTGCCCGCGGAGGCGGCCACGCACGCGGTCTTCGACGTCGAGCGCCCGCTCGCGCGACGGGGATGGGCCGAGACGCTCGACCGGCTCGACGCCCACCTGGAGGGGCGGTCCGCGACGTAGCGGCGCCCCCCTCGTGCGCGTAGTGTGGGCGCATGAGGACACAGTACTACACGGCTTCCAGCCTCGACGGCTACATCGCCGACGAGCGCAATTCGCTCGACTGGCTCTTCCAGCTCGACGCGGACGGGGAGACGAGCTACCCGGACTTCTTCCGCGACGTGGGCGCGGTGGCGATGGGCTCCGGGACGTACGAGTGGCTGCTCCGCAACCACGTGTACGCCGACCCGGAAAAGCACGAGCCGTGGCCGTTCGAGATCCCCGCGTGGGTCTTCTCCTCGCGGGAGCTCGACCCCGTCCCGGACGCCGATCTCCATTTCGTGCGCGGCGACGTGCGGCCCGTGCACCGGGAGATGGCCGAGGCGGCCCGCGGCCGCAACGTGTGGATCTCGGGCGGCGGCGATCTCGTCGGGCAGTTCTGGGACGCCGGGCTCCTCGACGAGCTGATCGTCCAGATCGCGCCCGTGACGCTCGGCCGCGGAGCGCCGCTCCTGCCGCGGCGGATCGCGTCGCCGCCCCTGCGGCTCACCCACGTACAGACCTACGGCGGCGTGTTCGTGGAGGTGCGCTACGATGTGGTGTATCCGGAGGACGACGAGCGCGACCGCCCCGAATCCTGAGCCGCGCCGTCCGACCCTCGCACGAAGGAGAGCGATCCCATGACCACCGGCCCGGACCCCGATCTCGAGCGGCTGCGCTTTCCGGTCGGCCGGTTCCGACCACGCGCAGACCTGGACGCCGCGGCGCGCACGGCGCTCATCGACG
>CAZOYA010000216.1:0-5932 GCA_964583815.1 uncultured Gemmatimonadaceae bacterium | reverse complement strand
GCCCCATCCCCACCCGCGCGCCCCACCCCCGCCAGCACCGCCCCCGCGAGCAGCCCGTTCACGCCCGCCAGCCAGAACGAGAGGCCTCGGGTGCCCACCCGCTCGGCCGCGCCCGCGAGCCGCGGGTAGGGCGCCAGCGCCACCCCGAGCTCGAGCCAGGGAAACGCGAGCCCGCCGGGCAGGTGCGCGCGCGCCCACTCGGCCGCGGTCCACGCCACGGGAAGCGCGAGCGCGAGCGGCGCCCCGGCTCGGTGCACGGCGCGGTGGAGCATCCAGCCGAAGCCCCCGCCGAGCGCCGCGAGGATCGCCACCACGGCGAGGAACGCGGGCACCGCGAGCGCGGTGGCCCACCCGAGCGCGGGCACGATCCACCACAGGAGGAGCGCGTGGTGCACCGCGCCGAAGAGGAGCCCGCTGCGGAAGGCCGCGCTCCCGCCCCCCGGGCCCGCGGAGAGGCGCGCGACCCGTACGGCCATCGGCACGAGCCCCACGAGCGCGAACGGGAGGACGCTCGCCGGCGGATGGGACGCGGCGAGGAGGAGGGCGGACGTCGTAGGGAGCAGCCAGCCGCCGGCGGGCGCGCCCACCCACGCGCCCGCGCGTCCCGGCCGCCCCGGACCGGACCCACGCGCCGCGCTCCCGCGCCCTACGGGAGGCGCACCTCCCGCCCGGCCGCGGCGGCCTCGTAGGCGGCCTCGACGAGCGCCAGGAGGTCGACCTGCTCCCGGGGGAGCGGGATGTCGGCGCGCCCCTGCATGGCCCGCACGAACTCGTCGAGCAGGCGCCGGTAGGCGTTCATGTACGGGTTCTCCCCGCCGCGCGGCGTCGGCTGCCGGGGGGTCACCTCGAGGGGGCGCCCGCCGAGCTGCCGGAAGACCCGCAGCGGCGGGATGGCCGCCGAGCCCTCCGTCCCCATCACGCGCGCGTAGTACCGGTCGTCGTCGGAGAAGAGCCGGTTGCTCACCTCCAGCGTGAGCGCCACGCCTCCCTCGGTCTCCGCCATGAGCGACGCGGCGTCCTCGACCTCGTACTCCCCCTTCGTCAGGATGCAGGAGACCCGGCGGACCTTCGGGAATCCCGCGACCCAGAGGCAGAGGTCGAGCGCCGGGATGCCGAGGTCCACGAGCGCGCCGCCGCCGGCGACCTCACGCCGCTGCCGCCAGCCGGGGCGGCTCAGGGCCACGGGCCGCGTCATCCAGCTCCCGGTCACGGAATACAGCTCCCCGAGCTCGCCCCCGGCGACGAAGCTCCGCAGGGCGGACACCTCGGGGCGGAACCGGTGGGGCATGCCGATCGCGAGGAGGCGGCCGCACCGCTCCGCCGCCTCCACGATCCGCCGCGCCCCCGCCGAGGTCGACGCGATGGGCCGCTCCACGAGGACGTGCTTCCCGGACTCGATCGCCCGCACGCACATCTGCTCGTGCAGGTTGTTCGGCGTCGTGAGCACGACCGCGTCGAGCTCCTCGTCCGCGATCACCTCCTCCCAGTCGGCCACGCGCGGCACCCCGTAGCGGCGCGCGAGCATCTCGGCCTTGTGCGGGTCGGCGTCCGCGAGCACCGCGAGCTCGACATCGGTGCGCTCGGTGAAGATCGGCACGTGCACGACCTGGCTGATCGCGCCCGTGCCGATGACCCCGATCCTGACGGAGCTGCGCTCCGTCATCGACCCCGCTCCTCCCCCGGCACGAGGCGGCCGAGCAGGAGTTGCCAGCCGAAGCGCAGCTGGAAGTACTGCAGGTCCTCGAGCAGCTCGTACCGCCCCTGACCCTGCAGGCGGAACCGGTTCGTGAGCGGGTATTCGAGCCCGAGATGCAGGTTGATCCCGGCCGTGGCCGTGTCGAGCAGGTCCTCGATGAACGTCCCCTCGATCGCCGCCCCGCTCCCGTCCAGGATGTGCACCGCCAGCCCGAGCCCCGCGAAGCTGAGGAGGTTGGCGGGCATGGCCCACACCACGTGCGTATCGATGCCGAGCGTGTAGTCGGTCCACTCGAGCGTGCCGAGGTTCACCACGGGGGGCGGGGCACCGGTCTCGCGCGACACGAGGCTCGCGACGCGCTCCTCGAGGGCGGTCACCTCCTCGACCGAGAAGGGCGACGACCAGTAGCTGAGGGTCGGCACGAGCCGCACGCTCGGCCCGAGGTAGCCCAGGTCGAAGCGCACGCCGTAGGAGGCGGTGCGGTCCACCCGGTCGGGGAACAGGTATCCGATCTCGAAGCCGATGCCGCGCAGCGAGAGGTTCTCGTAGTCGAAATCCGCGAGCTCCTGCGCGGCGGCGGGCGCCGCCGGGAGCACGAGCGCGCCGAGCAGCGCCAGCACGCCGCCGGCGACTCGACTCGTCCGGACGCGGGCGCGGCGGGACCCGCCCGGTCGGCGACCCGGCCCCCCGCCGTCCCCGCGGGACGCCCGACCTCCACGGCCGGGCTCCCGCCCGCTTCGGCCCCCCGGGGCCATCGCTCCTCCGCGCTCCGGCGCGATCCCGCTCATCCTCGGACCTCCGCGATCAGGTCGTAGTCCAGGGCGTCCACCACCTCGACGTCCACGAAATCGCCGGCGCGGAGCCCGTCCGCCCCGGGTCCCCGCAGCACGTGCGTGACGCCGTCCACGTCGAGCGCCTGCGCGCGCGTGCGTGCGACGGCCGCGTGCTCGGGATCCTCCGGCGTGAGCCGGTCCACGATCGCCCGCTCCCGCCGGCCCACGAGCGCCAGGTTGCGGTCGAAGGAGATCGACCGCTGGAGCTCGGCGAGCGTCTCGAGGCGCTCCGCGATGACGTCCTCCGGGACGTGATCGGGCAGCGACTCGGCCCGGGTGCCCTCCTCGAGCGAATAGCCGAACGCGCCCACCCGGTCGAACTCCACGTCCTCGAGGAGGTCGAGCAGGGCCCGGAAATCGTCCTCCGTCTCGCCGGGGAAGCCCACGATCACCGTCGTGCGGAGCGTGAGCTCCGGCACGGCCTCGCGCAGCCACCCCACGCGCTCGAGGATCGTCGCGCGGCGCTCGGGCCGGCGCATCAGCTCGAGCACCCGGTCGCTGCCGTGCTGGATCGGCATGTCGAGGTACGGCAGGAGCCGCTCCTCGCGCGCGAGCAACTCCACGAGCTCACGGGTGATCCCCGAAGGATACATGTAGAAGAGGCGATACCAGGGCACGTCCGTGCCGGCGAGGAGGGCCCGCAGCAGCTCCGGCAGCAGGGGCGCCGCGCGATCCTTCCGGCGCAGGTCCCGCCCGTACCAGGTCGTGTCCTGCGAGACGATGTTGATCTCCCGCACGCCGCCGGCGCCGAGCGCCGCCGCCTCGCGCACGAGCTCCTCGAGCGGGTGCGAGCGGTGGAGGCCGCGCATGAGCGGGATCGCGCAGAACGAGCAGGTGTGATCGCACCCCTCGCTGACCTTGAGATAGGTCGTGTGCCGGGTCTCGCCCGAGAGCACCCGCAGCGGGCGCTCCATGAGCGGCACCGCCTGCGCCGGCTCCTCCGGCAGGAGCCCCCGCCTGCGGAGCTCCGGGACGAGCCCCGGGAGCTCGTCGAGCCCCATGAGGAGGTCGATCTCGGGCATCTCGCGCGAGAGGTCCGCCTTGTATCGCTGGACCAGGCACCCCACGGCGACGACCGCCTTCAGCGCGCCCTGCTCCTTCAGCTCGCAGGCCTCGAGGATCGTCTCGATGGACTGCTCCTTCGCCTCGCGGATGAAGCCGCAGGTGTTCACGAGCACGACGTCGGCCCCCTCCGGGTCCGCCGTGACGCGGGCGCCGTGCCCCACGAGCGCGGCCATCATCCGCTCGGAGTCGACCGTGTTCTTGTCGCAGCCGAGCGTGACGAGCGCGATGCGGGGACCGTCGGCCGGCCCCGTCTCGTCCGCCTCGTGCCGCACGGCCACGGCCCCGGGCCCGACGCCGGGGCGCACGGGCTCGGGCGTGAGCGGGAAGACCGGCAGGGCTCTGGTTCTCGTCATCCGCCGCCGCTCAGCCGGTGATCACGTGCGCGCCCGCGGGGGGCGTGAACGTGAACCACGCGCCGCCCGGACGCGCCCCGAACTCGATGTTCGAGAGCGTGATCGTGCGGATCGTGCCGTTCTCCTCCTCGAGCCGGAGCCGCCGGAGCGCGGGCTGGCCGCGGTCGATCCACAGGACCGCCTCCTCGTAGGAGGCGGCCGTCTTCGGCCGCAGCCGGAGTCGATAGGTCGGCTGGCCGTCCACCTCGTCCTCGCCCTCGTACGTCACCTCGTACTTCGTCTCCGGATCCTCGAGGAACTCGCGGTGGAAGTCGTGGCCCCCGGGGCGCTCGGCCACCGGCGCCCGGACCACCTGCTTCGCGTCCATGCTGGGGTAGTAGAGCCAGACGTGCGTCCCGTCCACGACGATCCGGTCGCCCGCGGGCTCGAGGAAGCGCATCTCGAAGCGGTTGGGTCGCGCCTGGCAGACGCGCCCGCTCCCGGTTCGCTCGTCTCCGAGCAGCGGCACGACGAGATGCTGCGTGAAGTCCGCGCAGAGCGCGTCGACGGACCGGTAGCGCGCCGCGGCCTCCTCGATGATCCGGATGCCGCGATCCGCGTCCCCGCCGGCCTGCGCGCGCGCGCCGGCCGGCAGCGCGGCGAAGAGCCCGGCCGCCGCGGCCGCGAGCCGCGCGGCCGCCCGGATCCGGCGCCCGGCCCGCCTCACGCCCCCACCCCGCGGCTCCCGCAGATCAGGTCGAGCTCGTCCATCCCGATGAGCACCTCCCGGCCCTTCGAGCCGTCCGCCGGGCCGAGCACGCCCGCGTCGTGGAGCTGGTCCACGATCCGCGCCGCACGCCCGTAGCCGATGCTCAGCCTCCGCTGCAGGAGCGACGTCGAGCCGCCCTGGTTCTGGATGCAGACCTCCGCGGCCGCCCGGAACAGCTCGTCCCAGTCGCCCGCGATCTCCTCGACCTGCGCCGCGGCGTCCTCCTGCTCCTGGCTCCGCAGCTCGTCGAGGATGTCCGTCTCGGGGATCTCCTCCTCCTGCTCCTCCTGCCGGACCTCGGCCTTCCGGCGCTCGAGCAGCTCGATGTACCAGCCCATGAGCCGCTCCGTGTCCTCGGTCGGCAGGAACGCCCCCTGGATGCGCACCGGATCGCTCCGGCCCGGAGGCAGGAAGAGCATGTCGCCATTGCCGAGCAGCGCGTCCGCGCCGTTCTGGTCGAGGATCGTGCGCGAGTCGGTCTTCGAGGCCACCCGGAAGGCGATCCGCGTCGGGAAGTTCGCCTTGATGAGCCCCGTGATGACGTTCACGGACGGACGCTGCGTCGCCACGATCAGATGGATGCCGATCGCGCGCGCCTTCTGGGCGAGCTGCGTGAGCGGCTTCTCGATCTCGTTCTGCACGGTCATCATGAGGTCGGCGAGCTCGTCGACGACCACCACGATGTAGGGCATCGTGCCTTCCTGGTAGATCCACCGGTCCTCGTCCCCCTCGCGCCCTCTCGGCTCGCTCCGCTTCAGGAGCACGCCGTCGCGCACCTTGCGGTTGAACTCCGCGATCGAGCGCACGTGGTTCGCCTTGAGGAGGGCGTACCGACGCTCCATCTCGAGCACGGCCCACTTGAGTACACCGGCGGCGTCCCTGGGGTCGGTCACCACGTTGTGCCGCAGGTGCGGCAGCCTGGAGTAGACCGAGAGCTCGACCATCTTGGGGTCGATCATGAGGAGCCGGAGCGTCTCGGGCGTGTGCCGGTAGACGAGGCTCGTCACGATCGTGTTGATGCACACCGACTTCCCGGAGCCCGTGGCGCCGGCGATGAGCAGGTGCGGCATCTTCTCGAGCGGCGTCACGTACGGCCGGCCGTTCAGGTCCTTCCCGAGCGCGAGCGGCAGGTCGCCCGAAGCGTTGCGGAAGGTCGGGGTCTCGAGGATCTCGCGGAGGTTGACGATCTCCTTCTGGGGATTGGGGATCTCCACCCCGCCGGCACCCTTGCCCGGGA
>CAZOYA010000215.1:0-5937 GCA_964583815.1 uncultured Gemmatimonadaceae bacterium | reverse complement strand
AGGCTGGGATCCGACCGGGCCTTGGAGACGGCGGACATCCTGCCCTACCTCGCCAGGGGGTGGCCCGCCGAGCGCGGGGTCGCGTTGGGGAGCGCGGGCGGGGCCGGGGAGGGGGGGGGGGAGGGGGTGGTGGGCGTCGGCGCCTCGCTCGCCCTGAGCCAGGCGACGTCCGCGCTGGAGGAGGTCGTCACGGAGTCCGCCGGGCTCGACGTCGTGGAGATCCGGCAGCGGGGCTCCCAGGGCACGACGCTCGTCGCCGGCCGATACGTGTCGCGCCGGCTCTTCGTGGGCTTCGAGCAGCCCCTCTCCCCGGCGGCGCGCACGGAGGACCCGCTCGGCCGCGCCTCGCGCGCGACCGAGGTGCAGATCGAGTACGCCATGTTCGACTGGCTGCTCATGAGCCTGAGCGGCGGGGAGTCCGCGGTGAGCTTCTTCCTCCGCACGAAGCACGTGTTCTGATGGGCACCGTGCGCGGGTCGGCGCTCCGGGCCGCGGCCCTCGCGGCGCTCGTGGCCGCCGCGCTCGCCGTGCCCGCTCAGGGAGCGCGGGCGCAGATCCCCTACCGCGTCTTCGACGACGACACGCAGGTCGCCTCGATCGATTTCCGCTTCCCCGAGGGGCAGAGCTTCGGCAAGGGAGAGCTCCGCGATCTCCTCGGGCTCACCGAGCGCGGAGGGCTGGTCGGCCTGCGACGGGCGCTCTCGTTCATTCCGCTCGTCCCCGACGTGGGCGATCACCCGTTCGAGCCCCTCGAGCTCCAGCGCGACGTCGCCCGGCTGCGCAACCGCTACGACGGCTTCCTCGACACGGAGATCTCCTACGAGGTGACGTACGACCAGGAGGAGAACACCGTGGACGTGGTCTTCGTCGTGGAGGAGGGCCGCCCGATCACGGTCCGCTCCGTCCAGGTCCACACGCCGGAAGGCGGCGACCCGGCCGAGCTCCTCCCCGACTCCCTTCGCGACGCCTGGCGCGAGGAGATCGAGCAGCAGCGGGACGCGCTCGTGGGCGACCGGTACTCGGTGCCGGAGCGGAGCGGCCTCGAAGCGGACGTGCTCGCGTGGTGGGCCAACCGCGGGTGGGCGTTCGCGACGGGCCGGGCCGAGGCGCCTCTCGACTCGGCGGCGGCCGCCGTGGACCTGGTCCTCACCCTCGATCCCGGCCCCCGCGCGCGGGTGGGGGAGATCGAGGTGGAGGGAAACGAGTCGATCGAGGACGAGCTCATCCTGAGGACGCTCCCCTTCGAGCAGGGCGACTGGTACTCGGAGCAACGCGTGAGCGAGGGCCAGCGGCGACTCTTCGGGCTCGACCTGTTCCGTCTCGTGCTCGTGGACACGCCGCCCCAGCCGCGGGACTCGACCGTGCACGTGCGGATCCGCATCCAGGAGGGCCAGCCACGCCTCGTCGCGGGACAGGTCGGCTACGAGTCCTCGGGCGCCGGGCTCTCGGGCGGAGCGGAGGTCGCGCACCGCAACTTCTTCGGGGGCGCCCGCACGCTGCGCGTCACCGGGGAGTTCCGCACCGGGATCCTCGCGCTCGGGCCGCTCAAGGAGCGCGAGTACGGCCTCACGCTGTCCTATCGGCGCCCGATCTTCTTCGACCCGAGGCTGTCGCTGCACGTCGCCCCGTACGGGCGCTACCGCGACAACTTCATCGACCGCTCGTGGGAGGCCGGCGTCGAGTCGTCGCTCGTCTTCGAGTTCAGCCCGGGCCGCTATCTCTCGCTGCTCCACCGCTACGCCTCCCGCCGGGTCCTCGACTTCCGCCTGGGCTCGCGGGGCAGCATCGACCTGCCGACGCTCCTCGCGCTCGTGGCCGGGGGCGCGGTGGACTCGATCGGCGGGCAGCTCGACCGGAGCACGTTCGCCGTGTCGATGACGCTGGGGCGGTTCGATCCCTCGATACGACGACGGGCGCTCCAGGGGCAGCCGACCATCGAGGTCACCGCGCCGCCCGCGCTCAACGCGATCGAGTACTGGAAGATCGACGTGCCCGTGACGGGGATCCTCCCGGTGAGCGACCGGGTCACCCTGGCCGGCGAGGTGCGGTGGGGCCGGGTGTTCCCGTTCGGGAAGACGATCCGCGGAGACTCGATCGCCAGCATCGTCGCGGAGATCCAGCTCCGCGACGTCCTCCTGCGCGCCGGCGGGACGGGAAGCGTCCGCGGCTGGGGCAACGGCCTGCTCGGACCGAAGTCGATGAATCTGCTCTTCTCGGTCCCCGAGGGCGCCGACACCCTCGCGGTGCGCTCGGACGGCTACCTCCCGGTGGGCGGGCTCTCCCGGGTCTCGGCGTCCGGCGAGGTGCGCCTCCCCTTCCCCGGGCTCTCCGACACCTGGGGCACGCACGTCTTCCTGGACGTGGGTCGGGTCTGGACCCCCGATGACCGTTTCGCCACGCTCGGCGCCGGAGGCGACGAGAAGTGGTACTTCGGCACCGGCGCGGGCGTGGACGTCGGAACGATCGCGGGGCCGATCCGGCTGAGCGTCGGGTACAAGCTCAACCCCTCCCCGCTCGACCTGCGCGATCCGGCGGAGGTGTTCCTGGCCATCCAGGAGGGGCGTCCGCTCAGCTCGGTGGAGACGAGCGGCCTGCGCCGCTTCCACCTCCACGTCTCGCTGGGCGTCTCGTGAACGGCGGCACGCGGCGCGGCGGCTCGCGGGGCTCCGCGGGCTCGGGAGCCTTCGCGGCTGCCTCGTCCTCCTCCGTCTCGTCCGGCCGGCGGTCGATCTCCTCGCCGAAACGACGGACGACCCGCACCGCTCCCGGCTGCGGCCGCACCCGCCGTCCGTCCCGCGTGGCCCACGACTCGGTGAACTCCGAGCCGAGGAGCAGGATCATCGCGCTGTAGTAGACCCACAGGAGCGCGACGGCGAGCGAGCCGGCGGCCCCGTAGACGTTCGTGGGCTCGTTCCGCCCCAGGTAGTAGCCGAGGGCCTGCTTGCCCAGCGTGAAGAGCACCGCGGTGAAGACGGCCCCCACGGCCGCATCCTTCCAGCGCACCACCGCGTCCGGCACGAACCGGAAGATCAGCATGAAGAGCGTGGCCAGGACGAGGAACGAGGTCCCCCAGTCCGCCAGCGTGAGCGTCCACGCGCCCAGCCACGCAGGGGCCCAGCTCCGGATCACGTCCGAGAACGCGGAGACGAGCGTGCTCAGGATCATCGAGCCGAGCACCATCAGGCCGATCCCGAAGAGCATCAGCAGCGAGAGCGCCCGCTTGAGGAGGAACGTGCGGATCCCGCTCCGCTCGGGATCCGGGGCCACGCCCCACGCGCGGTTGAGCGCCTCCTGCACGTGCAGGAAGCCCGCGGTGGCGCCGAAGACGAGCGCGATCAGGCCGATGATGGCGCCCGGTCCGCTGAAGTCCGGCCGGGCGACCTGCGCCACCACGTCCACCACCTGGGCCGCGCTCTCGTCCCCGACGACCTCCGCGACCTGCTCGGAGAGCACGTCGCGCGCCTGCGCCGGGTCCACGAAGAGGCTCGCGACGAGCCCGAGGAGCCCGAGGAGCGGCGGCATGGCGAAGATCGTGTAGTACGAGATCGCGGCCGCCATGCGCGGACAGTCGTCGTCCTGGAAGTCACGGACGACCTCCCACGCGAGGCGCCCCCCGCGACGGAGGGGTCGGGGCAGTCGGCTCGCGATCGCACGCAGGCGCCCGGTGTCCATGCCCGCAGGGTCCTGCAACACGCGGTCCACGTGGGCGCGGCGGCGAAGCGGGCGGGAACCCGGTGCCGGACCGGCCGCCGGACCGGCCGCCCCGAAGCCCGCGGGTACGCGCCTTGCAGGTCCGGACAGGAACCGGCGAACCCGATATCCCCCCTGCGACGATGCGAAGAACCGTGCACGGCACCCGGTGGGCCGCGCTGGCGCTCGCGGGCGCGATGGCGCTGGCCTCCTGCGACGACGACGGCCCCGGGATCGAGCCGGGCGGGCTCGAGATCACGCTCGCGCCCCTCTCGCTCACGATCCTCCCCGGCGGGACCGGCGAGGTGCAGGTGAACGTCATCCGGAGCGGCACCTTCGACGCGGCGGTGGCGATCTCCGCGTCGGGTCTGCCCCCCGGCGTGACGGCCGGCAGCCTCGAGGTCGGCCCCACGGAGGACGAGGGGACCCTCACCCTCGTCGCCACGCAGGCGGCCGCGGGCTCCGCGGCGACCGTGACGGTGACGGCCACCGGCGGCGGCGAGCAGGCGGAGGCCGACCTCGCGCTGACCGTGAGCACCGGGCTCGTCACCGAGCTCCCCGACAGCTGAGGCCCCGGGAAGGCCGGTGACGCCGCACCGGAAGGAAGGCGAGCAGACCGGACCGACCCCCTCGTGGATCCGTCTGCTTCCGAAAGCCCGGCCCTTCGTGCGCGGGCAGGAGCGTCGCGGCGGTCTGCTCGTCCTGTCGGCGATCGCGGTGTCGATCCTGAACGCGGCCGAGCCGCTCGTCATGAAGACGATCGTAGACGGCCTGACCGCCCAGGCGATGCGCCCCTTCCTGACGGGCCTCGCCCTCCTGCTCCTCGTCGGTCTCGCCCGCGAGGCGGTGGGCGCCGGAGCGAACTGGCTCACCTGGCGCATCCGCCTGAGCGTGCACGAGGAGCTCCTCGACCGCGTGCTCGGCAAGCTGAGCACCCTGCCCATCGACTTCCACCGCTCCGAGGGCGTCGGCGGGCTCATGACGCGCATCGACCGCTCGATCAGCGGGTTCCTCCAGGCCATGCAGGACCTCCTCACGAACCTGCTGCCGGCGTTCGTCTACCTCTTCGTGTCGGCGGCGGTCATGATCCGACTCGACTGGCGCCTCTCGCTGGTCGTGATCGCCTTCACGCCGCTCGTGGTGCTCATCGGGGTCGCGGCCGCCCCGGAGCAGGCCCGCCGCGAAGCCTCGCTCCTCGACCAGTGGATCCGGCTCTACTCACGGTTCAACGAGGTGCTCACCGGAATCGTCACCGTGCGCAGCTTCGCGATGGAGGAGGAGGAGAAGCAGCGCTTCCTCGTGGGGCTCCGGCGGGCGAACCGGCAGGTCATCCGGGGCGTCGGACGCGACAGCGGCGTGGGCGCGGCCCGCAACCTCGTGTCCGCGCTCGCCCGCATCGCCGCTGTGGGCTACGGGGGATGGCTCGTGCTCTCCGGGGAGATGACGGTCGGCACGCTCATCGCCTTCGTCGGCTACGTGGGCGGCCTGTTCGGCCCGGTGCTCGGCCTCACGAACGCCTACCAGACGGTCCGGAAGGGGAGCGTGTCGCTGGAGGCGCTCGTCGGGATCCTCGAGCGGGGCGAGACCGTGGCCGACCTCCCCGGGGCCGCGGAGGTCGAGGAGGTCCGCGGGCACGTGCTGTTCGACGATGTCCGCTTCGAGTACGACCCCACCCGGCCGCTCATCCGCGGGATCACGCTCGAGGTGCAGCCGGGCGAGCACGTGGCGCTGGTCGGGCCGAGCGGCGCCGGCAAGAGCACGCTCATGGCGCTGCTGCAGCGCCTGTACGATCCGACCTCCGGCCGCGTGATGCTCGACGGCCGCGACGTGCGCACCCTCCGCCAGCGCTCGCTCCGCCGGCAGTTCGGCGTGGTCCTCCAGGAGCCGATCCTCTTCGACGACCCGGTGCGGGCGAACATCGCCTACGGCGATCCGGGCGCGAGCCGCGAGGCCGTGGAGGCCGCGGCGAAGGCCGCCAACGCCCACGGCTTCATCGAGCGCATGCCGCTGGGCTACGACACCCCCGTGGGTGAGCGCGGCTCGAGGCTGTCGGTGGGTGAGCGGCAGCGCGTGAGCATCGCGCGGGCGCTGCTGAAGGACCCGCCGCTCGTGATCCTCGACGAGCCCACCGCCGCGCTCGACGCCGCCACCGAGGCGGCGGTCATGGCGGCGCTCGATCGGCTGACGCGGGGGCGGACGACGCTGGTGATCGCGCACCGCCTCTCGACCATCCGCAACGCCGACCGC
>CAZOYA010000214.1:0-5958 GCA_964583815.1 uncultured Gemmatimonadaceae bacterium | reverse complement strand
CGCTGCACGACCGAGAACGTCATCGCGTTGTAGATCAGGAACATCCCGAAGACGAGCGCGAGGAGGCCGAGCGCGGTCAGGTTCAGATCGAACGCGGCGATCATCGCGCGCGTGGTCTCGCTCCGCCGCCCCGCCTCCTCGAGACGGGCCGGCGGGGGAAGGAGCGCCGCCACCCGCTCGAGCAACTCCGGACGCGCACCGTCGGCGCCGGCCCGCCCGTCCCCCTCCACCCGCAGGTCGATGCGCGTGAGCCGTCCCTCCATGCCGAGGAGCTCCTGCGCGGTGGCGACGTCGACGAGGACCACGTCGGACAGCCCGGCGCGCGCGAGCCGCTCACCCGGCTCGAGGACGCCCACCACGAGCAGGTCGCGCACGCGCCCGTCGGCGAGCACCGGGAGGGTGTCCCCGAGCGTCACCGAGGCCCGCTCCGCCGTCGCGCGCGCCAGGACCGCCGCGCCCGGGCGGGTCATGAACCCGCCGAGGTCGATCCCGCCGCCCTCGTCGGCGACCCAGGTCCGGAACGGCCCCTCCGAGAGGGGATCCACGCCGAGGAGCGTGAGCGCGCGGCCCGGAAGGGCCGGGGAGGAGACGGGCCCTTCGACGATCGGCGCCGAGGGCCGGAGCCCGAGCTCGGTGCGGAGCCGGGTGAACACCCCCTCGTCGATCCAGCCGGTGCGGCCGACCACCCGGTGCGTCGCCCGTCCCGCCACCGTCTCCGTCGAGACGCGGAACGCCGTGCGCGCGCTCTCGACCGCGAGATCCACGGCCACCACCACGGCCACGCCGAGCGCGACGCCGAGCACGGACAGCGCGAGCTGCATCCCGTGATGCGTGAGCCCGCGGAGACTCGCCCGCGTGAGGAGCTTCACGGCTCCGCGTCCTCCTCGACCACCCGGCCGTGCCGCACGCGGACCACGCGGTCCATCCGCCGGGCGAGCGTCCGCGCGTGGGTGACCACCACGAGCGTGGCGCCCTCCGCGCGCACGAGCTCCTCGAGCACGCCGATGACGATGCGGCCCGTGTCCTCGTCCAGGTTGCCGGTCGGCTCGTCGGCGAGCACGAGCGCGGGCCGGTGGACGATCGCCCGCGCCACCGCCACCCGCTGCTGCTCGCCCCCCGAGAGCCGGTCGGGCGCGGCGTCGGCACGGTCCTCGAGGCCCACCGCCCGGAGGAGCGCCTCGGCGCGCGCCCGCGCCGGCGGGCCCTCCGTCCCGTTCAGCTCGAGGGGGAGCAGGAGGTTCTCGAGGACGGTGAGCGTCGGGATCAGGTTGAAGAACTGGAAGACGAAGCCCACCCGCTCGCGGCGGAAGCGGGTGCGGGCCTGCTCGTCGAGGGCGGTGAGGTCCACCCCGCCCACGCGAACGCGTCCCGCGTCCGGCAGGTCGATCCCGCTCACGAGGTTCAGGAGCGTCGACTTCCCCGATCCCGAGGGGCCGAGCACGGCGAGCCGCTCCCCCGGCGCGATCCGGAGATCCACGCCGTCCAGGACGACGTGCTCGCGCTCTCCCTCCCGGTATCCCTTGCGGAGCCCGACGAGCTCGACGGCCGGTGCGGCTCCGGCACGGCCGTCGCTGCTCAGCGTCCCCCCGCTCCGAGCTGCTGCGGGAGGGTCTCCAGCGCGACCACCCGGTAGCGGCGGTCGCCCGCGGGGAGGCGGACCGTGACCTCCTCGCCCTCGGCGGCCCCGAGCAGTCCCTGCCCGATCGGCGAGGCGAGCGACACCTGCCCCCCGTCGAGGTCGATGAAGTCGCCCGCGGTGATCACGAAGGTGTAGTCCTCCCCGCCCTCGAGATCGCGCACGGTCACGCGCGAGCCGAAGCCGACCCGGTCGTGCGCCATCTGCGTGACGTCGATCCGCGACAGCTCGGCCATGCGGGACGTGAGGTGGTTGAGCCGCGCCTCGACGAACGACTGCCGCTCCTTCGCCGCCTTGTACTCGGAGTTCTCCCGGAGGTCGCCGTGCTCCATGGCGACCTTGATGCGCTCCGGGAGCTCCACGTTGAGCTCCTGCGTCAGGTGCGCGATCTCGTCCTCGATCCTGGTGCGGATCTCCTGGAGCATGGGGCCACCTCCGGGGGGCCGGCGCGTCCGCGCCGGTCGGGGGGAAAGCGAGCCGCCGTCCCGGGAACGGGCCGGAACGGCGGCGATCCTTCTACGATAGACCGCCGCGAGGCGCGGCGGAAGCGGGCGACGGGCGCCGCGAAAAAACATGTGTTCCCGGGCCCAGTCCGCGCATAGATTGGGCCCGAAGGTCCCAACCGGCAGCGCACGCCCTTGAACGACGACGCGATTCCCCCCCGGCCGGGCGAGCAGGTGGCCTGGTCCCCCTTCGATCCGCACGAGGCGCCGCGCCTCTCCCCCGCCCGCGAGGGCGCGGGAAGGGTGGTCGCGCTCCTGCGGGACGCGGCGAGCGTGGAGCCCTCGTGGGCGTCCCGGGCCGCGCTGGAGCTCGCCCGCCTCTGGAGCGACTCGGCGGACCCGGCCGTGGTGCCCACCGTGGTGGTCGTGGATGCCGACGGGGCCACGGCCGGCCTGCACGTGGTCGCCGGCACGCCCGCCGCCCCGGGACTGCTGGACGTGCTCGCGGGCCACTGCTCGCTCGCCGACGCCACCCACGAGGCGGGCGAGCGGACGTTCGTCGTGCCGCACGGGCTGCCCGCGGCCGGCCAGGACGCGGAGGCCGGCGTGATCGACCCGGACCGCTGGGACCGTCTCTGCACCGCGCTCACCGAGGCGGGCATGCTGGTCGCGGCGCTCGTGACCGACGGGACGCCGGCCGCGGAGACGGTTCTCGCGACCGCGACCGACGTGGTCGCCCTCGTCGGCCCGGGCCGCCTCGAGGAGCTCGGGGCGGCGGACGATCCCCGGCTGAGGGCCGCGCCCGGCCCGCTGCGGCCGGAAGCGGCCGGCGGGCCCGCCCGCGCGCCCGCCGAGGGCGAGGGCGAGGGCGCGTGGGGCGCGGAGACCCTCGAGCCCGACCGCCCCGACCTACCCGAGCCGCGCGCCCGGAGGCGCCTCCTCGCATGGGACGACCCCCCGCCCCGTCGGGTCCGGCGACGCATCGGCGCGGCGTGCTCGCTGCTCGCCGCCGCGGCGGCTTCGGGGCTCGGGCTCCACCTGGGGCTCGGAGCGACCGGGGTCGCCGGAGGAGCCCCGGCCGAGCCGGCCGGGACGGAGGCGGGCGGTCCGCCCCCTCGGGCGACCCCCACCGCTGGCGCCCCGCCAGGCGCGCCCGTGGCGCCGCGCCCGCTCCCCGTCGCGGAGCGCTTCACCCTCGCTGTCGGGGCGTACCGTACGGCCGCAGCGGCGGAGCGGCGGGCCGCGGCGATCGCCCGGCTGGTGCCCGACGCGCCCGTCCTTCTCGCGCCCGTCCGCGTCGGCGGCGCCGTGTATCACCGGGTGCTCGCCGGTCTCTTCCCCGATTCGGCCGGAGCGCGGCGGCTCGCCGCCCGGCTCGAGGCCGCCGGTGCCGGGGCGGCCTCCTCCTGGATCGTGCGCGACGCCGCGCTCGCCTTCGATCTGGGCGAGGTCTCCGGACCGGAGGCGGCCCGCGCCGGAGCCGGTCACCTGCGGGCCAAGGGCGTCCCGGCGGTCCCGACCCGCGTGCAGTACTCCGATTGCTCCGTCCGCTACCGGATCGTCGCCGGCGCGTACGCCGCGGAGCACGAGGCCGCCTACCTGCGCGAGATCCTCGTGGGCCTCGGGCTCGAGGACCCGCCCCTCCGGCCCCGCCCGGGATTGCCCGACTCCTGAGCGCCGGGGGCTACGGGCGCGCGGCGCGCGGCTCCTCCGGCTCCTCCGTCGCGCTCCCCACGACCTCGTGCGCCCGCGCGACCGCGTCGCGGAAGGAGCTCAGCACGTTCCCGGATCCGAACCGCTCGAGCAGGCCGGATCGCTCGAGCGCGTCGCGCGGCTGGTCGCGGATCCCCGACAGCAGCATCACCGTGCCCTGCCGCGCGAGCCGGTCGTACACCTGCCCGAGCGCGTGCAGGCCCGTGGCGTCGATCGCGTAGACGTCACGCATCCGGAGGATGACCGCCTTCGGGCGCTTCGTGACCCGGCGGAGCGCCTCGTTGAAGCTCTGCGCGGCGCCGAAGAAGAACGACCCGCCGATCTCGAAGACCTCCGTGTCCGGCGGGAGCTGCACGTCGGCGTTCTCGCGCTCGAAGCCGACGCGCTCCTCCTCGAGGAACTGCTGCGAGATCGCGCGGACCTCGGTGACCTCGGCCATCCGCCGCATGAAGAGGAGCGACGCGAGCACCACGCCGACCTGGATCGCCACCACGAGGTCGACGAACACGGTGAGCCCGAAGGTGACGAGGAGCACGAGCACGTCGCTCTTCGGCCCCCGGAGCAGGGACCGGAAGACGTGCCACTCGCTCATGTTGTACGCCACGTGGAGCAGCACGCCGGCGAGCGCGGCCATGGGCACGAGCGCGACCCAGCGGCCCACGAGCGTCAGGACGAGCACGAGCACGAGCGCGTGGACCATCCCGGCGACCGGGCTCCGCCCCCCGTTCTTCACGTTCGTGGCGGTCCGCGCGATCGCGCCCGTGGCGGGAATCCCGCCGAAGAGCGGAGAGGCGATGTTCGCCACGCCCTGCGCCACGAGCTCCGCGTTCGAGCGGTGCCGCCGTCCCGTCATGCCGTCCGCCACGACGGCGCTGAGGAGCGACTCGATGCCGCCGAGCAGCGCGATCGCGATCGCCGGCGACACGAGCTCGGGGACGAGCGCGAGCGGCACGCTCGGGAGCCGGAGCGTGGGGAGGCTGGTCGGCACGCCCCCGAAGCGGCTGCCGATCGTCTCGACCGGGAGGCCGAGACCGCCGACGAGCCCGGTCGTCACGATCATGGCCACGAGCGGTCCCGGCACCCGGCGCGTGAGCCGCGGCCACCACACGACCGTCGCGAGGCTCAGCGCGCAGATCACGGCGGGCCAGAGCGTCGCGGTGGGGGCGGCCTCCCAGTAGCTCACCACCTTCGGCCAGAACTCCGCGTGTGCCTCCTCGAGCTCGAGCCCGAAGGCGTCGGGCACCTGCTGGAGCGCGATCAGCAGCGCGATGCCGCTCGTGAATCCCACCGTCACCGGGTAGGGGATGAAGCGGATGACGCTCCCGAGCCGCGCCACCCCCATGACCACGAGCAGCACGCCGGCCATGAGCGTCGCCACCGCCAGGCCGTCGTAGCCGTGCTCCTGGACGATCGCGAACACGAGCACCACGAAGGCGCCCGTGGGCCCGCCGATCTGGACGCGGCTCCCCGACAGGAGCGAGATGAGGAAGCCGGCCACGATGGCCGTGTAGAGCCCCTGCTCCGGCCGCACCCCCGACGCGATCCCGAACGCGATCGCGAGCGGGAGCGCCACGATGCCGACCACGACGCCGGCCAGCACGTCCCGCACGAGCTCCTCGCGGCCGTAGCCCTCCCGCCAGACCGTGAAGAGCTTCGGCTGCAGATCCTCTGCGACCATCCCGACCGTGGATCCCCCTCGCGCCCTCAGGCGCGGAAGACGACGTGCCGGCGCCAACGCTCGTCGGGCGCCGGAAAATCCCTTCGATAGTGCGCTCCACGGGATTCCTCCCGCAGGAGCGCCGCCTCCGCGGCGAGCCGGCCGCAGGTCACGAGCGAGCGGAGCTCCCACCCCGCCCGGTCGGTCGCCGCGGGAAGCGAGGCGGCCCAGCGCCGCAGGCGCTCCACGGCCCGCTCCAGCCCCTCGCCCGTCCGCTCGATGCCCACGTCCCGCCACATCAGCTCGCGCAGCTCCTCGAGCGCCGGCGGACCCCCGTCGGGCTCGGGCAGCCGCAGCACGCGGGCGTCCGGACTCGGCGCCGGAGGGGGCGGCAGCGGGTCCGGCGGATCGACCAGGCGCTGCACCGCGCGGTGGGCGAACACGACCGTCTCGAGAAGCGAGTTCGACGCCAGGCGGTTCGCGCCGTGGACGCCCGTGCAGGCGACCTC